>JBOGID010000379.1:0-4342 GCA_050742295.1 Acidimicrobiales bacterium | reverse complement strand
CCGGCACCCGGGTGCCCGGCCCCCCGTTGGCGGGGTTCTCCAGGCCCTCGAAGCGCAGGATGAACCGGGTCGCCTCCCGGTCGATGAGGTTGACCATGTAGGGCCCCACGGTGATGGTGGTGATGCCCGCGAGCTTGGCCACGCCGTTGGCGAACAGGATGGCGCCGGCGAAGATGCGGAGGGCGGCGAGGCCCTGGGCCAGCCGGCGGGGGCCGGCCGGTACCGCCCCGAGCTCGCGGTCCTCGCTCACCGGCGGAATTCCTACCACGGCGCGCCCGCCATTGGCGTGGCCGCCCCGGCGTGGCAGCCTGGGGCGGTGCCCGCATGTGTCCGGCTGATCGAGCAGGACCAGGCGCCCCTGCTCGTCGCCGGCCTGTTCGCGGCCGGCGATCCGGGCGTCATCGTCCGGGCCCTGGCCACGGTGCCGGAGGTGGCCGAGGTGGCGGTGCGGTTCCTCGGCGTGGCCCTGGGCCCGGGTTCGGTCCCGCCCGCGGCCAAAGAGACCGTCATCCTGCGAACGTCGGCGGTGCTCGGCTGTCGCTACTGCGTCGACGCCCACACGGTCGTGGCCCTCGACATGGGCCTGGGCGCGGAGCGGGTGCGGGCCCTGAGGGACTCCGCCTGCGGAGCAGTGCCGGCCGACGGCGACCGGGACCGCCGCCGCCCTCGTGGCGTGGATCGACGCCGGGGCGGGAGGCCGGGGACCGGTGGCCGAGGACGTGCACGCCGAGCTCGCCGCCCGCTTCGCCGAGCACCAGATCGTGGAGCTCACCGTCACCCTCGGCGCGACCATGCTCCTCAACCGCCTGTGCACCGCCCTGGCCCTGCCCACGTCGGAGACGACATACGCCCGCCTGGCGGCGGCCGGGTTCGCACCATGAGCACGGCGGGCGCCGTCGCCGGCGCGGTGGCGGAGGGGCGCCTGCCCGGGCGCGTGTGGTTCTACTCGACCTACGCCTGCAACCTGGCCTGCACCTACTGCCTCACCGAGTCCGCCCCCGGCGTCCCTCGCCGGGCGCTCGCCGGTGACCAGATCGTCGAGCTCGCCCACCAGGCGGCGGCGCTCGGCTTCACCGAAGCGGGCGTGACGGGCGGCGAGCCCTTCCTCAGCCCCGGGTTGCCGGCCGTGCTGGCCCGCGTGGCGGCGGTCCTGCCCACGGTCGTGCTCACTAACGGCACGCTGTTCACCGACGCCCGGCTGGCCACGCTCCGCCCGCTGGCCGGCCTCCCGGTGCGGGTCCAGGTCTCCCTCGACAGCGACCGGGCCGATCGCAACGACGCGGCGCGGGGCCCGGACAACTTCGCCAAGGTGGTCGAGGCGATCCCGAGGCTGCTCGACGGCGAGCCGGACGCGGAGGAGATGGCCCGGCTGTGCGAGCTGCACCGCTCCCTGGGCGTCGAGGACGAGGACCACGTCGTGCGCCCGGTGGTTCGCCGCGGCCGGGCGCGCGTGCGGGGCGAAGGGGTCGGCGTCGGCCCGCCCGATCTCCCCGCGGAGCTGACGATCACCGCCGACGGGCGTTCTGGAGCCCCTTCGGCCCGACCGTCACCGCCGGCGTCCTGGACACCGACCTGCTCCTGACCCGCACCGCCGACCGCCTCCGCATCCCGGCCGATGCCCTCCTCCGGCTGGTCGAGGCCCACCCGCCGGGCGCCGACGCCCGCACCGGCATCCGCTGAGCGTGACGACGACCGGCCGGGCGGCCGGGCCAGCACGAGGGCGGGGCCGGCGCGCCGCCGCCGGCCGGGATCATCGCCTGCCGGCTGAACGTGGAGCCCGGCGTGGTCCCATGGTCGTGGCAAGAGGGTGGTCCCATCGAGCTGGCAAGCGACAGGGGCTGGTCCGCGTTCGGCATCCGGCACAGATCCTCTCCCAGGCAGTGACGGGATCGAAGCTCCGCGCATAACACAGCGTCGCCACGCCGGCGCAGCCTATCGGCCACCCGGACCGCAACGGACGACGAACTGAGCCCTCGACAGGAGGAGCATCGACATGAATCTGCCCAAGCTCGGCAGGGCCGCGCTCGTGGTCGTGATCACGGCCGGCGCCTTTGCGGCCACGATCACCGCCGCGGGCGCCACGAACGGCGGCTCTGGCCCGATCTACTACGACACGGTCGGCAACTTCACCCTGGCCAGCACCTGCAACTTCACGTTCACCACCCCGCCCGCCGGTGTGAACAGCCGGCCCGGCGACGTGATGTTCACCTTCCAGGGCGACGCCACCGCCACCGGGGCCGTGGCCGCGGCGACCAACGTGCAGTGCGATTTCACCGTCAACCTCGACAGCGGCTCCTCGTCCACCACCTCGGCGACGGGGACCGACCCGGGGAACCACGCTGCCACCATCCCCGCTACCGTGACGGCCAACACCAGCCAGATCAGGTCGGTCACCGTGTGCGTGCAGCCCGCGGTCTCGGCCTTGAACGGTGGCCCCGCCTATCAGTTCGGGGCCCGGCACTGTCGGACCGTCTGAAAACAGGCGATTCGATCGTGGTGCAGCTCGAACCCCCGCGATCACATCGCCACACTGCTGTGACCCGGCTCGGCGGCCGCCGAGCCGGGCTTCAGCGTCGATGACGACCGGCGCCCGATGAGCTTGCCCCGTGACATCGAGCCCGCGCGGGTCATAGAGGTCATGGCAAACCCCGTCGGTTGAGGAGGAGATCCGCATGAAATCGTTCCGTGCCTCGGTAGGGGCGGCGCTCGCGGCCGTCGCGCTGGCGGCGCCCGCCTTGTCGCCAGCCCGCGCCGCGGTGGCCCAGGCTGAGCGCTACGTCCTCGGCTCGTACCCGGCTCTGTACCCGCAGTGCTACATCAACGGTGCAAGGATCCGCCCGTCTTGGGGTGGCGCGTGCTTCCTGCCCCCGGCGGGCGTCGGGTCGGTGTCCGCCACGATCCAAGACGACTCTCGCCAGCCGGTGGCCGGCAAGCTCCTTTTCACGGTGGACGAGGCGGAGGTCGAAGGTCCCGCCTTCTGCGGGTCGATCGCCGGCGTGCCCGTACCGGCCCGCGTCGAGGGGATCAACGTCTCGACCTCGGCCCTGCGCACCGGGGCGGCGTGCGGCGTGCCTTCGGGGTCAGCAACGTCGGGCTCGATCACCCTGACCTACTGACCAAGTAGGTATCCCGCCCTCCACATGGGAACTGCGGTGGTTGAGAGCCGGGGCTGCTCGGTTCACAATGTGTGCGGGCGGCGCCCCGGAGCCAGCGTCGGGGCAATCGGGCCCAGGAGCCGGTAGCGATCTGCGTCGACCAGGGAGGAGAGAACCAGGGGGATGGCCGGGCGACGCGGGCGGCACCGTCACAACGACCTGGCGCCGTGCTTTCCCGCCCTGTCGGGGGGCGTGAACGGGGAGATGGGCGACGAGGGCCTGCGCGGGCTCGTGGAGCGCGCCTCTCGGCGAGACCCCGAAGCGTGGGAGACTCTGTACCGGCGTGCCTACCGGCCGCTGTTCGCCTATGCCCGTCGCCGGCTCCCCTCCGAACCCGCCGCCGAAGACGCCGTCAGCGAGACCATGACCCGCGCCCTCGACCGCATCCCCGGGTTCACCTGGAAGGGCGCGGGGTTCGACGCCTGGCTCTACGGCATCCTTCGCAACGTGGTCCTCGAGTCGCAACGGTCCAGCGCCCGGGCACGACCCCCAGGCGCTCCGGTCGATGCGCCCTCAGGAGAGCCCACACCGCTCGACGCCGTGCTGGCCCGTGAGCAGCACGACGAGGTACGCCGGGCCTTCGGGCGGCTGAGCGGCGACGAGCGGGAGCTGCTCGAGCTCCGGGTCGTCGGCGGCCTCAGCGCCGCGGGGGTGGGCGAAGTGGTGGGGAAGCGGGCGGGCGCGGTCCGCATGGCCCAGGCCCGGGCGCTGGTCCGGTTGCGAAGCCTGCTCGAGGAGGTGAGCGGTGACCGCTGAGGACGAGAGCCTGGAGCTGCTTGGCCGGGCGCTGGCGGCCGAGCCGAGGGAGCCGCCCCCCGACCGCGTCGCTGCCCTGCGCGTCCTCGCCGACGACCGACGCCTCCGGTTGGGCGCGCCCAGGCGGGCAACCAGCCGACGGCGGGCCCCGCTCCGCCGCGTTGCCTCCGGTGTCCTTGCCGCCGGTCTCGCTGTCGGCTGCTTCGTGGCCGGCACGGTGGTGACCAGGGAGCCGACCACAGAAGAGAGCGTCGGCGTCCTCGAGTTCGACGCGGTCCTCAGGGCACTGGATGGCGCGGTCACGGTCACCGCCGAGGGACGGCGCGTCGGGATCGGCCGCATCGTCCACTTGCGCACAAACGACCTGCCCATCCTGCCGAAGGGCGAGTACTACGAGATCTGGTTCGTCGGGCCCGGTGACAGCCCCGGCC
>JBOGID010000378.1:0-3229 GCA_050742295.1 Acidimicrobiales bacterium | reverse complement strand
TCCGGGGTAAGCGCCCCGGAGACCCCTCGCGGGGAACCCGAACCGCGAACCGTCAACGGGATCGCGAAATTTCCTTTCAAGTGCACTGCGCGCCGCGCCGATGCAACGACCAGGAGAAGCGGCGGCTGCTCGTTGTCGGCGTTCGACCGGACTTGTGGCGGCTACGGGGCTCAGCCCGCAAAGGGGGTCGCGGTAGTAGTGGCGCAATAAACAACGTTTGCGGCCCGGCGGCGCCGGGGCGGTGACCGGCCGGTTGTGAGAAGGTGCTGATCGTCCCTCGGCCGGTGGAGGTGGGGTTGGCGTGGCGACGCAGGTCTTCTCCGAAGCGGAGCTTGAGCGGCTGCGAGGGTTCCCGGAGGTCGACCGGGAACGAGCTGATCCACTTCTTCACCCTGACCCCGAGCGACGAGGCGTTCGTCCGGTCCCACCGAGGATCGAGTAACCACCTGGGCGTGGCGGTCCAGCTCTGCACACTGCCCTGGCTGGGCTTCGTACCCGATGACGTCGCATCGGCGCCAGCCCACGCAGTTCAGCGCCTCGCTGGGCACCTCGGCATTCGGGCAGACGCCATCTCTTCCTACGCAGCCCGGGACCAGACCCGAACCGACCACCTGGTCGAGGTGGCCAAGCTGCTCGGCTGGCGCCCGGCGGGCGACGTGGAGTTCAAGGAGCTGGATATGTTCCTCGCCGCCCGGGCCCTGGAGCATGACTCGCCAACGCTGCTGTTCCGCCTGGCCTGCGACTACCTGCGCTCGGCCCGGGTGATCCGCCCCGGCCCCGAATGGCTGTCCCGAAGGATGGCGACAGCCCGGGAGGCGGCCCGGGTCGAGACCTACCAGCGGGTCGAGCCCCTGCTCGACGCCAGGAAGGCCTTGCGCAGCGAGCTCGAGGGCCTGTTGACGGTGGACCCCGTCCTGGGGTCAACCCGACTGCACTGGCTGACGACCGGCCCCACCCGTCCATCCCCGGCGGCGGTCAAGGCCGAGCTGACCAAGTACGCCTTCCTCCGCAGCCTCGACGCCCACGCGCTGGACCTCAGCGCTCTGCCGACCGAGCGCCGCCGCTTCCTGGCCACGATCGGTCGGCGATCGACGGCCCAGGCGCTGTCCCGGCGGGACCCTGAGCGGCGCTACCCGATCCTGTTGACCCTGCTGGCCCAGTGCGCCGTCGACGTCCTCGACGAGGTGGTTCAGCTCTTCGACCAGGCCGTGTCGGCGACCGACCACCGGGCCGAGCGCAAGCTCGAGGAGAAGCTGGCGTCCAGGGCCAAAGCGTCCGAGGACCGCCTGGGGCTCCTCGACGAGGTGCTGTCGGTGCTCACCAACCCGGATATCGCCGATGAGGCGGTCGGGTCCTTGCTCCGGGAGGGCATTGGCATCGAGCGGCTGCGCCGGGCACGGGAGGCCGCCCCTCGGCGGTTGCCGCCCGACCACGGGCACCTTGAGATGGTGGAGGGCTCCTACGCCCACCTGCGCGAGTTCGCCCCGGCCGTGCTCGCCGCCATCCGCTTCGACGGGGCGACGGCCGCGCCCCCCCTGCTGTCGGCGGTAGAGGTGCTGGTGGAGCTGAACGCGACCGGGGCCCGTCAGGTGCCCGACGACGCGCCCGACGACTTCGTCCCCACCCGCTGGCGGGGCTACCTGGAGCGGGCCGCCACCGCCGGCGACGTGACCGCCTACCGCCACTACTGGGAGCTGTGCGTCCTGCTCGCTCTCCGCGACGGGCTGCGCTGCGGCGACGTGTTCGTGCCCGGCTCCCGGCGCTACGCGGACCCGGCCAGCCTCCTGTTCACCCCCGAGCAGTGGGAGCCCAAGCGAGCCGAGTTCTGCGCCCTGGTCGGGAAATCCCCCGACGCGGCCCGGGCGTGGGCTGACACCGAAGTCGAGCTGCACCGCCGCCTGGCGGACCTGGAGGCCACCCTGGCCAGCGGCGCCGGGCCCATCCGGCTGTCCGATGACGGCGAGCTGGTCATCCCACCGCTGACGGCCGAGACCGTTCCCGCCGAAGCCGACACGCTGCGCGACGAGCTGGTGGCGCTGCTGCCCCGGCCCCGGCTGGCCTCGTTGCTCATCGAGCTGGACAACCGGATCGGCTTCACCGAGGCCCTGGCCCACGCTGGAGGCAAGTCCGCCCGCAGCCCAGAGCTGGTGCGCAACATCTACGCCTGCCTGATCGCCCAGGCCACCAACCTCGGCCTCCACGGGATGGCGGATGCCTCGGGCATCTCCTATGAGGTCTTGGCCTGGACCGCTGAGTGGTACTTGCGCGAGGACACCCTGCGGGCGGCCAACGCCGTGATCGTCAACTACCACCACGGCCTGGCCCTGGCCGCGATCCAGGGCGGCGGGACGCTGTCGTCCTCCGACGGCCAGCGTTTCCCGACCCGGGGCCGCTCGATCACGGCGAGGGCGATGTCGCGCTACTTCGTCGACGAGGGCATCTCGACGTACACCTATGTCAGTGACCAGCTCTCCACCTACGGCACCAAGGTGATCGTCGTGACCCAGCCCGAGGCGACCTCCGTGCTGGACGAGATCCTGGGCAACCAGACCGACCTGCCCATCGCCGAGCACGCGACCGACACGGCGGGGGCGACCCTGGTCAACTTCGCCCTCTTCGACCTGGTGGACCTGCTGTTCTCGCCCCGCATCCGCGACCTGGGCAAGATCACCCTGTGCCGCACCGCCACCAAGGCCGAGGCGCTGTCGCGTTACCCCCGAGTCGGGCCGCTGCTCGGCCGTCGGGCCAACGAGGCGCTGATCGCCGACCAGTGGGACGACCTGTTGCGCCTGGCCGCCTCGCTGAAGTTCGGCCACACCACCGCATCGCTGGTGGTGGGCAAGCTGTCGGCGTCAGGGCCGCAGAACACACTGGCGGCTGCGTTGAAGGAGTACGGGCTGGTGCGGCGCACCATCTACGCCGCCCGGTACCTCTCCGACCCGGCCTATCGGCGAAGGATCACCCGCCAGCTGAACAAGGGCGAGAGCTTCATGCCCTGCGCCGGGACCTCTGCTACGCCCACGAGGGCCAGATCCGTCATCGCCACCTCGAGGACCAGAGCGAGCAGGCGCTGTGCCTGACCGTGGTGACCAACGCCATCGTGGCCTGGACCACCGAGTACCTGGGCCTGGCGGTGGCCGAGCTCCGAGCCGGCGGGCGACGGATCGACGACGCGATACTGGCCCACATCTCGCCCGCCCACAACGAGAACATCGCCTTCTACGGCACC
>JBOGID010000377.1:0-9287 GCA_050742295.1 Acidimicrobiales bacterium | reverse complement strand
CTCGTACACGGCGAGAGCTTCGCACAGGGCCCCCGCGTCTCGGCCCTACCATCGCGTTCCGTGCCGGATGGAACGGTCGCCGGGGCCGCAGACCCCACGCCGCCCCAGGCCCGGACGCACCGGCTCGCGATCGTTGCCGCCGCGGTGCAGGCCACAGCAGCCGGACGCGAGCTCACGGCCGGCTTGGCCGCTGTCGGGGTCCCCGTCATGGTCCTCCGCGGCCCGCCCGTGCAGCTTCGCCTCCTGGGTTCCGACGCCGCTTACCGTAGCGCTGACCTGGACCTTCTCATCAGACCGCGCCACCGCCGCCGGGCCTTCGAGGTGCTGAGCAAGCTGGGGTGGCGCTTCGCCTCCGACAATGGGGTGCTTTGGCGCCTCGACCGTGCCGCCGCCTTCCTCCGTAACGGCGTGACCGTTGATCTGCACTGGGGCCTGCACGCGTTCTGGGTTTCGCCCCGCCATCTCCGCTCGCTGGAACGGGCGTTCTGGGCAGGGGGATCACGCACCGCTGACGGCTGGCACGAGCCGCCCATCGAGGCGCTCGTGGTCTACTTCGCGGTGCACGGCGCGGCTTCGGGGTTCCACAAGCCCGCAGCCTCGACCCTGGTCAAGGCGGCCAGTGACCTGACGACTGACTGGGCCGCCGTCGAGGCCTTGGCGCGGGACGTGCACCTGTGGTCGACCGTGCAGTACGCCCTCGGCCGGGCGCGAGGCGAGACGCCGGGACCGCCCCCGCCAATCTTCGATGGCGCCGTTCGGCGGTTCCTCGGCGGGGTGAGCAGGCGTGCGCGGACGCTGTCGGCGGTTCCGGCGGTCCGCCGGGCAATACTTGCCACTCGTAGGCGCCGCCGGGGGCCCGGTGTAACGTAACGGCGCTGGGTTGGGCTGGGTTTAGGGCAAGGGGTTCGCCGGCCGATGAGGTACGCACCACATCCGAACGTCGTCGCCCGTGACCTTGACGGCTCGACGGTCCTCGTCCACCTCGATACGAGCCGGATCTTCACGCTGAATCCGACAGGAAGCCGGGTCTGGGAGCTGCTGGCGGGGCCGGCGATGAACCAGGACCTGGAGGTGCTCGAGCGGATGCTTCGCGAGACCTTCGATGTCGACGGCAATCGGCTCCATCGCGAGGTCGTCGGCCTCCTCACGGAGCTGGTGGACGAGCGGCTCGTCATCGGCGGGGACGGTGACGCACCCTGACTGAGACGTCAAGGCGATCCTGGCGGGCCTGGTGCGGCGGCCCGCCGCCAGCCGTGGGACTCCCGCCTGTGGACGTGGTGGAGGGGTCGGGGCGCCGCGGCTTCGCCGCCTACCCCGGAGACCCCCAGCTCCCGTCCGAGCACCTACGGGCGGCCCGATCGGGCCGGACGGCCGTGGCCTTCGCCGGTTTCCTGCTCAATCGCGAGGAACTCGAGGCCGGCCTGCCCGGCCCGCCGCCCGACGACGAAGCCGATCTCATCCTGCGCCTCCTCATGCACGGCGGCACTGCGGCCCTGGCCCGGCTGCGAGGCGGCTTTGCCCTCCTTTGCTGGGACGGCGACCGCGACACGCTGACGGCAACCCACGACCCGATCGGGACGCACCCGCTCTTCTGGGCCGAGGCGAACGGCGGGATCCTGTTCTCGGACTCGGTCGAAACGCTGCTCGAACAACCCGGGGTCAGTCGGGACCTCAACCGGCTGGCGCTGGCCGACCACATCCGTTGGCGCTGGCCGGAACCCCAGGAGACGTTTTTTGCCGGCATCCGCCGGGTCCCGCCCGGGAACACCCTGACAGACACGAGCGGCGCCAGAAACGTGCGTCGCACCTGGGATCCGGCCCCGCTCCCGGTCAGTTGGGCATCGGCCGACGAAGTGGCTCAGTTCGACGAGCTGTTCGCCATCGCCGTCGACCGCTGCTTCGAGCTTGGGCGGGTCGGCATCTCGCTCTCCGGCGGGCTCGACTCCGTGACCGTCGCTGCCTTTGCCGCCGAAGCAGCCGAACGACGAGGCGTCGATGCACCCATCGCCCTCTCGATGTTGTTCCCCGACGCCGGAGTCAACGAGGAGGAGATTCAACGGTCGGTGGCCTCCCAGCTGGGCTTCAAGATGGTCATGATGGGGCTGGACGAAGCGGTCGCACCCCTCAACGTCCTCGAAGCGACGCTCGAGCTGGCCAAGTCCTGGCCCGCGCCCATGTACAACCCATGGCTGCCCGCCTATCTGGCCCTCGGGCACGTCGGGCGCCAGCACGGGGCCGACTCCTTCGTGACGGGGGGCGGCGGCGACGAGTGGCTGTGTGTGAGCCCCTACCTCGCCGCCGATCTCATGGCATCCTTGGACGTCCTCGGCCTCTACCGACTGGTGGCGGGCGCCCGCCGCTCGCACCGGATGAGCACGGCGATGATCCTGAAGTGCTACCTGTGGACCTTCGGCGTCCGGGCGCTCGGCCGGCGAGCCCTCGGGAGCGTCCCCGCCCTCCTCGAACGACGGGATCGGCGTGTGCTTCAACGTACGACCCAGTCCTGGCTGGCACCCGACCCCGAGCTGCGGCGGGCGATCGACGACCGCTTCACCCCGGCCGGCGCCCCCCGGAACTACTACCAACGGGAGCTGCGCGAAGGCCTCGACGCGTCGCTCATCGCCCAGGAACTCGAGGAGTTCTTCGAGCTCGGCCGCAGGGTCGGCTTGCCTGTCCTGCGGCCGTTCCTCGACCCCGATGTCATCGGCCTACTCGCCCGGGTGCCGCCGGAAGTCCTGAACCACGGCGGGCGCACCAAGGCCCTCGTTCGCCAGACGCTCGACGGCCGCTTCCCCGAGCTCGCATTCGGGCAGCAACGGAAGGTGCAGGCCATCCCGACACTCGAACGGGTCTTGCGAACGCAATTCGCCGAGCTGTGGGCGTCAGTCGGCCCGCCCCGGGCGCTGGCCGACCTCGGCGTTGTCGACCTTCCCAAACTCGAGACGGCGGCCGCCGACGCGTATTCGCACCCGTATAGGTCGCTTTGGCGACTCTTCATGCTAGAGTCGCTGGAGGTATTCGCTCGTGCAAGGCTCTAGGTGAGCGATCTTCAACGAGGGCGGTGAGCAGCAGGTGTCGACAGACAGGCGGCTGGCGTGGGAGACCCCCAAGCTCACCTACGAAGGGAACGTCGAGGAACTCGTTCTCGCCATCCCGGGCAAGACGAGCGTGACTCCCGGTGACGCCCAGGAGAACCGGAAGGTCCCCGGGCTGTAGCAAGCCATTGCAGCTGCGTCCCTAGCGACGCGGCCGCCCTTCACCGAAGGGCAGAATGCGGGTGGTGTCGACCTCGTCGGTTCGCGCCGGACGGCCGGCAGGCTTGCTGGCGACAGTTCGTTCGGTCCTGCGTCTCACCTGGGAGGCGTCGTCGCGCCTGGTCGTCAGCACCGTCGTGCTCGCCGGGTGCGCCGCCCTCATCCCACCCTTCGTCGTGTGGTTGGGCAAGCATCTCGTCGACCTGGTGGTTGCGGGCCCCACCTCCGGAACGACCATCGCCGACGTGCTGCCCACGGTCGTCGCGCTCGGCGTGGCGACCGCCGCCCTCCGGGCCCTCGCCCCGATCCAAGCTCACCGCCAAACGCTGTTTGCAACCGTTGTGGAGCTTCACGCCGAGCGCCGCCTCCTCGAGCGGATGGCCGAAGCCGACCTCGGGCACTTCGACGACGCCACGTGGCACGACCGGGCGGCGCAGGCCACACGGAACGTCAGCTGGCGGCCCGCCAGCGTCGCCTACGCCCTGACCAACGGGGCCGCATCGCTGGTCACCGTCGCGGGGATGTCGCTGCTGCTGGTCTCTCTCTCGCCCTGGCTTGCGTTCCTGACGCTCGTCTCTGTCTTGCCCCCCGCCATCGCCCAGCACAGGGAGGCGCGCAAGAGCTACGAGTTCTGGACGCGGAGCACGGCCAGCGAGCGCCAGCGCAACTACGTCCGGGACCTCCTGAGCCTGCCTCAGACGACCATGGACGTGCGCGCCTTCCACCTCGGCCCGCACCTGCTCCGCCGCCATGGCGCCGTCACCGGTGACCGGGTAGCGGAGATGCGGCGGGTACACGCCCGGTCCGAGCGGGCCGTCATCTTGACCTCGCTGGCGAGCGGGGCGGCGCTGGCGGCGGCGTACGGCCTTGTCGCCGACCGGGCTCTCGAAGGCCGGTTCACGCCTGGCGACCTCGCCCTGGTCATCGGGGCCTTCGCCGCCGCCAGCAGCCAGCTGGGCACGCTGATGCGGTCGCTCTTCGAGATCAGCGGCAGCGCCGCCTTCCTCGATGACTACTTCTCGTTCCTCGCGCTGGAGCCGTTGCTGCCGGTCAGCGAAGCGCCGGCTGAAATCGGGCCCGACCTGAGCGACGGGGTGCGGTTCGACGACGTGGCGTTCACCTACCCGGTGGGCGACCGGCCCGCGCTGCAGGGGATCAACCTGCATATCCGGCCCGGTGAGGTGCTGGCCCTGGTGGGCGAGAACGGGGCGGGCAAGACGACGCTGGTCAAGCTGCTCCTGCGCTTCTACGACCCCGACGAGGGCAACGTCCGCCTAGCCGGCGTCGACCTCCGGGATGCCGATCCGGTCCACGTTAGGGACCGTATCGGCGTGCTCTTCCAGGACTTCGCCCGGTTCGAGTTCAGCCTGCGTGACAACGTCGGGTTCGGCCGGGCCGACCGGGAGCCGACCGACGCCACCGTCACCGATGCCCTCGCCGCCGCCCACGCCGGCCACGTGGGCCTTGACACTCCCGTCGGGCGGCTGTTCGAGGGCGGGCACGAGCTCTCCGGCGGCGAGTGGCAGCGGTTGGCGCTGGCGCGCCTTGTCTTCCGCAACGCCGACGTCTGGGTGCTCGACGAACCGACCGCCGCCCTCGACCCCGAAGCGGAAGTCGCGATCTTCCAGAACCTGCGCGAGCTGCTCAGGGACCGGATCGCGATCATCATCTCGCACCGCTTGTCGACCGTGCGGGTCGCCGACCGGATCGCGGTCATGGTGGGCGGGCGCATCACCGAGATCGGGACCCACGAGGAACTCTTGGCCCTCGACGGCACGTACGCGCGGTTGTTCGAGGTGCAGGCCGCCGCCTATCGCTGACCAGGCCCGTGGGTTGCTGTCGCCGCTGCCACCACGTCAGCCCACGGGATCCGGCCCTCCCGCCGCAGTCGAGGCTCCGCTCCGGTGCAGTCGACAACCGTTGATGGGGCGCCGCCGCAGGGCCCGCCATCCAGGACGACGGCGACGGTCTCGCCAAACACAGCTGCCACGCCGCCTGCCGTCAGCGGCGTCGGCTCGCCGTGAAGGTTCGCGCTCGTCGTGGCCAGAGGCCCGACCTCGGCGCACAGGGCCTCGATCACGGCGTGGTCGGGCCACCGCAGGCCGACCGTGCCGGCATCGTCTCCCAGATCCGCGATGAGCCCTTCACGCCGGGGCACGACGATGGTCAGGGCGCCGGGCCACAACCGGGCCATCAGAGCGGACGCGGCCGGCGCCACGCCCGCCTCGGCCGCCATCGCCATCGCCTGCTCCACGCTGCCCACGACCACGGGAAGCGGGACGCCGCGTGGCCGCCGCTTGGCCGCGAACAGGCGAGCTGTGGCGCCGGGCCGGAAGGGGTCGACGGCCAGGCCGTAGACGGTGTCGGTCGGCACGGCGACGACGAGTCCGCCGGCCAGCGCGTCGATCGCCGTCCGCAGCGTGGCCTCGGGCAGGTCACCTGGGCTTGTGAGGATCGGCATCCACCGCCACCCTACCGACCAGGGCTCGCAGACGGCCGACCAGGTCAGGGCGCACATCGACATCCACGAAGCCGGCCTCGGTGGCGACGACCATGGCCCGATCGGCCTGGTGAGGGGCCAGTTCCACGACCAGGACACCGGGCCGGGCCAGCCACGATGGCGCCGTCCGGATGATCTCGACGATCGCCTCCATCCCTGTCCGCCCCGCCACCAGGGCCTGGCGCGGCTCCCAGTCCGCCACCACTGCCGGCAGCTCCTCGTGCTCGGCCACGTAGGGCGGGTTGGCGACAACCAGGTCCAGCCCGCCCCCAAGCTCGGCGGGCAGGGCCCCGAACCAGTCGCCCTCGACGAGGCGCACGCGCGACGCGACCATGCTCCCGAGACCGGCCAGGTTGGCGCGGGCTACGGCCAGGGCGTCCGCCGACGAGTCGGTGGCCCACACCTGGGCACCGTCCACCTCAGACGCCAGTGAGAATGCGATGGCTCCCGACCCCGTGCCCAGGTCGGCGACGACCGGAGGCCGACCGAGGTGCAGCCGGCGGAGCTCGCCGAGCGCCACCTCGACCACCGTCTCGGTCTCGGGGCGGGGGACCAGCACCCGGCGGTCGACAAGCAGGTCGAGGCGCCGGAAGCCCCAGCGGCCCACCACGTATTGGAGCGGTTCGCCCGCCACCCGCCGCTCGACCATGGACCGGGCGAACGGCACGGCCCGTTCCGGCACGGGCTCGTCCAGGTGGGCGAGCAGGGCGGCGCCGTCGTAACCCGACGCTCGTTCGACGATTCGCCGTCCGTCCAAGCTCGACCCGAGCGCCGCCTCGGCCTCGGCCCACAGCGTCCGCCACGTCGGGCGGCTCACCTCACTCAGCGGCGAGTTGCCGGGCCCGCTCGTCGGCGGCCAGGGCATCGACCAGGTCGTCCAGCTCGCCCATCAGCACCTTGTCGAGCTTGTACAGCGTCAGCCCGATGCGGTGGTCGCTGACCCGGTTCTCCTTGTAGTTGTAGGTCCGGATCTTCTCGGAACGGCCGCCGCCCCCGATCTGGCCCCGCCTGGTCTCGGACAGCTCCGCCGCCTGGCGGTCCTGCTCGTGCTTGAGCAGGCGGGCCCGCAGGACCTGGAGGGCCTTGGCCCGGTTCTGGATCTGGCTCTTCTCGTCCTGCATGGCCACGACCATGCCCGTGGGCAGGTGGGTGATGCGGACCGCCGAGTCGGTGGTGTTGACCGACTGGCCGCCCGGCCCCGTGGACCGGTACACGTCGATCTTGAGGTCGGACTCCTCGATGTGGACGTCCACCTCCTCGGCCTCGGGCAGCACGCTGACGGTCGCCGCGCTGGTGTGGACCCGGCCCTGGGACTCGGTCACGGGCACCCGCTGGACCCGGTGCGGCCCCGCCTCGTGCTTCATCCGCGACCACACGCCGTCCCCCTTCAGCAGGAACGTGACCTCGTTGTAGCCGCCCATGTCGGACGCGTCGGCGTTCAGGACCTCCATCTTCCAGCCCTGGCGCTCGGCGTAGCGCGCGTACATCTCGAACAGGTCCTTGGCGAAGAGGTTTGCCTCCTCGCCCCCCTCGGCGCCCCGGACCTCCAGGATCACGTTCTTGTCGTCGTTGGGGTCCTTGGGCAGCAGCAGCACCCGCAACTCGGTCTGCAACGAGGCGATGGTGGCCTCGGCGTCTTCGATCTGGTCGCGAAGGAACTGGCGGTCGTCCCCGGACGACTCGGCGAACATCTCCTTCGCGGCGGCCACGTCTTCGACCGCGCTGCGGTACCGGCGCCAAGCGGTGACGACGGGCTCGAGCTCCTTGGCCCGGCGCGAAAGGTCGATCAGGGCGCGCTGATCGGAGAAGACGTCGGGGTCGGCCAGTTTGGCCAGGACCGCTTCGTACTCCTCCTCGAGGTGCGCAAGACGTTGGTCCAGGGAGGGGTCGTCCCTACTTCTTGGCTGCCTGCTTGCGGGCGCCGTAGCGGCGTTCGAAGCGCTCCACGCGGCCACCGGTGTCGACCAGCTTCTGCTTGCCGGTGAAGAACGGGTGGCACTCGTTGCACAGCTCGACGCGCAGTTCGCCCTTGGTCGAACCGGTCTGGAAGGTGTTGCCGCACGAGCAGCGCACGGTCGCGCCGCCGTAACGGGGGTGGATGTCTGCCTTCATGATCTGTCCATTCTACTGGCCGTCATCAAATCGACGGCGTGGGAGCCTTGGCGATCTCGGCCAGGAACTCGCTGTTCGAGCGGGTCGTTCGGATCTTGTCCATGAGCAGCTCGAGGCCGGCCCCCATTTCGAGGGCGTTGAGCACCCGGCGCAGCTTCCACACCTGGTTGAGCTCGCTGCGGTCGAACAGGAGCTGCTCCTGGCGGGTGGAGCTGGCGTTGACGTCGAGGGCGGGGTAGATGCGGCGCTCGGCGAGCTTGCGGTCGAGCTTCAGCTCCATGTTGCCGGTGCCCTTGAACTCCTCGAAGATCACCTCGTCCATCTTGGATCCGGTCTCGACCAGGGCGGTGGCGAGGATGGTGATGGAGCCACCCTCCTCGATGTTGCGGGCGGCCCCGAAGAACCGCTTGGGCGGGTAGAGCGCACCGGTGTCGATACCGCCGGACATGATGCGCCCCGTCGCCGGCGCCGCCAGGTTGTAGGCCCTCGCCAGCCGGGTGATGCCGTCGAGGACGATCACCACGTCCTGGCCCATCTCCACGAGACGCTTGGCCCGCTCCAGCGTCAGCTCGGCCACCTGGGTGTGCTCGTCGGACGGCCGGTCGAAGGTGGACGACACGACCTCGCCCCGGACCGAGCGGCGGAAGTCGGTGACCTCCTCGGGCCGCTCGTCCACAAGCAGCACGAACAGCTTCACTTCGGGGTTGTTCGCCTCGATGGAGTGGGCGATCTGCTTGAGGACGGTGGTCTTGCCCGCCTTGGGCGGGCTCACGATGAGGCCGCGCTGGCCCTTGCCGATGGGCGAGATGAGGTCGACGATGCGGGCGATCATGTTGTTGGAGTCGCCCGGGATCTCCAGCCGCAGCTTGGAGTCGGGGAACAGCGGCGTGAGGTCCTCGAACCGGGGGCGGCCGCGCGCCTCGTCGGGCGTCATGCTGTTCACCGTGTCGATGCGCAGCAGGGCCGGGTACTTCTCGTTGCTCCCGGCCGGGCGGCTGGCCCCCTGCACGTAGTCACCCTTGCGGAGGGCGAAGCGGCGGACCTGGCTCAGCGAGACGTAGGCGTCCTTGGGACCGGCCAGGTACCCGCCCGCCCGCAGGAAGCCGTAGCCCTCGTCACGCAGGTCGAGCAGGCCCTCGATGGGGACGAGCTCGCCCGAGTACTGCTGGGGGTCCTGGCCCCGGTCCTGCTGCAGGTCGCGCTCGGTGCCGCGGTCGCGGCCCCGCCGGCGACGGCTGCGCCGGTTCCCGGGATCGCCAGCGCCCTGGCCCTGGTCGAAGTTGCGCCCGCCCTGGCCGCGGTTCTGCTGGTCGCGGTTTTGCTGGTCGCGGTTCTCCCGACCGCCGCCGTCACGGTTCTGCTGATCGCGGTTCTCCCGGCCGTCGCGGCCGTCGCGGCCGTCGCGGCCGTCGCGGCCGTCG
>JBOGID010000376.1:0-10950 GCA_050742295.1 Acidimicrobiales bacterium | reverse complement strand
GTCTCTTGGTCGGCTTGGCGCCGGCGAGCCCACCCGTGGCCTTCCGGCGGTGGAGCTCCGCAGCAGCGGACCGCATGCGCGCAGCCTCAAGGTCGAGCTGCTGCCGTGCCGCCGTACCGGGAACGGGCAAAGGGGGCACGGGTTTGGACGAGACCGGCCTGATCACACGCACCAGCCCCATCGACCGGTGTCCAAACCGCTCCTGATAGTCGGCGGCGTCCTCGATGGCGTTGACCTTGCCCCACCACTCCGACTCGTCCATACGGGCGCTGTAGTCCATGTGCCGGGCGCGGTGGTTCTCAGAATTCACCCGGTCCCAGTTCATCCTCGCCATGACACGTAAGGGTGAACGAGGCTAGCCAACTCGGAAATAGGCCGATCGGACCATTTGCGCTGCCGTCAGCCATAGGTGCCGCTCTGTTCGGGTGCGCAGCGACGGGTCCCCCTCGACACCTACGGGTTGGTGACTGCGCTCGACGATCGTGCGTCCTGGATCGTCACGACGACGACGCGGTCGTCCTCGGCGAGGAAGCGGTAGACGAGGATCATCCAACGCCATGGCCCGACGAGGAACCGGTAGCCCTCGTAGCGCCCATGCAGCGCCGGTCCGAGCAGCGGAAAGGTGCGGAGCGGCTCGAGGCTGACTCGCACCCTCGCTGTCGTGTCAGGCGGGAGGCTGTGCGTGAGGATGATCCGGCTCAGATCCTCGACCGCTGCATTCGACAGCTCAACGCGAGCCAAGGAAAGACCTACAGGTCGTCGAGAGGGACCGTCTCGCCCGTGCCGGCTTGGAGGCTGCCCAGCTGCGCTCGCTCCCACGCCCCCTCGATCCCGTCCAGGACGGCCACCACGTTTGCGGCATCGGGATCGGCTTCGTCGATGGCCGTGGAGAGCAGCGAGCGAGCCAGGGTGCCCTCGTTGACGTGGACCCGAGCGGCGAGACGGGAGAGCTTCGCGGCATGCCCTTCGTCAAGCGTGATGTTGAGACGCTGCGAGTGCACCTCGTGACGGTACACGGTCCGACGCGATTAGTGTAGCCAGCCGACTGAACGCGACCGCGGCCAGCGCAGAGTTGTCCAGTGGGGTGTCCCGGCTCAGCGAGGAACGGTGGCGCGCCTGGGCGTAAGATGACTTCTACGTGGCGCTCGCGCCCCCCGCCGTGAGTATCCCGGCGGGCCCTGCGGAAAGTTCGAAGTGGGCCATTTAAATGGGCCATCTTGGGCCGCCGGGACGCCTCAGTATGAAATGGTTTCATTTGGTACTTAGGATTTCCATGCGAACACCGGGATTTGTTGACTTCCAATGGCTGACCTGCGAGGATGTGTCCGGGAGGCACCGAATTAGCCCATATAGACGCACGGATTCGGTCCATTCCTAAACCGTGCGTCGGAGGTTCGAATCCTCCCGGGGGCGCCCTCCCTTTGGACGACTGCATGGTCGGCAAGCCCGTCGACCTGATCGCCCGCAAACACCGGATTGGTGGCGAGCAGGTGACCGTGGCGCGGGTCGAACAGCTCAGTCGACTCGGCGTAAGCCAGGTTGTGCAGGTAGCTGCATGCCTGAAGTCCCACCACGGCGTTGGAGAAGACCGTGTGGACATCCTGCAGATAACGCTGGTAGTTGCCCACCTGCTTCGAAGGATGGAGCTGGTCGCGGAGCCGTCCGCCGACGAACGTGACGACGCAGTCGTCCACATACGACCGCTCCGTCTCCTCCCATTGCTTCAGCTCGACGATCACGGCATTTGCCCGCGCGCCGTGGTCCTGGCCAGTAACCATGACGTCGAGACGCTTCGAGCTGAGCGGCAGCTGCCACTCGAGGGCGATGCCGTGGTCGGTGAACCCGCCGAGTTGGAGCGCCGACGACATCGCCCGCAGGGAGTTCTGCCATGACCGAACTTCGCTCTGTGGCGCCTGGTATTGGTACTGCTGCTCGAACGTCCGCTGAAGCTTCGCCGTGATCTGGTTCTGCGCCGTGTCCGAAATGAACTCCGAGCTCATGCCGTGATAGAGCTGCACCATCCGAAGGTACCGCCTCCGGCGTTCGGCGGTGGCGAGCCAGCAACCGTGCTGGGCGGCGACCGCCAGGCCCTCGCCGAACAGGTCGGCAGCAGTCGAGGCATCGTCTTCCGATCGGACCAGCTTGGCCAAACGCAGCAGCGATCAGGAAACGCAGTAGGTGTCGCCAACTCGCGAACGACGAGCGGGCGAGACTGCCCTCGTTGACGTGCACACGGGCGGCGAGCTTGACTACCCATCCATATGTGCCTGCTACCGCCTCGCGGGGCCATAGACGACCCGTCGTGGTCGCCTCTCAGTACATCGACTCCGTTGCCAGCGACCTTGAGCCCTTCTGTCCCACGGTCGGCAGCGCTTTGCCCTCAAGGTTCCGGCTCCGTCTGCCGATAACTCCTGACAGGGCCTGCGAACGAGGGCGAGAGGAGTCCCAGCGGGCGATGGCCTCAAGAGTGTCGCGACCGAAGCAAGTGGCACCTCGGACCGGGAAGCCAGCCTGATCGACCAATTTCGTTCTCTACCGCCGGTCGACGCGGCGCGGCTGCGTGCCGACGTCGATGCGGTACTCGACCGAGTCACTGTGAGCACCGACTCTGTCGGCGCGCGATTTCAACGGGATCGACGGATTGCGCGTCGAGGCCATCCGTCATCCTGATGCGTGAGCTCAGCCGCGGCGGCAGCTGGTCGCGGTCCACCTCGTAGGCCTGCGCCGAGGTTGCGACGGCGAGCCGCTTGAGGAGGACCTGCGGCCGAGATGATGGGAGGGCTCGCGGAGGCCGATCAGCCGGCCCGGGAGTCGGCCGTCCCAAGAAGAGGCGGGCGGGGACCCTGGTCAGGCCGGCGCCCGTTTCACTCGGGCTCGGTCGCCCCAGGGGGCGGCGAGGGTGATGCCGTCGACGAAGAAGTGGACGCCGCGGTCGGTGACCTCGGTTATCTCGCCGGCGTAGCCGCTCCACTCGATCTGGTCGCCGACGGCCGGTGGTTTCGACTGGTCGAGTGGTACGGGGCCGCGGCCCGGGACGAAGACCGGCCGTGCGACAACTTTGGCGGCGCGAGGGCGCGTCGTCGCGGCGCGGCGTGGCGCCACGGTGGCGCAGGCCTCGCACGCAGCGCGGCCGTCCCCCAAGGCGGCGTCGACCCGGATGGCCTCGATCAGCACACCCTTCTCCTCCCCTGACCGTAGGGCGTCGCATGTCGGGCGGGTGTGGAGGTGGCTGCCGCCGGCGGTGAAGTACCGGCGAGCCCCGATCTTGGAGTCGCACGAGACGCAATCGCCCCGGACGACGCCGTGGGGGCATCGCGACGGCGGGATCGCAGCGCCCTCCTTGCGAGCCCGGGCGAAGAGGCGTGCCGGCGTCTCGTTCGGGTACTCCCGCTTCAGTGCCCGCAGCCTGGAGACCGTCGCCTTCTGCGCCTCGGCGGGTACCCCGGCCCCCTGGATCAGCTTCAGATAGATCTCGTCCATCGCAGTCGTGTCGCTCATCGGTGAGACCGACCGTAGCGGGTACCGCGCTGCCGGCGGCTCAGGGCGCGATCGCGACCTCCTCTGGCCTCATGGCCGGTACTGGAAGATCCATACCCCCGAGTCCCGGTCCGAGGCCAGGATGTACTTCTGGCCGTTGGGGTGCTTGTGGACCTCGACGCCCCAGAAGTTGTTGCCGTGCTCGGTCACGACCTTGCCGCTCGTCGTCGTCATGCCGGGTCCGGCGATGAACGTACCGAGCTCGGTCAGCTGGCCGCCTTCGTAGGTCATGACCCGGAACCCGCCCGAGTAGTACGAGACGTAGAACAGGTCGGCGTCGGGGTCGGTGGCCACCTCGTGGACGGACAGGTCGCCGAACCCCTCGGCGAAGGCGGGATCGTGGGCCTCGGGGATGGCGAACTGGTCGAGGTTGGCCATCGTCGCCGCGTCGAACAGCTGGATGTAGCCCCATCCGTCGAACAGGGCGCTGATGTTCACGGTCGAGCCGTCGACGCCGGCGGCGGGCGCCAGCGTCCCCGTTCCGTCTTCGGAGCAGGTGTAGCCGGCCAGGCTCGCACCCAAGATCCGGAAGCCGTCGGTCCGTGAGACGAACACGGCCGGAATCCCGCCCTCGGCCAGCATGCTGATCAGGGTCTCGCAGCCCTCAACGCCCCGCCGGTTGAAGATGATGGCCCCGTCGTAGCCGGCCGCCTCGACCAGCTGGATCTTGACCGTGAAGTCGCACACGCCCCGCTCGATGACGGCGATCGGGTGCATGGCATCGACGGCCGGGATGGATGGCGCGTCGCAGGCCAGACCCACGAACCGGGTGTCACCCGATACCGACGTGTCGTTGCCGATCTGAGGGACGTCGGTGCCCTGGATGGCGGTTGCGTTGTGGCCGGCGAACGGTCCGTCGTTCACCGACACGGCGATGCGGGTTGGGCCGAAGTCCTCATCGGTGGCGACGATGTACTGGTCGTCCCGGGTGAACTCCGCCTCGTGGCCGTTGCCTTCGGGCGACGCTGCGGTACCGGTCGCGGCCAACAGCACAGGGTCGATGGCCGGGTAGTCGGACTGCTTCAGGAACACGGCATGGGCTGGGTCGGTGAGATCGACCTGGATGTAGCCGCCGTCCCAGTACGTCAGGAGGCCGATGTAGCGGCCGTTGATCTTCTTGACCACCTCGTCGTGGATGAACACGGCGTCACCGTGCACGGCCCCGACGGGCTGGGACGACTGGGCGCGGAAGTCGTACCCGGCCACCCACGTCGGCCTGCTCGGGTTGGTGATGTCGATGATGTCGGTGTCGGTCAGTTCCTCGTCGTCGGTCATGATCACGTACGCCCGACCCGTCTCGGTGTTCGTCCAGCCGAACGCCGAGTGCACCTGGTTGGTGTGGGTCTGGCTCTTGCCCTTGTTCGTGAAGTCGCTGTACCCCTCGACCAGCTTCTTGGGTTTGAGCGGGTTGGTCACGTCGACGAGGGTCACCCCGCCGATCCCGGCCTTCTCGAGGCCCGGGCAGATCTCGTTCTGGTAGATGAGGACGTAGCCCTTGAACGAGGGCGTGTTCAGCGTGATGACCTGCGATCCCTCGCCGGCGTCGGTGCCGATGTGGCTCGGGACCACGCCGGCCGCCTTCGGGTTGGCGGGGTCGGAGATGTCCACGATCTGGATGCCGCCCCTGTCGCACTGCGGGTCGCGGAAGATCGTCAGGTAGGCGTAGTTGCCCTTGGCCGACACGTCGCCGATGCGGCCCGGCTGTTCGGCGCCCGCGAACAGGTCGGTGAACCCGATCAAGTCCACGTTGCTCTGGACGGGCGGGAGGTGCCCGTGGTCAGTCCCGTGCTAGCTAGGCGTCGTGGACATGGGTGTCCTTGCCCGAGTTGATGGCGCCGTCGTCGGTCGACAGCGATCCGCCGGTACCGGGCGCCAGGGCCGATGCGGCCGTCGCCGTGGCCGCAAACAGCAGAGCAGTGAGGACCAGGGGCCTTGTCGCTCTCGTCACAGTTCCTCCTCGCAGAAGGCGGTTCGCGACGGGGTACGTCATCAAGGGGGGCCGTGAGCCCCGTCCGAACCTGTGAACTCAGACGTTCGTCCGAGAATACTGGCTGTCCCAGAAGCCGCCGTCCAGGGGTGAAAAGCACGCCCATAACATCCAGGGGTGGTACCACCACCCCCCGAGACGACGCTGTCGTACGCCCTTCCTACGCTGACTGCCCGTGGAGAACGTCGACGAGCGGGCGCTCGAGCTTCTACGGCGGCTCACCGGCCAGGCGGGGGCTTCGTTCCGCCCCGGCCAGCTCGAAGCCATCCGCGCCCTCGCCGGTGGCCGCCAGCGGGTGCTCATCGTCCAACGTACGGGGTGGGGGAAGAGCGCGGTGTACTTCATCGCGACCCGCCTTCTCCGTGACGCGGGCAGCGCCGTTACGCTGCTTGTGTCCCCGTTGCTGGCCCTCATGCGCAACCAGATCGAAGCTGCACAGCGGATGGGGGTGCGGGCCGCGACCATCAACTCGTCGAATGAGTCGCAGTGGGCCGACGTGGTCGCCGGCATCGAGGCCGACGAGGTTGACCTGCTCTTGGTCTCGCCCGAGCGCCTCGGCAACGTCGCCTTCCGGGCATCGGTACTCGAGCGGATCGGAACGACCGCCGGGCTCCTGGTCGTCGACGAGGCGCACTGCATCAGCGACTGGGGCCACGACTTCCGTCCGGACTACCGGCGGATCAAGCGCGTGCTCGACGTCCTCCCCCGCACCGTACCTGTCCTGGCGTGCACGGCGACCGCGAACGATCGAGTCGTCGCGGATGTCGCCACCCAGCTCGGAGATGGCCTGACGGTGTTCCGCGGCCCGCTCGGTCGCGACGGGCTCGCACTCCACGTCATCGACCTGGAGGCCCCTGCGACTCGCCTGGCGTGGCTGGCGGCCAACGTTCCCCGCCTACCGAGGGCCGGCATCGTCTACTGCTTGACGAAACGCGATGCCGATTCGGCCACCGAGTGGCTCAAGCTCCATGGGATCGTGGCCTCCTCGTACACGGCAGATTCTGACGATCGTGAGCAGATAGAGCGGTCCCTGCTGGCGAACGCCGTCGATGTCGTCGTCGCGACATCCGCCCTCGGGATGGGGTTCGACAAGCCTGACCTGCCCTTCGTCATCCACTTCCAGTCACCAGGATCGGTGATCACCTACTACCAGCAGGTGGGGAGGGCGGGCCGACAGCTTTCGTCGTCCATGGGGGTGTTGCTGCGAGGCCGGGAGGACGCCGAGATCCAGGACTGGTTCATCACCAGCGCATTCCCGACCGCCGACGAGTGCGCGCAGGTCCTCGCTGCGCTCGAGGCCCACGACGGGTTCATGCGTCTCGCCGACCTCGAGGCGGCGGTGAACGTGAAGCGCAGCCGTCTCCTCAAGCTCCTGAAGAACCTCGAGGTCGACGGTGCAATCGTCGCCGAAAGGATGAACTACCAGCGGACTCCGCGCCCGTACGTCTACGACCGGGCGCGCATCGAAGCCATTACCGCCCTGCGGCGGCAGGAGCAGGCAGGCATGGCGACGTACGGCTCGCTGACCTCGGGATGCCGCATGGCCTTCCTGCGCCAGGCCCTCGACGATCCCCAACCGGCGCGGTGCGGGGTCTGCGACCTCTGTGCCGGGCCGGTGCTCGACAGTGAGGTCGATCCCAGGCTCGCGGCCATGGCGGCCCAGTTTCTCCGCCGGCGCCCGCTCGAGATCGAGCCGCGGAAGAACTGGCCTGACCGCGCACAGATCCCTCTCGGCGAGCGGATCGTCGCCGGACGGGCGCTCTGCAGGTGGGGCGACGGTGGCTGGAGCGATCTCGTCCAGCGCGGTAAACAGGTGGACGGGCGGTTCGACGACGACCTGGTCGACGCTCTGGCGGCACTTGTGCGCACCTGGCGGCCGGACCCCCGACCGGAGTGGATCCCGTGGGTGCCGTCGCTGAACCATCCCGACCTCGTGGCGAGCGTCGTCCGGCGCCTGGCCACCCTTCTCGGGTTGCCGGCCGTCGATGCCCTCGTGAAGACGCGGCCAACGGCTCCGCAGAAGACGATGCAGAACAGCTCACAGCAGCTCGCGAACGTCGTTGGCGCGTTCGGGGTGACCGACGAGGTCCGATCCGGGCCGGTGCTCCTGATCGACGACGTGGTGGACTCTCGCTGGACGATGACCCACGTGGGCCGTCTCCTCCGCCGTTGTGGCTGCGAAGCGGTGCTTCCACTGGCCCTCGCCGATACTGCGTCATCATGAGGGCCGTGGAGCAGGGGCCGCTTGCCGTGCTGGCGATGACCAACCGGCTTGTCGACGCCGGGGTGCCGCCCCTGAAGGCGTCCGAGGTCTGGGCGCTCCTGGAGGTGGTCCCCGAGCCAGCCCTCCTGTTCGGGCTCGACGAACGGGCCCTGGCCGGGGCGACCTCGGGTTCGGGGATCGACCTTCAGCGGCTCGCCCGCCTCCTCGACACGGGGATTCAGCTCGGTCTGCGGCTCGACGCCCTCTACGAGCGCGGCATCACGGCGGTGACGGCCGTTGATGCCGCCTACCCCCTGCGCCTACGGGCTCGCCTCGGAGCGGCGGCGCCCCCCCGTCCTCTATGCCTCGGGCGAGCTGACGGTCCTGGGGCGTGACGGCGTCGGCGTCGTCGGGTCCCGAGACGTCGCGCCCGAGGCCGCCGAGGTGACCCGCAGGGTCGCTCACCGGGTGGCCGCGGCCGGTGTGCCGCTGGTCTCTGGTGGAGCGAAGGGAGTCGATCGCATCAGTATGGGTGCGGCGTACGAGGCGGGCGGGGCCGTGGTCGGAGTGCTTGCCGATTCGCTTCAGGCTGCCATCAGCCGCCGGGACAACCGGGAGGCGATGCTGGACGGGCGTGCGTGCCTCTGTACGCCGTACGGCCCTGACGCCCGGTTCACCGCAGGCATGGCAATGGGCCGGAACAAGATCATCTACGGGCTGAGCAGCGTGACCCTTGTGGTGGCCAGCGCCGACGGTGAGGGCGGCACCTGGTCGGGTGCCGTCGAGGCCCTGCGGAGGGGGTACGGCCGAGTCGCGGTGTGGACGGGCGCCGGTGCCGGTCCCGGCAACGGCCCCCTGGTGAAGGCCGGAGGGCTTGCCATCGATCAGCCCGAGGCGATCCTCGACGTCGAGCGGCAGCCCTCCGACCGGCGGTCGACCGACGCACAGATGACGCTCACCTTCGATGGCCCGGATGCCGACCGCGGAGGCTGAGCTCGTCGAACGCTGAGCGCGGTGGTGCCCCCTCACCCAGTGGCGAGGGGGCACCTCCCTGCTACGTGGATCGGGCTACAGGTCGGCGCAGGCGATCTTGGGGCCGCCGGCGGTGCTTCCGCCGGGCGCGATGTAGTGGATGATCACGGCTCGGGCCTCGGGACGTGCGACCCATTCGGCCTTGCCCCGGCCGATGGCCACGCCCCCGGCGTTGGCGGTGATGCCGTCGGTCGGGTCGCTGGACGAGGAGAACCACAGCTCGTTGGGCGGGGCGGCCAAGCCACCGGGCGTGTCCATGTAGTGGCCCCCGCCCGGGTTGGCGGCCGAGCACGCCGCGTTGTGCAGGTGCGCGGCGTAGGTCACGCCCGGCTCGAGCCCGTAGACGATCACCCGCCCGGTGGTCGCGCTCCCCGTCCGGGTCAGGACGGCGACGCCGTTGACGTCGAGGCCGAGGCCCTCACCAGCGGGCAGGGTCGAGAAGCGGCCCACGCTGGTCGCCGCCCCCGCCGGTGACGCGGGCACGGCCACGGCCACCGTGGCCAGGGCGGCGAGCGCCAGTGCTGCTTTGCGGATATTCATTGAGATTTGCTCCGTTCTTTCCGTGGACAGGTGCCGGTACAGACGTTGGACATGCGCGCCGCGGGTGACAGATATCCGCCTCAGCCCCGCTGAAATCCCCACCCTATGCTCCGGCGGTGACGCGGCCGTGGATCGGCGAGCGCATCGGCGAGCGCATCGGCGAGCGCATCGGGGACGCATTACACGCGGCGTGTCACCCGCGGGCCGTGGCTTCGACGTCTGTCCCATCGATGGCCATCGGTGCGATCAACTGGATGGTGGAACTGCCGGCCCTGGTGGCCGGCAAGCCGGCGCCAGCCCCGACCACCGCGGCCGGGGCAATCGTCGACATCGACCGCCTCCTGATCGACCTGTTCCGGCGCGAGGGAACGGCCCTTGTCCGCCTCGCCCGCCTGTTCGTCGACGATCGCAACGCGGCCGAGGACCTCGTCCAGGAGGCGTTCATCCGCCTGGCCCGGTCCGCCCATCGGATCCAGGACGAGGCCAAGGCGGCCCCCTACCTGCGCTCGATCGTCCTCAACCTGGCTCGGGACCACAACCGCCGAGGCCTCGTCTCGCTGCGCCACCGGCTCCCGCTTGACGACCGGCGGGCCCAGGAGGAGGACGTCCTCGAATTGAGGGACGACCAGCGCCAGGTCATTGAGGCGCTGCGCGATCTCCCGCACCGCCAGCGGGCCTGCCTGGTGCTCCGGTACTACCAGGAGCTGGGCATCGACGACATCGCCGAGTCCCTCGGGATCTCCCGCAACTCGGTGAAGACGCACCTCCAGCGTGGCCTCGCCGCCATGGAGGCGCGAGTGGGGGCGAAGCGATGAGCATGCTCGAGGAACGCCTCCACGACGCCCTCATGCACGGCGCCCAGCACGTGGACGAGAGCCCCGATCTGTTCGCCCGCGTGCGCCTCAGCATCGAGGACGACCGCCGCCGCCGCCGCCAGCGCCGCCGCCTAGCCGTCATCGGCGCCGCCCTGGCCGGCGCGATCGGCGCCCTGATCTTTGCTGTCACGGACACTCGACAAGGAGAACTGCTCATGGACTGGTGGGTTTTGGAGCTCATGACCAACGTCTTGCTGGTGGGCGTCGCCCTCTGGCTCGGCCCCCTCATCAAGCGCTTCGGCAAGAGCTATGCCGCCGATGTCTTCCGGGCCAACCCCCGGACGGGCAAGAGCTTCATCGTGCTCACCGACATCGCCTACTACCTCATCTTCTTCGCCTTCGTGCTCTTCACCGTCAGCTTCGAGCTGAAGGGGGACTGGACCGAGACGGTCAGCGGCGCCCAGCTGCAGCACGAGACGGCCCGGGTCGGCGGGATCCTGCTGATCCTCGGCATCCTGCACGGCCTCAACCTCATCGCCCTGCCCATCATGGGCCGGGTGCTGACCCTCAACCGCCGCCTCGACGAGGACACCCCGCCCGCTTCGCCTTCGCCGCCGGCACCGCCGTCGTCCCCGCCCGCACCCGCTGGGGCACCGACGGCCTGAGATGGTCCTGGTGCTGTTGCTGCTGGTGGTGGTGGCCGTCGCCGTGGCCGGCGCGGGCCTCCTCGGCATCGGCATGCTCAGCACCGGCAGCCGTAGTCAGCGCAGCGGCGCCCTCGCCGCGGTGTCGGCTCCCGTCGTCCTCGTCGCCGCCCTGGTGGTGCTGGCGGTGGG
>JBOGID010000375.1:0-8940 GCA_050742295.1 Acidimicrobiales bacterium | reverse complement strand
TGATCTACTCGGTCGTGCCTGGCGGCCCGAAGCCCTGACCAGCACCTTCGCAAGCTCAGTTGCTGTTCATGGCTAATAGGTCAGCGCCCATCTAGGATCGCCCTGGGGGGAAGGCGATGGCAGGAGCGCAGTTCGGCAGGTTGGCGCGGGGCGGTCCCGGTCGGCGGCAGCACCGCACCGTGACGTGCGCAGGGGCGGCGGGCGCACGAGCGGGCGCGCCATGACCCTCCTCGACTCCCGCCTCTTCGACGCTCTGTGCTGTCCTGCCGACGGTGCGTGGCCGTTGAAGCGGGACGACGACCACCGTCTGCGGAACACGCGGACCGGCGAGCTCCGGTGCCCGGAGTGCGACCGGCCTTTCGCCGTGCGCGACGGCCTCGTTTCGTTCCTCTCCGCCCAGGAGCTGACCGAGCAGGACCACCGCGAGCGGGCCATGCGGGACGACGAGAGCGCGTGGTACGACGCCATGTTCGAGGGCTACACCGACGCCGTCGAGGTGCCCACGGCGGTGCGCCGTGTGGGGCGGCCGGCGGGGCCGGTGCTTGACGCCGGCTGCGGGACGGGCCGGATCACCGAGGCGTTGCTGTCGCTCGGCCAGGCCGTGCTGGCTGTCGACTACAGCGAGACCTGCCTGCGCCGCATGCTCGGGCGGGTGGGCGACGCGCCGGTGCTGGCCGTGCAGTCGGACCTGCGTGCGCTTCCGGTCCGGGCGGGAGCGATGGCGGCGGCCACGTGCATCGAGGTGTACTCCCAGTTCCGGACCGCGGACCGGGCCGTGATCATCAGCGAGTTGGCGCGCGTGCTGGCTCGCGATGCGGTGCTGTCGATCTCGGCGTTCAACTACAACCTGCTGTTCCGCGCCTGGCACGCCCGCGGCAATGCCGGCGCACGTGAGGGCGAGCACATGCTGGGCGGCGACTACTACTACTTCCGGTTCACCAAGGACGAGTTCCGCAGCGAGTTGGCGGCGTGCTTCGACGTCGAGGAGGTCACCGGCGTGCGCAACATCCCGGCCCGCACGGTGGCCGGCGCGCTGCACAGAGTGGGCCTACGGCGCGCCGGGGACCGGTTCCTCGACTTCATGGTGGCCCGCGGTCACAAGGCCGACTTTGCGTTGGAGCGCCTGCCGGCCGTCGCCGACCGGATCGGCTTCTTTTGGCAGGCCCGGGCCCGGAAGGCCTCGATGACTACCCGCAGCCGGTAGCGCCGGGCGGGACGACGGTACGGCTCTCCATGGCCTCCACACGGCGTGCCGCCGAGTATCCTCGAACCGCCGCCCGGATGGCGAAATGGGAAACGCGATGGTCTCAAACACCATTGTCCGAAAGGACTTGCGGGTTCGAGTCCCGCTCCGGGCACATTTCTTTTCACTGCTTCGGACCGATGAACTCGTCGAGTAGTGCGACATCTGGTCGCCGTGACACAGCGAGATTCCACTGGTTCGACCGGCGAGCTACGACACCGACGGCCGAGCAGGCTTGCCACGAAGATCCTCCGTATTTCGGCGGACCGATTACTGAACTGAACTGGTAGCGCGGATAGTGATACCTCCTGCGTCGCATGACGGCGACATTGGTGCCGCGCCACCCATCGGAGTGAATGAGCCATCGCAAGAGCATCTTCGGGTAGCGTCCGATCCCCACCTCCTCTTGCCACGGCTCCAGCACGATCGGAGGCAGGTGTTCCGGCCCAGGTCCATGCTGCGGAAAGAGGCAAGGCCAGTGCTTCGAGAAGGAGCCGACGACGACGCAGCCGGGCGCGTCGGTCGTGCTGACACGGTTGGGGAGCACGACCCCCATCGCCGCGGCGCACTCGGCGACAATGCCAGGGTAGCGAGAATCGAGCGAGACCCGAAGTCGGTAAACTTCCCTTGGATAAGGCGATATGACGCCGTCGCCAAGGTACAGGCCAAGCAGGTACGCCTACTCAGGTAGGTGGCGGGCCTAGACTGGCGGCAATGCAGTGGGTCGTCGTCGGCGAGCCGGAGGTCCACCGCCAGCGAGGCACGTGGGTTGTGCGCCAGGCTGGCTACGACCCGGCCACCGGCCGCCGGCGGGTGAAGCAGCTCGGCACGTTCGCGTCCAAGCCCGACGCCTGTCGCATCGCAAGGCGGTCGCCGCCGGGCGGCTCGGCTCCGCCGACGAGACCCTGGCGGAGTTCCTCGAGGAGTCGTGGCTGCCGTCGAAGGCGGGCCGAGTCGAGCAGAGCACGCTCGACCAGTACGGCTGGGCGGCGCGGCTCCATATATCGTCCCGCTGCTCGGCGCCGTGCGGCTGCGGGACCTCACGCCCGAGGTCGTCGACGGCCGGCTCGCCGAGCTCGTGGCTCCTGCCCCGTCGCGCAAGGCCCGCCTTGGCGCCACCTCGGCTCGCACGGTCCGCAAGGTGCTTTCGATGGCGCTGCGAGAGGCGGTCGAGCGCGGCCGGTTGCCGCGCAACCCGGTCGCTCTGACGCTGCCGCCCCGGCGGGACCGGTCGTACCGCAAACAGTCGTGGACCCTCGACGAGACCCGCCGCTTCCTGGCCGGCGTGGGTGACCACCGGCCGTACGCCGCCTTCCACCTCGGCCTCGTGACCGGGCTCCGGCGGGGCGAGCTGCTGGGCCTGCGATGGGTCGACGTCGACGTGGAGCGGTGCCAGCTTGTGGTCGCCCAGCAGCTCAGCATCGAGGGGGGCCGGCCGTCGCTGAAGCAGCTCAAGACCGAGACGAGCCAGCGGCTCGTGACGTCCGGGCCGGGAACGGCCGGCGTGCTGTCGGCGCACCAGGAGCGCCAGGACGCCGAGGCGGCCGTCGCCGGCGAGGCTGGCAGGGGAGCGGGCTCGTCTTCGCCACGCCTATCGGCGGCTGGATCGACCCGAACAACTTCAGCCGCACGATGGACGCCCTCGTCGACCAGATCGGAGTGCCCACGATCACGCCCCGAGGCCTGCGGCACACAGCGCAATCGGTCGGCCGGGTAGTCGTCGGCCACGACAAAGTGATGCAGGAGCGTCTCGGCCACGCCGGCATCGGCATCACCCTCGGCACCTACACCAAGGTCGTCACCGAACAGCACCGTGCCGCCGGCGCGCGCGACGAGGTGTTCGGACCGTGAGCGCCGGTGGCGATCCCCGGGATGAACTGCGGACGCATGTCCGGCCGGATGAGCCCGTCCCGGACGACGCTCTGGTGGCGCTTCGCGGTGGGCCCGACACGCAGTCCTTGATTGCGTCGCACGCTCGCCGCCTGAACCGGCTGTTCCTGCTCGACGGAGGACCCGTGTGGGGCGTCTCCGTGTTTGTCGCCCTTGAGCCGACCGGGCCGGCATCGGCGGAGAGCATTCTTCGAGGCAGGCTCCTCTCGTATCCATCGGTGTACCTGCCGACCGTCGTAGCGTTACGGGGAGCTGGCTTCGATCTCCTGCCGACGTTCGGCCGGCCGCACTTCACCGTGTTGATGAGAAGCCCGGAGCTGGCGCCCGCGCTGTTCGAGGCTCTGGGCGAGCTGCGGGACAACCCGTACGCTGTCAGGGAAGGAGGCCCCCGCGAATGAGGATCGACATCGCTGCAGATCTCAACACCGAGGACGAGACCGGCCTCGTGTGGACATTCCTCGACGAGGCGACCGACCCGACTGTGATCCGCCCGGGCGAGGTCGTCGTCGCCGGCTCGGACCTGACACCCGCTGTCTGCGAAGTCGTCGATCTGGTGGAGAAGGCCGTCGGCACGATCGTCCACCTTCGGATCCTGCCGGGGTCGGTGGAGCAGTACCGAGACCTGGTTCACCGCGTCGGCGCGTGACGGGCGCCGAGGTCTGGGCATGACTCCGCTCCGGCTGGGTTTCCTCAACGGCACCCGCGGAACCGTCACCGCCGTCGACGAGAATCGCCGCCGCGTCGCCGTCCAGACGACCGAGGGGGCGCTCGGTCGACGTGCCGTCCCGCGGACCGCTGAAGAAGGCCCAGGGCGCAACCCTCGATCCGACGGATGGGTGAACTTCCTGCTCAGGGTCACTGCCTGGACGCCAGCGCAATCATCGTCACGGCCGGGGTGAAACTGGGGGTCAAGAGGTCGGGAGTTCAAATCTTCCCAGCCCGACCACCGAATGGCGGATTTGCGATTCCGCTTCAGTATCGGATCTCCGCCACACGAGGTCTCGGCGCTGCTTCGCCCGATGGGTCTCCTCCTCCACCATTCGGATTCCGGGCGGCGGACCGGCGGTCGGGGGCGCCGATCGACGCCGGCAGTCAGCGCGGCGCTGTCGCCGGTGGGTACCGCCGATCGTCTCGTGCGGGAGGTTCCGCGCGGCCGCTCTCCTGCAGTCCGGCTCGCGGTGGTCGCCGGTAGCGCCATGATGCCGCCGTGCCGTCGCAGATGGGTCCGATCGAGTGGCTCCAGGACGTTTCCCCCGCCGGATGGATCGCGTCGCGGCTGCATCCGTCCATGCAGGATGTCGGATCGGTCATTCCAGACGGGTTCGAGGCGTACGGCCGACTGTTCCATCCCGTCGATGGTGGTGGACGTCGCAAGCGCTGGAGCGACGTGGCCCGCCGCAACCAGCGAATCGTTCACCCAGAGATGCAGTTCCATTGGATCAGCCGCCCCCTCGGTCAGCGACCGCCCGAGGGGTACCACCCCGGCGACGGGCCGTCATGGGGATCGCTTTTTGTCACTGAACGCCGGGTTCTCGTCGAGTTCCTGGCCAGGTGCACGACTGCTCCGGAGAGCTGCTTCTTCTGCGTGTGGGAGGGCACCGGCCCCCTCAACCAGGGCGTGGACGCCGAGTGGCACACGCCGGGGCTCTTGTCGCCTTTGACGTACGTCTGCGCCGTGGTCGGCCGCACGGGCTCGTGCCTGCCCGTCCACAGGTGGAGCTGCCGCATCGCCGTTACTAGCTGTACGTAGGCCGACTCGAGACGGCGGTGGCACCGCTTGCCCTCGATCAGTCGCCCAACTTGTGGTGGCCCGAGGACCACGCCTGGTTCGTGGCCACGGAGGTCGACTACGCGTGGACCTACGTTTGGGGGGTCTGGCGAGCTGATCGACGAACTCATCACCGACGAGCGCCTCGAGGTGCTGCCTTCCAGTCTCTCGGACCAGCCGTTCTACGACAGCGACATTCTCAACGAAGCCGTCGAGAACGAGGCGGAGGCCTAGGAAACCGGCCTGATCGTGGAGGTGGGAGATCCAGCGTCGTGTGAGGACTGGCGTCCCGGAAGGCATTCTCCAAGCGACCGGATCGAGGAGCCCTTGTCCGGCCGCGTCGATTTCGGATGCATCGGTGGCTCGAGCAAGTGCGCCAGCGCCGAGTGCCCTACTGTCACATGGTTCGACGGATCTGATTGGGGGAGAGGGTATGAACAGGTTCGCACGCGGCACCGCACTGGCGGCTACGACGTTCGCTCTCGGGGGCTTGGCGCCGGTCGCCGGCGCGGTGGGGACACCGACTGTGACCGCCGCGGTCCAGGTGACCGCCACCCCGACCCCCGTGCGAGGCCATTCCGCCCCCCGAATCGTCCGCAATCCCAAGTCGGGCGAGCTGGTCGTCGTCCAAGCCGACGTGCGGGGTGACCAAGCCTGCACGACCCACATCTCCACCGACGACGGTCGGAGCTGGGCGCTGGGCGGCGAGCTCATGGTGAAGCCATTCGTCGACTGCACCATCGGGGCGGAGTACGGGGCATATGCGTCTCCGGCCTTCGGCAGTGACGGCACGCTGTACGTCGCCTTCATCGGCAGTGAGTTCCTGGGGCGCCTGCGTGACGACACGCCCCGGCACCTCTTCCTCGCCAGGTCCGTCGACGGGGGTCGTACCTTCGAACGAACCAGGGTCTTCGAGGCGCCAGATGGCAATCCCGACCGAGGACTGAACAAGGGCCCCACCCTGGCGGTCGATCCTGCCGATCCCAAGCGGGTGTACGTCGGATGGCGCCAGGGGATCCGTGGCGCCCAGGCAAAGGAGAACCTCAAGACTGCAGTCGCCGCCTCGGTGGACGGCGGCCGGACATTCGGCCCGCCGGTGAACCTCGCCGACGATCGGGGAGGAGACTTCCCTTGGCTCTCCGTTGGGCCGGGCGGCACGGTCCACGCCATCTTCTGGACCCGCACCGGAACGTTCCCACCCCTCGCCGCAGGCCAGCTCAACGCCGTACGCCCGATCCTCTATCGGCAGTCCGACGACCAAGGCAAGACGTGGACGGATGCCGTCGAGGTCGATCCCGGCAACCAGCGTTCCGGGAGCCCGAGGCCTCCGGTGATGGCCGCCGATCCCCGATCCGGGACCCTGTACACGGCGTGGTACAGCAACACCGAGCCCAACAACCTGGCGCCCGGGTACGAGGGCGATCTGGAGATCTTCTTCCGCCGCTCGACCGATGGCGGCAGGACGTCGGGTCAGCGAGTGGTTCTCAACGACGACGGGGCCGTCAAGGCCAACCAGTTCCTCCCGGGCATCGCCGTTGCGCCCAACGGACGAGTCGATGTGGCCTGGTACGACGGGCGTTTGAACCCAAAGCCTCGAGCCGGCGGTACCGGAGGCAACGAGACCGGGTTCCAAGACGTCTACGCCGCATCCTCCACCGACCAGGGCGTGACGTTCGGGTCGAACCTCCGGATCACCGACCGCAGCATCGACCGTTCAGTCGGCGTGTGGTCGAACAACGTCGACAGCCACCACGCCGTAGGTGTGACGTCCACCGACGACAGCGTGTACTTCGCCTGGCAGGACTCCCGCAACTCCGATCGCGAGGCGCATGCGGAGGACGTCTACATGGCCTCGCTCAAGATGGAGGGTGCCGCCACGGTCCGCGACGACGACGATGACGTCCCGTTGTGGGCCCTCGGGGCCGTCGGGCTGGTTTTTGGGAATGGGCCTCGCGACGAGTGTGGCCTGGCTGTTCTCGCGCGGGTCATCAGGGTCTGCGAAGGCCGGGTGAGACAACGTTCGGCCCAGGGCCGGCCGGTTCCGGTGGTCCTGCCGGCGTCGGTCGGCTTCGGCGGGCAATAGCCCAGACGAGGACGATGCCGAGGCCCAGGCCGACGGCGACTCCAGCGGCGGTCGCCAGCCATCCCGGGAGGGAGCCGTCGTCGGCGACCCGAACGGCCGAGCCATCGCGTTGCAGGGTGGCGAAGTAGACGTCCTCGGACTCACTCGGGTTGGACCCCGCCCGGGGGTCCTGCCAGGCGAAGTACACCACGGAGTTGGTCGAGGCCATGCCCGTAGCCACCGCCGCGTTCACGTTGTTCGACCACACGCCAAGGGACCGGTCGATGCTGCGGTCGTTGATCTTCTGGTTGACGCTGAACGTGCGCCCCTGGTCCTCCGAGGAGGCGTAGTAGATGTCGAGAAGCCCTTCGTCCCTCCCCGGCCTGACCTGGCGCCGAGGGCTGTTGCGGGAGTCGCTCCAGGCGATGTCGATCCGACCGTTCGGGGCGATCGATATGCCGGGCAGCGAGTGGTTCGCGCCCTGGCCGGCGTCGTCGTTCACAATTCGGCGCTCTCCCCAGGTCCTGCCGCCGTCGAGCGAGGCCCGGAGGAAGATCTCCGTGCGATCGGCGTCTTGGCCGGAGAGGGCGAAGTTCATGGGCTCGGCTGTGCTGTACCAGGCCAGGTACACAGCATCTGAGTTCGGGTCGGCGGCGACGACCGGCGGCCGGTAGTACGACTGCACGCCGGGGTCGACTTCCGTTCGATCCCAGGTCTTGCCGTTGTCACGAGACGACACGTAGTAGATGGGGACGGGGTCCTGGCGGGCGGTCGGCACCGGCAGGTTGGGCGCGGCAAGGGGCTTGCCGAAGCCCTTCGACCAATGGACGGCGTGGACCACTCCGCCCCGTCCGACGGAAATCCATGGGTGCTCGCTGCCGGTCAGTTGGCTGATGTCATACGGCGGGGCGAAGGTCTTGGCCCCATCGCCGGATGCAGCGACGACGGCCTTGGAAGGTTCTTTGGGGCTCTGCCACTCGCCCTGGGCCCAGCCGACGTAGACGTAGCGGGGGTTCTCAGGGTCGACGGCACCGACCGGGGCGTAGTTGTAGCCGAGGTGGGGATTTTCCTTCGGGCCCTGATAGACGAGCCGCACGTCGAACGTATGGCCGCCGTCGGTGGACCTGGCCAGGTAGACGTTGCGAGGGACGAACGAACGGTTACGGGGGAACTCGGGCGTCGGCTCTCTCGACTGGTCGAAAAGATCCTGTGGATCATTGGCGGTGGTGACTACGTAGAGCACACCCTCCCGATCGAAGAACGGCATGACGTGGGGTCCGTACTCAGAGCCGATCGAGCAGTCAGTGAACGGCTCGATGTGGATGTCGCCGCCGCGGAACCAGCTCCGGCCGTCGTCGGAGGAAAGGTGGACGGCGCACTCCCGTGAGCCCCGCACGTCGACCTCAGCCACCACAAGCTCGCCAGTTCTCGGGTTGCGGGCGACCAGCGGTGTGGCGTGCGCTCGTACCGGGTTGGGGTTCGCCGTCACTTGAACGGTAGCAGTGGCGACCGCCCTCCTCCCGCCCTCCTGCCCCCCGGCGGCTGAGGCCGACAACGCCACCGGCAGGATGCCGATCCACACTCGCGCTGAAAGCCTGGTCATCGCCGCCCTACCCCCGTAGGTCGCATCCCTCACACTGCGCTCGCGGAGATTGCTACTCGCCGAAGTGACTCTGATCAATAGAGAACTTCGACATCTACTGTGCCACCACGAGATCCGCCGGGCGCCGGGACGTCAACCGAGCTTTGCTCCCCGAGCCAGACGCGAGTGCCCTCATGCGCATTGAGCGCGCCACGTGCGGACCTGCCCCGCAACGCCACCGCCAAAGCGTTGACATTCACCGATGTCGTGTCGGTCGGCAGGAGCGACCCCTCCAAGCTCGTTGCTTCCTTCCCCGCTATGGCCACCAACCTGTCCCGGGTGGCGGCGGAGCGTGGCGACGGCGCGACACCCGGGGATGTGACGCGCTTCCGTGG
>JBOGID010000374.1:0-13928 GCA_050742295.1 Acidimicrobiales bacterium | reverse complement strand
GCCGTGGCTCGACGGCATCAAGACCGAGGACGGGGTGGTGCGCCAGTTCGTGGCCGCGCCCCTCGGGTCGGGCGTGACGGTCGAAGGCCAGGTCACGGGCGAGGAGTCCACCGGCGGCATCCAGCTACGGGTGTTCGAGGCCAAGGAGGGGCGGTTCCCCGACGAGGCGCCGCCCGAGCCCTACTTCGACGAGACGATCCTGCCCATGGCCATGGCCTCGCCCATGGGCGTGGCCGCGGGCGGCAAGATGCGCCAGCGCATCTATCCCGACCCCCACGGCCTCGACACGTGGGACACCCGGCGCAGCGGCGAGGTCGATGTGCGGGTCGTGAACAGCGAGGAGTTCAAGGCCTTGACGGGCCAGGAACCGCCGCCCAGCCCCATTACCGCCCGCCTGTACACCGAGCACGGCTACCCCTGGTTCGAGCTGTACGACGCCGACGCGGGCGACGTGGTGGCCGGCGAGACGCTGGCCAAGGTGAAGAGCGTGGGGGAGCTGACCGGCGACCGTCCCGACTCCGTCGATGTCGAGCCCGGCCAGGTCAAGGAGGTGCCGCGAGGCGAGCGACGCCGGCGGGGCTCGTAGCCCCAGGCCGCGCTACAGGATCCAGCGGTTGGCCCGGCACCACTCGGCGTCGGCCACGATCTCGGTGCGGGGGTCGGTGTGGCGCAGCTCGAAGCCGGTGCCGAGCAGGGCGTCGAGGCTGAGCCGGTTGTTTCGGTTGGCCTTGCGCATGAACCGGAACCGTTCCTTGGTGAGGATGATCTCGTCGCGCATGCCCTGGTCGCGCATCGCCGACCACCCCGCGTGCCGTTGCTCGTAGGACGGCCCGCCTTCGGGGTCGTCGGTAATCTCGACCTCCATGCCGAAATGCTCGGCCAGGATGGCGGCCACGTCGTGGCTCGTGGGGTAGACCCCCGAGACCACGTTGAAGGCCCGTCCGGCGGCGCCCTCGCGGGCGATCAGGTGCAGGCACGCCCCCATCAGGTCGTCGATGTGGACCAGGCGCTGCTCGACGGCCGGCCGGTACACCACCAGGCGGTCGAGCTCCATGAAGCGTTCGATGGCGACGTCCAAAATGGCGCTCGCCAGGAGCTTGATCGTGCCCGGTCCGTGCACCGACACGGGCCGCGCCACGACGACCGGCAGCCCCTCCCGGCTGTGGCGCCACACCACCTGCTCGGTGGCCCACTTGGCCTTCCCGTAGCTGCGGGTGGGCGTGGGCTCCACGTCCTCGGGCACGGGCGACGGCAGCTGCTCCTCCTCGCCGTACACCGACGTGCTGCTCATGTAGAGCGCCCGCTGCACCGTCCCCGCCGCCACCACCGCCTCGAACAGCCGCTCGGTGGCGTCCACGTTGTTGCGGAACATCTCGTCCTCCGACGAGCGGGAGCTCGACGCGCCGGCCAGGTGGAACACGTGGGTGACGCCCGACAGCAGCTCCTTCAGCTCGGCCGGTTCGGCGGCGACGAAGTCGACGGCCTGGTAGCCAGCCGCGTGGGGGAGGCTGTCGGGGCGGGCCCGGCGGCCCGTGGCCCGCACGCCCCAGCCCGTGTCGAGGAGAGCGGGCACCAGGTGGGAGGCGATGAAACCGGTGGCGCCGGTCACCAGTGCAAGACGGTCTGGCATGGTCCGTACAGTCTCACCCATGGACGACGTGTCGGTCTTCTTCAACCCCGCGTGCTCGAACTGCCAGACGGCCGAAGGCATCCTCCGGGAACGGGGCATCGACGCTACCTATGTCCGCTACCTCGAACAGGCCCCGACCAAGGAGCAGCTGGAGGAGGTGTTGCGCAAGCTGGGCACCGACGACCCCCGGGACATCGTCCGCACCAAGGAGCCGGAGTACGACCAGCTGGAGCTGGCCGAGGCCAACCGGGACGAGCTGCTCGACGCCATGGTCGCCCACCCCATCCTCATCCAGCGCCCCATCGTGACCCACGGGGACAAGGCGGTGGTGGCCCGTCCCGCCGACCGGCTGCTGGCGCTTTTTGACGAGCCAGGGGGGTGAGTTTCCCGGCGAGCCACGCCCGGGTACAACGGGCGTAGTGCAAACATCAGCGTCGGGGTCCGCGATAGCCCCAGGCGTGGTCGTGGCTGGGCGCTATGAGCTGACTGGGGTCCTGGGCCGGGGCGGCATGGCCGACGTCTACGACGCCGTCGACACCCGGCTCGACCGCCGCGTGGCGGTCAAGGTCCTGCGGCCCGAGCTGGTGGCGCGCGAAGACGTGCGCACCCGGTTCCAGGCCGAGGCCCGGGCCGCGGCCGGCCTGTCCCACCCCAACGCCGTCGCCGTCTTCGACACCGGCGAGCACGACGGGGCGCCCTATCTGGTCATGGAGCGGTTGCCGGGCGAGACCCTGGCCGACCACATCGCCGCCGGTGGCGTGGACGAGGCGTGGCTGGCGGGCGCCGCGTGCGGCGTGCTCGGCGCGCTGGCCGACGCCCACCGGGCCGGCATCGTCCACCGGGACGTCAAGCCCGGCAACATCCTGCTGGCGGCGGACGGAACGGCCAAAATCGCCGACTTCGGCATCGCCAAGAGCATCCATCCCGCCGACGGGAACCACAGCGGCGGCCACGTCGACCTGACCGCCACCGGCCAGCTGCTCGGGACGCCCGCCTACCTTGCGCCCGAACGGCTGGAGGGCAAACCGGCCACGCCCACCTCCGACCTCTGGGCCCTCGGCGTGGTGCTGTACGAGGCGCTGGCGGGGGCCAAGCCCTTCGCCGGCCGGGGCGCCCTCGACGTGGCCCAGGCCATCGTCACCGGTTCGTACGTGCCCCTGTCGTCGCGACGCCCCGATCTCGATCCCGCCTTCGTCCAGACCATCGAACGGGCCATGTCCCGCCACCCCGCCGACCGCTTCGAGTCGGCCGACGACCTGGCTGCCGCCCTCCGGGGCGCACCGCCCGATCCCACCGTCGACGGGGCGCCCCTGGACGGCACCCAGGTGCTGCCCACCGTCGAGCGACCCGGCCTGGTCGCCGCGCCGGCCGTCCGCGGCGTGCCCCGTACGGCCCGGCCCATCCGCGTGGCGCGTTACTCGAGCTGGCCGCGGCTGGCGTTCCTGGCCCTGGTGGCGGCCATCCTCATCCTGTTTCTCGTCGCTCGGGCGGGCGAGTCCGAGAGGCCCGGCGTCACGACGGAGGCGGGCCAGCCGAACGCCGCCGCCTCCCAGCCGACCACGGCCGCACAGGGGCTGGTCGCCGGGCTGCGGGACCTGGCCGGCCGCTTGGACCGTCCCAACGACGGAGCCCGCGCGGAGGACCTGGGTGCCGCCCTCCTCGACCTGGCCAAGGACGTGGAGGCGGGAGCGCCGGGCCAGAGCGGCAAGGCCACCGGCCTCATCATCACCATCGCGGCCTGGGCCCAGACCGGCCAGCTCGGCAGCGTGGCCACCGCTCAGGCCCTCGACCTGCTGCGCCAGGTCCCCGGTGTCGACGTCCAGGGGGCGGTGGCCACCGCCGCCACGGCCGGCTCGTCCGGCTCACCGGCCGCCGTCAACTCCCAGCCCGGCAACGGCAAGGCCAAGGGCAAGGACAAGGACGACGACTAGAGCCGGCTTGCTGTCTGGGCGGCGCTACTTCTCCTTGCGCACCAGCCAGCGCAGGCGCTTGGCCCCCTCGAAGGCGGCCTCAGCCGCGAGCTGGCCCGTGCTGGTGGAGAGCGTGGGGTAGACGTGGATGATGCTGGCCACCTCGGCCAGCTTGAGCCCCTGGTTGATGGCCAGGGCCAGCTCGTGGATCATCTCGCCCGCCGACGGGGCCAGGATGTGGGCGCCCACCAGCTTGCCCTTGGCCGTGACCAGCACGATCGCCCCCTCTGACGCGTTGTCGGCCCTCGCCCGGTCGGAGTGGGCCAGGTCCATGCGGTAGACCTCGACATCCTCGCCGTGCTTCTTCTCGGCCTCGCCGATGGTCTCGCCGGCATGGGCCAGTTCGGGGTCGGTGAACGTGCACCACGGCACGAAGTCCGTCACCTTCCCCTTGCCGGGGAAGAAGGCGTCACGGATGGCCCGCACCGCCTCGTAGCCGGCCGAGTGGGTGAACAGGTAACGGCCGGCAAGGTCGCCGCTGGCGTAGATCGAGGGCACCGACGTCCGCATGCGCTCGTCGACCTCGACCCCCTTCTTGCCGACCTTGACGCCGACCTCCTCCAGGCCCAGGCCCTCGACGTTGGGCCGCCGTCCGACCGCGACAAGCAGCTCCTCGCCCTCCCACCGGGCGGGCTCGCCATTTTCGGAGCCGTGGACGATCTTGCGGCCGTTCGACACCGAGACCCGCTCGGTGTTCACGTTGAGGCGGAGGTCGACGCCCTCGTTTCGGAGCTTCTGGGTGAGGATCTCGACGAGTGACGGTTCGTCCCGGGGCAGGATGCCGGGCCCCTTCTGGAGCACGGTGGTGCGGATGCCGAGGCGGGTGAACCCCTGGGCCATCTCGATGGCGATGGGCCCGCCGCCGACCATGACGACGCTGCGAGGTGCCCGCTCGATCTCGAACAGGTTCTCGCTGGTCAGGTAGCCGGCTTCCCGCAGGCCTTCGATGGGCGGCGTGGCGGGCCGGCTGCCCGTGCACAGCAGGACGAACCGGGTCTCCAGCTCCCGCGGCTCACCCTCGCCGCCGGTCGGCGTCACCAGCACCGTGTTGGGGCCGTTCAGGCGGGCGGCGCCGAAGACGATCTCGGTGCCCATGGCCTCGAAGCGCTCGGCGTTGTCGTCGGTGGTGGCGATCTCCTGCTGGATGGCCCGGATGCGCTTCCAGACCAGCGACGTGTCGATCTCGGGCTCGACCGACGGCAGCCCGTAGTGGTCGGCCACCCTCATGGTGTGGGCCGCCTTGGCCGAGGCGAGGAGGGCCTTGCTGGGGACGCAGCCCGTCCACAGGCAGTCCCCGCCCACCCGGGACTTCTCGACCACCGCCACCCGCAGGCCGAGCGTCGCCGCGAACTCGGCGCCCGTCATCCCCCCTGAGCCCATGCCGACGATCACGAGGTCGTAGCGCGCCATGGTTCCCCTTTCCCGGACCTCCCCACAGCCCCGGGGTGGTCCCCCCGCGTCGACTCTAGAGCGTGAGGTGGCCCTACGATCCCGTGCACAATGCCGTTCGATCCGTCCTCGTCAGCCATGGACGTCATCCTGGGCATCGCCGCCCTGTTCACCCTGTTCACCCTGACCCGGTCGTGGCGGACGTTCTGGGACGAGGACTTCACCGGCACCGACCGCAAGCTGGCCATCCAGGTCGCCGTCTTTTTGATCCCGCCCGTCGTCGTGCTGTTCCACGAACTCGGGCACCTGGTGACGGCCCTGGCCCTGGACGTGCGGGTCACGGGCTTCCGCTACGGCCTGTTCGAGGGGTCGGTGTCGGTGGCCGGCCTGCGCACCCGTGAGGACATGTGGCTGATCGCCATCGCCGGCAACCTGGTGAGCGCTGGCATCGGGCTGGCCATGGTGGTGCTGGCCCTCACCACCAGGTGGCGGCGGTCGGTCCGCTACCTGCTGCTGTCGGGAGGCCTGCTGGAGCTGGTGTTCAGCCTGGTGCTGTACCCGGTGCTGTCGCTGACGGCCGGGTTCGGCGACTGGGAGATCATCTACAGTGGGCGGACCCGCGGCCTGGGGTGGGGCACCGCCATCGTGCACGCGGCGTCCCTGGTGGGCCTGTGGCTGTGGTGGCGGAAGCGGGGACGACAGGCCATGTTCCTCATCGGCAGCGGCACCGAGGACGCCGTTGCCCAGCTCCGCAAGGCGGTCGAGTCGGCGCCCGCCGAGCCCGCGGGATGGCTCGCCCTCGCCGACTTCTATGCGCGTCGGGGCGAGCTGGCGTTGGCCCGGGCCGCCGTGGAGGAGGGGCTCGACAAGTGCGGCGAGTCGCCGCGGCTGCTGCTGGGCCTGACCCGGCTCAGCATGTTCCAGGGTCGGTGGAACGACGCGGTGATGGCCGCCCGCCGGGGCCTGGAGGGCCTGCGGCCGGCCCGCGAGGACGTCAGCCAGCCGCTGTGGGCCAACCTGGCGCTGGCCCTGACGCAGATGGAGCGTCCCGACCACGCCCTGCCCGCCTTCGAGCACCTGACGCCTCCCATCGTCGATGATGTGCGGGTGCGGTACGGGCGGGGGTTGATGCGGATGGAGGCGGGCGACGCGGGCGGGCGGGCCGACCTGGCCGTCGTGGTCAGCCGCCTTCCCGAGGGGGACCTGCTGCGGAGCTGGGCCGAAGCCCGGCTGGCCGGCCATTCGTTGAAGGACTGGGCCGACGCCCGGGTGCCTGCCTACGAACGGGGCAGCGCCCCGCCCCCGCCGCCCCTCGCGGGGGTCTAGAAGGCTGGTGTCATTCGCGATCGGCGCTGCGCGCCGAGGCGGCCGACCTGCCTTTGCCCAGCCCCTTTGCGTCGCACGAAGGCCTCCAACCGGGCGGTCGGCCGCCGGACGAGGGCCTTGCGAAGAGCCCTAGACGGTCTGGCCAAGGGGGCGGCCGACTGCCTGCGGTCAACCTCCCAGGGCGACACCCCCCTTCTCGAACGCTCCATCGTCGAGGTCCGCGAAGCCCGCCTCGCCTTCGACACGGCCAAGGCGAAACTCCGGGCCTGACGCGTTCGTGGCGCAGAAACCGGTGTCCCAAGCACCGGTTCCTGCGCCAAGAACCGGTTGAGCGCTACCATTAGGTGGCGGGGCCGATCACCGGGAGCTGGCGGAGGATCGGCTCCAGCTCCTCCTGGGTTGCGACGTTGTCGAACCTTGCCGTGACCCGGCCGTTGGCGCCGATCACGAACACCCACGGCTCGCTGAGGTTGCCCTCCCGCAGCAGCCAGTCGGCGGCGGCCCGGTTGATTGTCTGGTTCTGGAAGTCCCGCCAGATCTCGACGTGGATGAAGCTGGCCCGGTCCCCGTAGGTCTGGGCCAGCTGGCCCACCAGGTCGGTGACGGGGCCGCAGAACTGGCTCTGGCAGTACGTGGGCGTGGCGAAGACCACGACGGCGGGCCGCTTGGCCGCCAGCGCGGCGGCGATGGTCGTCTGGTGCAGGTGGGCGTCGGGCACCTCGCCCCCGCCCGCGCTGGCCCGCGAGTCGATGGCGGCCTTGGGCGCGTCAGTGGAGGCCACCGTGAGGTTCTCGGTGGCCAGGGCCTGGTCGCCGACGCCCGGCACGGTGTGGCGCTCGTTCACGGCCAGGGCGGCGGTGGCCTTGCGCTCCTCCCCGTCCACCTTGGCCGTGACCTCGACCTGGTAGAAGCCGGCCTTGGCGAACCCGGCCGCCGCCGCGTAGACCCCCCGTGAGTCCGACGAGAGGACAGGCTCGTTCGGGGCCGGGCTGGGCGGCTGCGACCCGTGGACGGGCAGGAAACGGGCCGTCACCGACTGGCCGTACTCAACCGCCTCGTTCTCCTGCTTGGTGCCGAGGTAGGCGAACCGCAGCTGCACGGTGCCGAACACCAGGAACCGCCGGTCGTTGGAGAGGACGCCCACCAGGATGCGGGCCGGATCGCCGGTGGCGAGGTCGAAGCTGGCCACCTCGGCGTTGAGCCCGTCCTTGTCGGGCTGGCCCGACGACCCGCCGCCCGAGCCGCCGCAGGCCCCGAGCACGAGGGCGGCGGCGGCCACCAGGGCGGGCAGGGTGCGACGGGATTTCATCAGGGGTCGATCGTAGAGGCCTCCTTGACCCTCTGCAGGACGCGGAGCGACCCCGTCCGCAGCGACGACACCTCGGCGAACTCCGCCGACTCCAGGGCCCGGCCGTAGATCTCGAACGGCGGCCGTCCCCCATCGGCGGGGTCGGGGAACACGTCGTGGATGGCCAACAGCCCGCCGATGGCGACCCAGCCCGACCACGCCTCGTAGTCGGCGTGGGCCGGTTCCCCACCGTGCGCGCCGTCGAGAAAGACCAGGCCAAGTGGGGTGTGCCAGTGGTGGGCGACGGTGACCGAGTCCCCCACGACGGCGACGACCGTATCCTCCAGGCCGGCGTCCTCCAGCGTCCGCCGGAAGTGGGGCAGGGTGTCGATGCGGCCCGTCCGGGGGTCCACCACCGAGGGGTCGTGGTGCGCCCAGCCCGCCTGGTTCTCCTCCGAGCCCCGGTGGCGGTCAACGGTGAAGAGCACCGTCGCCGACTCGCCGGCGGCGGCGCCGAGGTAGACGGCCGACTTGCCGCAGTACGTCCCGATCTCGAGCAGCGGCCCGACGACGGCGCCTTCCCGTCCCGCCTGGTGCAGGGCGAGGCCCTCGTCGTCGGGCAGGAACCCCCTGGCCCGGCGGGCGACCTCGAGCCAGTGCCCGCCTACGACGGGATGCCGCTCCTGCCGTCGAGGGCGGCGGGTAGTTCGTCGGAGTTATGGGCGAACAGAACCTTGTTGAGGATGATGAACTTGCCCACCCACAGCACGCCGAAGGCGGCCAGGGACGCCCCCATGACGATCATCGTGGTCATGAAATGGGAGGACGTGATCCGGTCGGCGTTGCTCTCGGCGTAGTCGGCCGCCCACGTCGAGAAGATCAGGCCGAGGAGGGCCATGCCCCAGAAGGGAAGCACCTCTTTGAGCAGGTGGGAGCGGCTCCTCTTGCCCCACGCCCACCGCCGGTTGAGGTAGTACGACGGGATGGCCGAGAGGCAGACGGCGAACACGTTGGCCCACTTGGCCGACCAGTGGAGCAGGCCGAAGGCGAACAGCAGCAGGATCTGGCTGACGATCACGGAGATGACCGACACCATGCTGTAGCGGACCAGTTTCCGCCCCTCATGGGTGCGGGACCAGGTCACCACGGTGCCGAGTCGTCGTTTCATCCCGGGGGACTGTATCGGCGGTTCGCGACCGGACATGAAGCGCGGTGAGCCGATCGGACCACTCGGGCACCGGGTACCGTCGTCGGCAATGAGCCAGGCGACTGCGGTCGAGGCACTCGGGATCGCCGTCGCGGCCCGGGTTCCGGTCCTGCTCTGGGGTGCGCCGGGCACCGGGAAAACGTCGGCCATCAAGGCCATGGCGGAGGCCATGGGCTGGCCCCTGGAGACGGTCATCGCCGCCATCCGGGAGCCGTCCGACTTCGCCGGGCTGCCCGTGGTCACCGCCGGCGACGTCCACATGGCCCCGCCCCGTTGGGCGCAGCGGCTGGCGGCTGCGGGCCGGGGCCTGCTGTTCCTCGACGAGATCTCCACCGCCCCGCCCGCCGTGCAGGCCGCCCTGCTCCGGGTCGTGCTCGAACGGGTCGTCGGCGACCTCGACCTGCCCGACGACGTGGTCGTGGTGGCCGCCGCCAACCCCCCCGAGCAGGCGGCTGACGGGTGGGACCTGTCCGCTCCCCTCGCCAACCGGTTCTGCCATCTGGCCTGGGAGGTCGAGCCGGCGGTGTTCGCCCAGGGCCTGGCCGGCGGGTTCGAGGCGCCGGTTGTGCCCGTGCTGCCCGAGGGCTGGGAGCAACACATCCCCTACACGCGGGGCGTCGTGTCCGCCTTCATCTCGGTGCGGCCGGGCCTGGCCGTCGATGTCCCCACCGACGCCGCCCGCGCCGGCCGGGGCTGGCCCAGCCCCCGCACGTGGGACATGTGCGCCCGCCTGTGGGCGGCGGCCGAGGCCGTCAACGCGTCGGATGAGGCCACCACCGCCCTGGTCACCGGGGCGGTCGGGGAGGGGGCGGGCATCGAGCTGCTCATGTGGCAGCTGGAGATGGACCTGCCCGACCCCGAAAAGGTCCTGGCCGACCCGGACGGGTTCGAGTTGCCCGACCGCGGCGACCGGGTGCACGCCGTCCTGTCGTCGGTGGCCGCGGCGGTGGCGGCCAACCCGACGGTTGACCGATGGCTGGCGGGGTGGAAGGTGCTGGGCAAGGCCGGTGAGTCCACGCCCGATGTCGGCGCGGTGGCCGCCCGCGTGCTGGTCAAGTGCCGGCCACCGAAGGCCCCGGCGCCGCCCGAAGCGAAGCTGTTCGCCCCTCTCCTGCAGGACGTCCGCTGGCAGCAGCACTGACCGCCGCCGCTCTCTCCTCATCTCGCGTCGGTTCCCGACGCGAAATGCGGAAAGAATGGCGCTGATGGCCGGTTCGGCGTACCTCGACAGCCAGAAGCTGGCGGTGGCCCGGCTGTGGGCCGTCGAGCGCCAGCCCTACATGGCCGCCGCCCTGTGGGCCTTCCACGTCGTGGCTGCGCCCGGCATCGGCAAGGTGGCGGTGGACGAGTCGTGGCGGCTCTACGTCGACCCCGAGGTGCTCGGCAACTACTCGGTGCCGGTGCTCGGAAGCCTCCTGCTCCACCACGCCGGCCACCTCGTCCGGGACCACGCGGGGCGGGCCCGCAGCCTGGGCGTCGACCGCCGGCTGTCCAAGGACTGGGCCCAGGCCGCCGACGCCGAGATCAACGACGACCTGATCTCCGCCGGCCTGCGGCTGCCCGCCGAAGGCCTGGTCGAGCCCCACAAGATGGGTTGGGCGACGGGGCGGATGGCCGAGGAGTACTTCCACCACCGCCACCACAAGCTCGACGACGAGGACGAGGACCTTCAGCCCGACTGTGGCAGCGCGGCCGACGCCCAGGCGAGGGACTGGGAGATGTCGGGCGAGCAGTCGAGCGGCCTGCCCCCGGCCAAGAAGCGCATGCTGCGGGCACAGGTGGCGAGCGACGTGCTCAAGTTCCAGCGGGAGGGCGTGGGGCACCTCTCGGCCGGCTGGGAGCGCTGGGCCGACGACGTGCTCAACCCCAAGGTGGACTGGCGCAAGGTCCTGGCCGCCGAGGTGAAGAAAGGCCTCACGGCCGTGTCGGGCCGGGTCGACTACACCTACCGCCGGCCTTCGAGACGGGCCAGTTGCATGGGAAGCGTCATCATGCCCGCCATGCAGAAACCGCTGCCCGAGGTCGTCATCCTGTGCGACACGTCGGGGAGCATGGACAACGACCTGCTGGCCCAGGTCCTGGCCGAGGTGGACGGGCTGCTCAAGGGGGTGGGCCTGGGCCACAACCGGCTGCGGGTCCTGTCGGTCGACGCCACCGTCCAGACCGTGCAGCGGGTGGCAACGGCCCGCAACCTGCGCCTCCAGGGGGGCGGGGGTACCGACATGACCGAGGGCATCGCCGCCGCGGCCAAGCTCAAGCCCCGGCCGTCGGTGGTCGTGGTGCTCACCGACGGCCTCACCCCGTGGCCCGCCGACCCGCCCAAGGGCATGGAGGTCGTGGTCGGCCTGCTCGGGGGCACGTCGGTGCGCCGGGGCAAGGCCTGGGCCCCCCCCGACTGGGCCCGCGTCGTCGACATCGACGACCCCGTAGCCGCCGAGTAGGCCATGTCGCATCCCGACCGCTGGTACCAGCACGTGCCCGCGGCCACGGCCGTCATCTCCTGCGAGGGCCAGTCCCACCGCCTGACGTGGCGGTGGGGCAAATTGAAGCTCGACGACCACGACCTGGGCTCGGAGCGGGCCATGCTCGTCCTGGGCGGCGTACCGTGCCCGTGCCTGCGGGCCCTGGGCCTGTGGGCCAACCTCTTCGACATGCGGCCCGAGCAACTGGGCCAGATGCGCAAGCACATGGGCGAGGAATCGGCCCTCATCCCCGACGAGTTCGACGTCCCCCGCGACGTGGGGCTGCTGCTCAACCTGGAGCGGGCGTGGAAGAAGTCCCGCTACCTCGACAAGCAGGGGCGGCTGCTTGAGCGTCAGGTCAAGGATCGGGCCCTGCCTGCCTTCCGGGCCCACCTGACGGCCGAGAAGCAGCGGTTCGGGTCGCGCCTGATCCGCACCGCCCTGGTCAAGCACGTGGCCGCCGTCCACCCGGCGAGAGTCGAGGGGCGGATGGACTCCGTGTCGGTGTCCGCCACCGTCACCCTGTCCAGCTCGTGGGTCGTGAACGTGTGGTCAAGGGGCCTGGCCGTCGTGGACGGGACGTTCATCATCGACGCCTCCGGCCCGGCGGGCTCGGCCGGTTCGGTCGACGTCCGGGCCATCCGGTGGCGCCCGCACGACCGCGAGCCCTCGGTGGCCGAGCCGGTGATCGCCGCCGCCAAGGCGGTTCGCTCGGGCGACGAGTGGCACCTGGTCGAGTAGAATCGCGCTCCACCCTTTCGCGGGGACGCACGAAGCAAAGGATCCCGAAGCAGCTGACGACGCACCCTGAGTTGGCGGCCGAACAAGCCGTCATCGACCGGGCCTACGCACGCCTCGACGACATGCGGGAACAGGCACGGGCGGTGTCGGCCGACGTGCTCGAGCATGGGCGGGGCGGGACCCACCAGGCTCGGTTCGAGCGCGACGTCCGGGTGGAGGTCACCGAGCGGCGCTTGGCCGCCCTACGGGAGGCCGACGCCGGCCTGGTCTTCGGCCGCATCGACCGCGACGACGGCGAACGGCTCTACGTGGGCCGGGTCGCCATCTCATCGGAGGAGAACGAGCCGCTGGTCGTCGACTGGCGGGCCCCCGCCGCCGAGCCGTTCTATCGGGCCACGCCCGGCCAGCCCCTGGGACTGGCCCGGCGCCGCCACTTCCAGCTCCGGGGCCGCCGCCTGGTGGGGATCGAGGACGACCTGCTCTCCGTCGACGGGGAGGACAGCGGGCTCGTACTGGTGGGCGAGGCCGCGCTGCTCTCCGCCCTCCGTCGGGCCCGCACCGGGCGCATGGCCGACATCGTCGCCACCATCCAGCGCGAGCAGGACGAGATCATCCGGGCCGCGCTGCCCGGCGTCCTGGTCGTGCAGGGCGGTCCGGGCACGGGCAAGACGGCCGTGGCCCTCCACCGCGCCGCGTACCTGCTGTACACCTACCGGTTCCCCCTGGAACGGGCCGGCGTCCTGCTCATCGGCCCCAACCGGGTGTTCCTGCGCTACATCGAGCAGGTGCTCCCGTCACTGGGCGAGCACACGGTCACGTTCGGCACTCCCGCCACCCTCGTGCCGGCCGTCACCGTGACGGGAACCGACAGGGCGGCCGCGGCCGAGGTCAAGGGCGACGTGCGCATGGCCACCGTGCTGGCCCGGGCCGTGCGCCAGCGCCAGCGACCCCTGACCAAGCCGGCCACCATCCCCCTCGGCGCCCACTTGCTGACCTTGACTCCCGAGGTCAGCCGCACCATCGTGAACCGGGTCAAGCGCCGCCGCGGGACGCACAACGAGCGGCGGGCGACCTTCGAGCGCCAGATCAGCCGCCTGCTCCTGGCCCAGTGGCGTGAACGCGAGGGCCTCGCCCCCGAGGATCCCATGCCCGACGACCTGGAGCGCCAGCTTCGCCGCCAGCGGGCCTATGTGGCCGCGGTGGAGCGCATGTGGCCCGTCCTGACGCCCGAGGCCCTGCTCCACGACCTGTTCAGCGTGCCCGCCCTGCTCAAGCTGGCCGCCGGCAACGTCCTGGCCGAGCCCCAGTGGCAGGCCCTGGTCCGGCCCCGCCAGCGCCGGATGGCCGACGTGGCGTGGACGGAGGACGACGTCGCGCTCCTCGACGAGGCCGCCGTCCACCTCGGGCCCATCCCGTCTCGGGCGCGGATCGTCGACAGCGGGCCCACCATCGACGAGCAGGCCATCTACGAACGGGCCATGGAGGACGTGACCAACGTCGACGCCAAGATGCGGGCCGACGTCCTCGACCACCTGGCCCGCTGGACCCACGAGTCCCGCGACGGCGAGCAGCCCGACGTCGGCACCCGGACGTTCGGCCACGTCATCATCGACGAGGCCCAGGACCTCTCGCCCATGCAGGCCCGCATGATCGGCCGGCGGGTGCCCAGCGGTTCCATGACCATCGTCGGCGACCTGGGCCAGGCCAGCGGCGAGCACTCGGCCCGGCGCTGGGACGACGTGGTGACCCACCTGCCGACCAACCGCCGGCCCGCGCGCGTCGTCGAACTGTCGGTCAACTACCGCACGCCCAGCGAGGTCATGGACCTGGCCGGCGGCGTGCTGGCGGCGGCCACCCCCGAACTGTCGCCGCCCCGGTCGGTGCGGTCCACGGGCGAATACCCGCTGGTCACGGC
>JBOGID010000373.1:0-7255 GCA_050742295.1 Acidimicrobiales bacterium | reverse complement strand
GTGCGCCGGTTGCGGCGGTTGCGGGGGGTGGCAGTTCTGGTGGCGGCGGCGCTGCTGGCGGCGTGCAGCGGCGCCGCCGCCGGCCCGCCCGAGGACGGGGCCCGCACGGTCGTAATCGACGTGCGGTTCTCCCGGTTCTCGCTCGGGGACCTGCGGGTGAAGCCCGGTGAGACGGTGCGGTTCGTCATCCGCAACCACGACCCCATCCCCCACGAACTGATCGTCGGGGACATGGTCGTGCAGGACGTCCACGAGAAGGGGTCGGAGGCCCACCACGGCGAGCGTCCCGGTGAGGCCTCGGTGGCCGCTGGAGCCACGGCCCAGACCCGGTACACCTTCCTCACCGCCGGGACGTTGTTCTTCGGATGCCACCTCCCCGGCCACTGGGCCTACGGTATGCAAGGCATGATCACGGTCGCGTGATGGCGAGGCGGCGGACGGCGGGAGCGGCGATGCTGGCGTGCGCGGCCGTGCTGGCGGCATGCACGGGGTCGTCGGGGAGCCGGGGCCCGGTTGAGCCCACGACCACGATCGCCTCCGCGCCGCAGCGGGACGCCCCGACCGTGTCGATTCAGCCACTCCTTCCGTCGGGGCTTGCGCCGCCCGACGCAACGCCGTGCGGCCCGTTCCCACCGCGTCGGGCGGCGGTGGTCGCGGTCGACGGCACGGGGGCGATCCGGTGGGAGGTGCCGCTGGAGCCGGGCCGGTATGGCGGCGCGGGGCCACTCGTCGACGACCGGCGCGTGTACACCACGGCCGGTGCCGAGGTGCGGGCGCTCGATCTGGCCAGCGGCGATGAACGGTGGCGGGCGCCGGCCGGCGGTGAGATCTACCACGCTTGGTTGACGGGCTCAACGGTCACATTGGTCGCACGCGACCCGGGGAAGGACGGGCGGCTGCTGGCCCTCAGGCGCACCGATGGCTCGACGGCGTGGGAGTGGCTGGCCCCGGGCGCGGGAATCTATGGGGACCCGTTCCTGCTCGGTACCGACGCCATCGCGGCCGTCACGATGGACGGCGAGCTCGTCGTCCGTGACCTCAGCAGCGGGGACGTGCGATGGTCGGTCCCGGGCAACCGGCAACCAGGCGTGGTCGCGGCTGCGGGCGTCGTCGTCCGTGCGGACGAGGGCTTGCTTCGGGCCTACCGGGCGCGCGACGGGGCGGCGCTGTGGACAATTGCCGCCGATGTCCGCCGGTACATCACGGTCACCGCCGATACCGTGGTGGGGTCCACGTCGAACGGTGTGCAGAGCTTCGGGCTCTTCGACGGCGCGCCACGCACCAGCTACAGCCCGCCGGGCCCGACGCGCTCGTCGTGGACCACCGACGCCGGACTGTTCACCCAGGTCGGCTGGCCCCGGCCGGAGTGGCAGCTGACGGACCCCGCCACCGGGGACGTGAAGTGGCACAGCGAGGTCACCGGTCAGCTGAACGGACCGCCGCTCGTGCTCGGAGCAGACCTCGTCACGCTGGAGGACCCAGGCGACTCGCGCACACAGATCGCGGCGCGCCGCCTGTCCGACGGTGTCGTGGGGTGGGGAGTGGTGTTCGACGGGTCCTCGCGCACGATGGTGGCGCGAGCGGGAGGGGGCGTGCTGGCTGCCGGATCGGCGCCGGGCCAGGCCTTGAAGGGTCAACTCACGGCGGTGGGGGACGGCGAGGTGTTGTGGTCGGCTGTCCTGCCCGAACTCGTCGAGCGGGCCCCGGCCGCCCTGGCCGACGGCGGGGCCGTCGTACAGGTCGTCACGCCGGTCTCGGTCTGCGCCAACTCCGGATCATCGGCAGCAGTTCCGGCAGTGAGTGGATGACGGCGTCGGGCTGGACCGGCGTGGTGTCGGCGATGGCGGGGTTGGGGCGCAGCACGGTCCGCATACCGACGGCTTGCGCCCCGGTGATGTCGTCAAACGGGCGGTCGCCGACGAACACGGCGCTCGCCGGGTCGTCGACGCCGAGGGCGTCGAGGGAGGCCCAGAACGCGGTGGCGTGGGGCTTCTGGAACTCCATCTCGCTGGTGTAGAGCCGCGCATCGATGAGCCCGGCCAGGCCGTCCCGCTCCAGGAACCGCTCGTGGAACGTCCGGGGCCAGTGGGTGTTCGACAGCAGGCCGATGCGCAGGCCGTCGTCGCGTAGGGCGGCGAGCGTCGGGGCGGCGTCGGCGTCGTGGCGGATGTGGGGGGTCCAGGCGTCGAGGTGGCGCACCGCCGCCTCCTCGAGCAGGGCCTCGCCCACGTCGATGCCGAGCGCTTTGGTGGCGGCCGCGACGAGGTCCGCGAGCGTCCCGCTGCGCTGGTGGCTGGTGACGCTGGCCCAGAAGTCCGCCTCGACCTGAATGAGGCGGGCCGTGATCTCGTCCTCCCGGTCGGGGTCGAGGTGGCGGGCCACGAGCCGCCACGCGTCGACCAGTTCGACGGTCACAAAGACCGAGAGGGTGCCGCCCCAGTCGAAAACGACGGCCTCGACCGGGTCAGCCACCCGGCGGGTGCGGGTGCAGTCCGATGCAGAACTCGTTGCCCTCGGGGTCGGTGAACGTCGCCCATGTGATCCTCCACTCCTCGCGCCGGGCCACGAACGTGGCCCCCAGCCCGACGACGCGGGCCGTCTCGCCGTCGAGGTCGGCCGTGCCCAGGTCGAGGTGCACCCGGTTCTTGGCCGTCTTGCCCTCCGGCACCTTGACGAACAGCCACCGGGGACCGGCCGTGCCGTCGCCGGTCAGTTCGGCCACGAACTCGTTGGAGAGGCCGGCCTCGTAGCCCGTCACCCCGGCCCAGAACCGGGCCAGCCCCGGCGGATCGGCGGCGTCGAACGTGATGTTGTGGAGATGGAGGCCCACCGCTGGGCAGGCTACCTGGGGCCGGTGTGGCTACTGATGCGCATGAGCGACATGACCGTAATTACACCCTTGTTCTTGTCATACCTGCCTGGTTAGCTTGGCTCCGTGAGGAGCGGAGCGCGTTCGTGGCGGCGGTTTCCCGCTGACCTGTTCCGGTTCACGACCACCGACCTGCGCGACCTGCACATCGCCGTGCTGGCCGCCTTCGACGAGGCCGCCGTCGTGCAGCCCGCCCTCCGGTTCGACGACGTGCGGCACGGCTTGGCCGCCGTCGGCTGGGACGAGCCGCTCGACGACGACCGCCTCGACCACGCCTTGCAGTCGCTGGTCGGCTGGGGCCTGCTCGATCGCACGCAGGACCACACGGCCCACTACGCCACGCCCGAGGAGTTCGAGCGGCGAAACCTCCAGTGGTCCCTGACGGCCCAGGGCCAGGCCGCCATCGGGGGCGTCCTCCACGCCCTCGACGCGCTACGGCGGGCGGTGAGCCTCCAGCCCGCGGTGTTGGATGCCATCGCCGACGGCTTGGTCGAGCTCCGCCGGCTTCTCGCGCCACCGCCCACGGGCGAGGTGCCCGCCAGCGGTGCGGCCCAGGTGACGACGACCCTTGCCGCCGTCGAGGGCCACGTCGAGTCGCTGGTGAGCAGCGTCCGCCAGTTCAACACCCACCTGCAGCGCCTCCTGCGGGAGGACGCCACCGCCGACGAGGTCTTCCTCGACGTGAAGCGCCGCACGGTCACCTACCTGGAGGACTACATCAGCGGGGTCGAGCGGCCGAGCCGGCGGGTCGCCCTCGCCATCGAGCGCCTGCGCCACGACGTCGGCATCGCCGTCCTTCACGATCGGGCGCTGGCGGGCGCCAACCTGGCGCCCCTCGGCGGGGAGGACCCGGCCCCCGGCTGGCTCGACGAACGGGCGCGGCGGTGGTCGGCCCTGGTCACCTGGTTCGCCCCAGAGTCGGGTGACGCCAAGATCGCCTCGTTGGTCGGGATCGGCCGCCAGGCGATCATCCAGCTGTTGCGTGTGCTCGAGCGCCGGTTCGAGGCCCGTCGCCGTTCGGCCTCGGTGGGGCAGGACTTCAAGAGGCTCGCGGACTGGTTCGCCGGCGCGGCGGGGGAGGACGAGGCCCATGCGCTGTTCGACGCCGCCTTCGGGCTGTGGCCGGCCCGCCACGCCCACCTGGTGCGCGACGACGAGGACGCCCTGCCCTCGGGGGTGAGCTGGTTCGAGGCGCCACCGGTGGCGGTGGCGCCCGCGCTGCGCACGTCGACGACGCTCACCAACCGGGGCCAGGCCCGTCCCGTGGGCGACCCCGCAGCCGTGCGGGCCCGTCGCCAGCGGGAGCAGGCGGAGGCGCTGGCCCGCCACCACCAGTTGCGGGGGGCGCTGGCGACGGTGGGGTCGGAGCCCCTGTCCGCGTTCGGCGTGCTCGACGCCGAGGCGTTCGCCGAGCTGCTCGGGCTCCTGTCCGACGCCCTGTCGGCGGTCCCCGCCGGCGACGGCACCCGGCGGGCCCTCAGCGCCGACGGGCAGGTGGAGATCGTGCTGGCGCCGGCGCCCCGGCGCGCCCCCCCGGTCCGGCTGGTCACCGGCGCCGGCGCCCTGACGTCGCCCGACTTCCGCGTGCGCATCGCCCTGCTCGGTGACGCCGCCGGCGCCGGCGTCGGCCCGGTCCGTGAGGCCAGCGGTGGCTGACGTCGACGTCGCGATCGCGGCGGAGAGGTCGGTTGCCGTCCGCACCCTTCTGGCCGCACCGCTCCTGGTGGCCGATTCCGACGCCGAGGGGTTCGCCCTGGTCGCCCGTCACCGCTCGTGGCTGGTGCGCTACTTCGACGACACGTGCGGCTGGGGCCTCGACGTCGACGTGCCCGGCCGCACCGCCCGCCTGACCAAGCGGTCGTCGCGGCCCGATCCGACCCGTCCGGCCCGGCGGGCACGGGGAGCCAACCTGCCCTTCGACCGCCGCCGCTACGAGCTGCTGGCCCGCATCTGCGCCGAGCTGGCCGGCCACGGGGTGACGACGATCGGCCTGCTGGCGAGCGCGCTGGAGCCGGCTGGCGCGGGCGGGTTCGAGTCGGGCTTGCAGCGGGAGCGAGCGGCGTTCGTGGATGCGCTGCTCCTGTTGGCGCGCTGGGGCGTAGTCCGGTTCGAGGGGGGCGAGGTCGACCGCTACGTCGGCGACGGCGCCGGCAACGCCCTCGTGGTCGTCAACAGCGCCCGGCTCCACCGGCTGCTGGCCCCGGCGACGCCGGTGAGCCGGGTGGACGCGCCCACAACCGCCGAGGCGGCCGCCGCCTTGCGGGTCGAGCCGCGCTACGGGTTCGCCCTCGATGACGACGGTGCCGGCGACGGTGCCGGCGACGACGAGGCACGCGGAGGCGCCGGCGGAGGCGCGGGCGAGGGGAGAGCCGCGGGCACGGGAGCGGGGCCGGCGGGGGGTACGCCGGGCGACGGGTGGCGGCGCGCCCGGCACTCGCTGGCCCGGCGCCTCCTCGATGACCCGGCCGTCCACCTCGACGAGCTCGACAGCGAGGAGCGGGCCTACCTGGCGTCGCCGTCGGGGAGGCGATGGCTGCGGGAGCGGGTCGCCGAAGCCGGGTTCGTGCTCGAAGAGCGAGCCGAAGGGCTGCTGGCCGTCGACCCCGATGCCATCGCCACCGACCTGCGGTTCCCCGCCCCCGCCAGCACGGCTAAGCAGGTCGCGCTCTTGCTTGTCGAGGAGCTCGTTCCCGGCACCGATGGCGCCCGCTCGCCTCGGCCCCGCACACTCGCCCAGCTGGCCGGAGCCGTCGGCCGCCTGCTCGCCGCCCACCCGACCTGGGCCAAGGACTACCAGGCTGGCGCCCCTGCGGCCGTCGGCGCGACTCCACCAGTCGCCGCCATCGAGGAGCCGGGGCCCGGCGCCGGCCTCAGCTCGAGTCGGGCTGACGGGCCAAGGCGCCTCGCCGCTGCCGCCATCGAGGTGCTCGCGTCCGTGAGCCTGGTGTCGGTCGACGGCGACACCGTCCGGCCCCGAGCGGCCCTCGCCCGTTATGCCGTCGCCCGGCCCGAAGGGGCCCTGTTGTGAGGCGCCCAGCCACCAGGAGGTGCGCATGACCAGGCCGTCCGAGCCGCCGGAATCCGGGCCCATGCCGGGGCCCGCGCCGGGCCGGCAGTCCGATCGCTGGCAGCCGGTGCGGGCAGGGCTGGTCAACGTGTGGCGCTACGCCGAGGAGGTGTTCACGTTCCACCGGGGGCGGCTGCTGCTCCGCGGCGCCAACGGGTCGGGCAAGTCGATGGCGCTCGAGCTGCTGTTCCCGTTCCTCCTCGATGCCAGCGCCCACCCCAGCCGGCTCTCGTCCGCCGGCAAGGCACGGGGCGGGCTCTACGAGCGGCTCACGACCGGCCTGGAGGGACGGGAACCGACAGGGTTCCTGTGGGCCGAGTTCGCCCGAATGGGTGAGGATGGCCCCGAGACGTTCACCATCGGCGTGCGCCTCCGCACGTCGCCGACGACCCAGAAGGTCGACGCCGGTTGGTTCACGACGAGCCTCCAGGTCGGCGCCGGCCTGCGGCTGCTCAACGAGCACCGGGTGCCCCTGGCCCGGGCCGGCCTGGAGGAGGCCCTGGTGGGGACGGGTGCGGTCTACGCGACGGCCGACGACTATCGCCGGGTGGTGCGGACGACGCTCTTCGCGGGGTGCGACGAGCGGCAGTACGACGCCGTGATCACCACGCTGCTCGCACTCCGGCGGGAGAAAATCTCCCAGGACCTCGACCCCCAGAAGCTGTCTGCGGTCCTGACCGCATCGCTCCCGCCCCTCGACGAGCACGACATCGCCGAGGTGGCCGAGGGGTACGAGAAGCTCGACCGCCGCAAGGACGACCTTGATCACCTGGAGGCCGACCTCGGCCAGGTCAAGCGATTGGAGCGGCGGCAGCGCGCCTACGCCCGGAGCGTCCTCGCGGCCGTCGCCGGCCGTGTGCGTTCGGCGGCATCGCGGCGTGACGACGTGACCCGCCGGGCCCGGCTGGCGGCGAGTGGCCTCGACGACGCCCGTGCCGAGCTGGCCTCGGTCGAGGAGGCCGACGCCGCGGCCGAAGTCCGCATCGGCGCGCTCGGTGCCGAGGCCGACGGCCTACGCAACCTCGACGCCTACCGCGCCGGCGCCCAGCTCGAAGCTCTTCGGGGTGAGGTCGACCGGGCCGGCGAGCGGGCGCGCCGCCACGACGAGACGGTTGCCGACCGCCGGGACGAGGCACGCCGGAGGGCGTCGGAGGCGGACGACAGCCGCGACCAGGCACGGAAGGCGGCCGACGCAGCCGGGCGGGCGCTCGCCGAACTGCGCGATGCCGCCGACCAGGCCGGGGCGATGGCCGTGCTGGCCGACGCCGAGGCGGTCACGGCCGACGAGGGCGAGAGCCTGATGGCGGCGTGGACGGAGG
>JBOGID010000372.1:0-1994 GCA_050742295.1 Acidimicrobiales bacterium | reverse complement strand
GTCCACGGTCCCCTTGGCGGCCTCCTCCCCGACCGTTGGCGCGGTCGATCTTGTTTGACGGGAGGACGCTATTGGGGACCGTTCCGCGTTTGCATCCGCGTTGCCCCGGTGCGCACAGGGCCGGCTCTGGCCGGTCAGGGAATCTCGCGTTCGGCGATCACGGGAACTCGCGATCACCGAGCGTGGTAGCGCCCTTGTTCATTGATACTCAAGTCGGTCGTTCGGTTCAAGCATTTCGGTGGTGAACCCGGCCTTGGCTTGCACTCTGGGGGACGGGAACTGGTTGGGGGACTGGGGTCGGGCGGGACCTTGAGGAGAGCCTTCGACCGGGTTCCACGCGACTGTCTGTGCCTCCGTTCGGGAGGCGCCCGTGCGCGTGTTTCGCGCGGCGCCCGGCGCGCTGTCGTGGTCGGCGTGTGCCCCGTGGCGCCGACGACCGGGCCGGGCACGACGACGAGCACGACGACGAGCGACGTGAACGCGTCCGTCACGACGACCGTGACGCCTCCGCCAGCGCGGCGTGCTCGCGCATGCGCCACGACGGGCCCCGGATGTTGAACACCACCGCCCGGTGCATGAGCCGGTCCAGGATCGCCCCCGCCACCACGGCGTCGCCGAACACCTCGCCCCACGCCGGCAGGCCCCGGTTGGTCGTCACCAGCGTCGGGTGGCCGGACTCGTAGCGGGCGTTGACCACGTGGAAGAACACCCCGGCGCCCTCGGCAGCGATGGGCAGAAGGCCCACGTCGTCGAGGACGAGGACGGTGGGCTGGGTGTAGGTGCGCAGCCGGGTGGCGAAGGTCCCGTCCCGGCGGGCGGCCAACAGGGCATGCACCATGTCGTCGGCGCCGCTGAAATAGCCCCGGTAGCCGGCCTCCACCGCCCGGGTGGCCAGGGCCACGGCCAGGTGCGTCTTGCCGCAGCCGGGCTGGCCCAGGAACAGCAGCGGGCGGCGCTCCTCGATGAAGCGCAGGGTGGCCAGGTCCTCGACCAGCTTGCGGTCCACCGAGGGCTGGAAGTCGAAGTCGAAGTCGGAGACGCTGCGACGGTAGGGGAAGCGGGCGAAGCGCAGCCGGGCGGCCAGGCGGCGGTTCACCGTCGCCGCCGCCTGCTCGGCCACGACCCTGCCCAGGTACTCGACGTGGCTCCAGCCCCCCTGCTTGGCCTCCTCGGCCAGGGTGGCGAAGCACTCGGCGGCCCGGGCCAGCTTCAGGTAGTCGAGGTCGCCCTTGAGCTGCTCGTAGACCCCCGCGGCGGTCACGGGCTCGCTCCCGTAGCGGGCGGCCAGGTCGGGCGGGCCCACGTCGTAGTCGCCGAAGGGCAGCTGCACCGGCGCGGTCGTGGCCGGCGCCGGCGACGCCGGCGGCACGAGGCGAAGCACCGCCCGCCGGCCCAGGGCGGCCGCCTCCGCTGCGGCCCGGTGGGCGGGGTCCCACACGTCGTCCGAGCCGGCCGGCACGAGCCGGTGGCGGGCGATGGCCCGCCCGCCCCAGCGCACCTCCAGCTCCCCCGACCCCACCTCCACCCGGCAGCTGACCATCTGGCCCAGGCAGTCGGGCGGCACCGAGTAGCGCACGTCGTCCCAGGCCACCAGGGGCACGGCTACGTGCACCCGCCGGGGCTCGGCGTAGGCGGTGTCGAAGCGCGACCGCGGCAGCGGGGCCAGGAAGCGGCGCTCGACCTCGAGGCGGTGCGACGGGACGGCGCCGGTGCTGGAGTGCACCCGGCCGTTGACCCGCTCGGCCACCCAGCGCCGGGCCCGCTCGTTGAGCTCGGCCACGGTGGCGGGCGGGCCGAGCACGGCCAGCTCCTCCAGGAACGACTCCTCGAGCCCCCGGAACGGCCGTTCGACCTTGCCCTTCCGTTTTGCGTCCCCGGCCTGGCATGCCTTGATCTCGACGCCGTGGTGGCGGGCGAGCTCCAGCGTGGGGGCGTGGAGGCGGAAGCGCTTGCCCTGCGACGTCCCCAGGCAGCCCATGCGGTCGGTGCGGGCC
>JBOGID010000371.1:0-1675 GCA_050742295.1 Acidimicrobiales bacterium | reverse complement strand
CGGCGTTCACGGCATCCCGCGATTGACCGGCATGGAAGAGGAGGGCCGCCCGCAACCCGCGCAACTCGAGACTCGCGGCCCTGCTTCCACGGGTGGCCAGCTCGGCCGCGGCGAGCACCCGGTCGCTCTCTTCAGGACGTCTGAGGGTCCAGAACAGGTTGGCGACGCGTGCGATGGCGATGCGGGCGATGTCGTCGGGCGTCTCAGCCACGGCCGCGGCACGGGCCAGTTCCTCGGCGGCCTCCTCCGGCCGCCCGCTGAAGCTCATGGCGATCGACAGTAGGAACTGGGCATTGAGGCCGCCGCCGGCGGCGAGCGCGGCGCGGCAGAGCCGCTCGGAGAGAGTTATGTCGAGCAGCCCGAACGCGAGGGCCGCCGCCCTGGTCAGGACCCGCGGGTCGCCGAGGGAGCCGGACGCGAGGCGCAGAGCTCCGACCTTTAACACGTCGCCCTCACGGCGAAGACCATGTCCCGCTATGGCCTCCGCCACATTCGCCGTGATCGTCCGCGCCCTCGTCGGTGACGCTTCCGAGCGCAACACCTCGCCATAGAGGGGGTGGGCCAAGTGGGCGACGAATCGCCGCTGGTCCTGCTCGGTCCTCACCAGTCCCCGGCGCTCCAGGCCGCTCAACCCTCCCTCGCCGATGCCGGACAGTGCCTCGACGAGCGTCACGCCCAGTGGCTCTGCGAACGCGAGGTGGTCCAAGGCCAACCTGGCACCTAGGTCCACGCCGGACATCCGCGCCTCGATGAGCTGGCTGAGCGCCGCGCCGACCGACATGGTGCCGCGCCACCGCCACACACCCGAGGCCTCGTGCAGGCGCCCTGCGTCCAGCTCGCTTTCGACGATGTGACGGAGGAATAGGGGGTTGCCTCTTGTGACTCCCCACAGTTGATTGAGCGTGGTGCTTTCGACATGTCCCCCCAGCACAGCGCGGACGAGGAGCGACGTCTGCTCCCGCGACAAGGCGTCGACCAGGAGGCGATGAAGGACGTCGTCTTTCCAGAGTGACTCCAAGGCGTCGGGGACGGGCACGCCGGCGCGAACCGTCAGAACCACCTGAGCGACCCGGGAAAGCGCCAGCTGCTGAACGAGGACCGCAGAGAGCGGATCGAGAAGATGGGCATCGTCGACCGCCACCACGAGCTGATGACCGTCGGCGGCAGCAGCCAGCTTCTCGGCGGCCTGCCGCAAAAGGACGAAGGCGCTGGGCATCGGCGCCGCCTGTGGCACGGGGACCAGGTGGGCCATCGCGCCGAGCGGAATGTCGGCCGCTGTGGCCGTGCCGACCGCCCAGTGGGTGACTGCGCCATGCGAGGCAGCACGGGCGACGGCGTCGCGCGCCAGACGCGTCTTGCCTATGCCCGGCTCGCCATGCAGGACGACACCACCCACGTCTCCCGCGAGGAACCCGTCGATCTGCTCTAGTTCCGCCTCCCGCCCGGTGAGCGGCCACGCCAGCACGGTCACACTCTACGACGCCCGACCAGTAGTCGCCTTTTCTGAAACCAGTACTGACCACTGGGGCCTCATTCGAGGTCGCACGGTAAGGGAGCACCGCCTAATTGTTTGGGCGGTTCGGGGCGATGGTGTAGTTCCATTCGCCGTGCCACTTGTGCGGCTTGAGAGGTACGGCGGCGAGTTGATCATCGGTGATCTTGATCCCGGTCGGGT
>JBOGID010000370.1:0-5134 GCA_050742295.1 Acidimicrobiales bacterium | reverse complement strand
GGTCAGGGGTACGTCGGGTTGCCCCTCGCTATGCGGGCGGTGGAGGTAGGCCACACCGTGGTGGGCCTCGACGCCGATGGGGTCCGGGTGGCGCGCCTGGTTGCGGGCGACTCCTACGTGGAGGACGTGCCCGATCACATCCTCGCCGCCGCCCTGGGCACCGGGCGCTTCGAGCCCACCACCGACCCGGGCCGGAGCGAGGGCTTCGACGTGGCCGTCATCACCGTCCCCACCCCCCTGCGGGAAGGCCTCCCCGACCTGTCCTACATCGAGAAGGGGGCGGCGGCCGTCGGGCGGCACCTGACGGCGGGCGCGACCGTGGTCCTGGAGTCCACGACCTACCCGGGCACGACCGAGGAGTTGGTGGCGCCCATCCTGGAGCAAGAGTCGGGGCTGCGGGCCGGGGCCGACTTCCACCTCGGCTACAGCCCCGAGCGCATCGACCCCGGCAACCCGGAGTGGGACCTGGTCAACACGCCCAAGGTGGTCTCCGGCATCGACGGGCCATCGCTCGCGGCCGTGCAGGCCTTCTACGACACGATCGTCGACAAGACGATCCCCGTGTCGGGGTGCAAGGAAGCGGAGCTGACCAAGCTGTTGGAGAACACGTTCCGCCACGTCAACGTGGCGTTGGTGAACGAACTGGCCGTGTTCGCCGCCGACCTCGGGATCAACGTGTGGGAGGCGATCGACGCCGCCTCCTCGAAGCCGTTCGGCTTCATGCCCTTCACACCCGGCCCGGGCGTGGGCGGCCACTGCCTCCCCATCGACCCCAGCTACCTGTCCTGGCGGGTGAAGCGCCTGCTGGGCCAGCCGTTCCGGTTCGTCGAACTGGCCAACGACGTGAACGACCACATGCCCGACTACGTCGTGCAGCGGGTGGCGGTGGCCCTGAACCGGCGCAAGCTCGCCGTCAACGGCTGCCGGGTCCTGCTGCTCGGGCTGGCCTACAAGCGGAACACCAGTGACGACCGGGAGTCACCGGCCGTCGTGGTTGCCGACCGCCTCGTCGCCCTCGGGGCCGAGGTGCGGGCCGCCGACCCCCACGTCGAACGGGGCCACGCCGACGGCGAGGTGGTACGCGTCGACTGCACCGCCGACGAGGTAGCCGCCGCCCACGTGGTCGTGGTCCTCACCGACCACGACGCCTTCGACTACGAGATGGTTGCCAACGAGGCGGTCCACGTGCTGGACACCCGCCGCCGCCTGCCCCCCGCCGCCAACGTCGAACTGCTGTAACCGTCAGCCCGCCGGCTCGGCGGCATCGGCGATGGCCTCGTGGAACCGCTGCAGATTCGAGTCGACGATGCCCAGGTAGGAGTGCAGCTCCTTTACGTCGGCCTGGAGGGATTCGACGGCGGCCGTGACATCGGCGCGATCGCCGTCGCTGTCGCCGTCGATCCGCGCGTAGAGGTCGTCGCGCATCTTGATGAACCAGCGGTTGGCGCCCGCAACTGCCGTCCTGAGGAACTCGTCGAGCTGGCCAGCCCGATCGGCCAGCTCCCCGCGCAGGGCGGCCACCTCCCGCAGCACGTCATCGGCGGGCGGTTGCGCCGAAGCAGGGGCCACCACCGGGCCCGGCGTGTGCTCGTCCAGCCCCACAGGCAGGAACGCCACGCCCGCCGCGACCTTCGACATCCCCTCGGTCAGGGCCCTGCGCATGCCTTCGAGCACGGGCGGCACCGACGCCTCGAACACCTTGCGCTCCCGCCACTGATCGACCAGTTCGTCGTGGAACGCCTCGAGGGTCCGCACGAGCTCGTGCTGGGCACCGGATGAGGACTCGCGTTCGCGCTCGTCCTGGAGAGCGTCGAGGGCCTGGCGGACGGCCTTCAACCCGGCCTCGAGGCCGGCGACCATCGTCTCGATGTCGGCCTCCCGGGCCGCCGCCTCCTTGCCCGACCGCTCCACCACCGAACGGACGCCCTGCACCTCGGCGCGCACCGATCCCACGGCCTCGAGCACCGAAGCCCGGAGGGCGTCGCGGTGTCCCCGGTCGCGCATGATGTCCTGCCGCATCACCTCGAGCTGGGCCCGCAGGGCACCGAGGTCGGGCGGCACCGCCACCGCCGGTGCGGCGTTCAGCACCGACGACAGGTGCCGCATCTCGTCGCGCAGCGCGTCGAGCGGTACCCCCGAACCGTCAGACCAACCGCCCCCCGCAGACGCATCCGCGATCAGCCGGTCAAGGGCCGTCCGGAGCGGTGCCAGGGCGTCGAACTGCACCTGGGCCGCCGCTGCCAACCCCTGGCGGACGTCGTCGCGGAGATCTTCGAAGGCCTCCCGCAACTCGGCCAGAGCGGCCGCCGTCGCCTGCGCCGCAGCACGGTCCGGAGGCACCGCCGCAGGTGCAGGCCCGGGCGAGGCGCCCGGGGGGACGGGCTCCGATGGGCCTCCAGCAACAACTTCGTCGAACTTCTCCGCCAGTTCCTTGGGGACCCGCCGGGCGAGGTTGGGTGCCACGAACCATCAACAGTAGTGAGACGACCGGACGACGGTGTGACGGGCCGTCCGTGCCCCGCCTTCTAGTGTGGGCTGCATGCGACGACTCGCTGCGGCCGCCGTCGTGCTCCTCGCGCTGGCCGCGTGCACCGGGGGCGACGCCCTCCCGTCGCTTGACGCCAAGGCGACCACCACGACCTCGCAGACAGGCACGGGCGGCACGCCCACCTCGGTCTCGTCGGGCACCGCCAACTCCTTCTGCGAGTTCCTCCGGACCTACAACGACCGGTTCGGCAGGTTCAACGCCGGCCTCGCCGATCCCCAGCAGTTGCGCACGGTCCTGAACGACGCCCTGGCCGCCGTCAAGGATGCCGAGGCCACCGCACCCGCCGAGATCAAGCCCGACCTGGTGACGATGAGCAGGGCGTTCCAAACGATGGTGGGGTCGTTCCAAGCGGCGGGCTTCGACGTCACCAAGATGCGGCTGGAGAGCCTTGGCGCGCTCGCGGCACCCGAGTTCGTCCAGGCCAGCCAGCGCATCGAGGCCTACACCCGCCAGCACTGCCTGTAGCGCGCCCACGGCCAGAGGCGTTCCGGCGGGTCAGGCGTTGCTGTCGGCCACCATCGTCCACGACCCCTTCACGTCGGCCTCGAGCGGGATCGTGGCGGGGGGGCGGTCGCCCTTCCACCGCCATCCCTTGGGCAGGTCGACCCGGAGGTTCAGGACGTCACCGGTGTGGTCGGGCACCCTGAGCCACGTGAGTGAGTAGGTCCGGGTGCCCTTGGGCCCCTTCAGGACGATGTCGTCGACATCCCACACGACCTTCAGGGAGGACCGTCCGTGGGGCGGCACGTTCACGAACCAGCCGAACGCCGGGTGGCCGGCGAGCGCCGGCTCGTCGGACTGGGGCCGGTCGGACGACCCGACGTCGAGCTTCGCGCCTTCCGGCCCGTAGATCGTCACGTAGCAGAGCGAGCCAGGGTTGTTGAAACCCCGATCGCGGGTGTTCACCACCGTCAGCGTGGTCGTGATGCGGGCCGACCCGTCCGCCTTCACCTCGACGTGGTGGTCGAACGTCCGGCGCAGGCCACGATCGCTCTTGGATGCATAGGCGAAGTCCCCGTTGTAGAAGAAGTCACCGCCCGTCCTGGGCAGGGTGCCGTCCCAGGCTCGGCTGACGAGGGCGGTGGTGACGTTGCCGTCCCTCGACCAGGCCATGGCCTCCCGGGCCGTGAAACCCTTGCCCACGGCCTCGGCGAGGGGCTGCCACGCGTCCGACGGCGCTTCGAGCAGCCGCTGGATGACCACCTCGGCCAGCGAGCTGATGAACCCCTTGCGGACGGTGTTGGACTGAGGGTCCCGCTCGAGCTGGTCGGTGTAGAACGCGAACCGCTCGATGACGTTGTCGCCGGTGACGGTCTCGCCGTAGTCCTCGACCCGGACAGGGCCGAGCACGGCCAGGACGCGGGCGAGAAAGGCGGGCGAGAACGAGACGACGCCGTCCACCGGCGGCTCGCCCGCCCCGTTCCAGAGGTCGGCTGCGAGCTTTCCGGCTCTGGCGAAGTCGGCGACATTGTTCACATTGGCCAGCGTCTGGGCGAAAGGGGGCGTCGCGAAACGGAACGGAGAGCCGGCTTCGTTGCCGGGTATCACTGCGGTCGGGTGGCGTGCGCGGAACCTCTCCATTGGCTCGAACTTCTCGAGCTTGAGGGACTCCGCTGAGGCCGACATGACACCGTAAGTGCCGATGAACCCGCCGGTAGGGCGGATCTCGTCTGGGTTCTGGCTGAGGAACAGGTAGCGCCGCGGCCCGTCACCGCCGGCGAAGGTGATGAGGGCGCTGATGCCTTCTTCGGTATCGGTGGCCTGCTTGGCATACTTCGGGAGCTTCTCGAGCAGCTGGTCACGGGCGTCGCCGATGGGCCCGATCAGCCATCGACCCTTCAGCTTCACGACCTTGGCGTTGGCCGTGGCGACGCTCTGGGCGCCGACGGCGAGGGACTCGTTGATGGCCCGCATGGTCCCGAGGAGCTTGGCCACCGGCGTCTTCTGTTGGGACGAGTCGAGCGACGTCTGGGCCGCGTCAGCCAGCTGCAGGCCGGCGCCGGCCAGCATCGATCCCGCCGACTGGAACGTCTCGACGGCGATGACCTGGGAACGCACGACGGGGATGAGCTTGGCCAGGGGAAGCAGGGGCCCGAGCCGGTCGAGATTGGCCCGCATGTCGCGAAGTGCCTGCTGGGACGTCGTGAGGTGGACGCGCGCCTCCGCCAGCCTGCGGGCTGAGATGTCCTGCTCGGCCGCCAGCAGGCTGTTCTTGGCCCGCACCGCGTCGCGGCCGGCCCGGCCCGCGACGAGCAGCGTGAACGTGGCCAGGACGACCAGCAGGAACCCGGCGCCGACCCAGAGCCGTGAGCGCCAGCGGCGATGCCCACGTCCAGACGTCCGCCGCGTGCGAGACCAGGAGAGGTAGCCGGACGGGCCACGCTCCCCGGAGGTGCGCCCGCGACCGGCCCGGACCCGGTCGCCCGCAGCTGACTCCGTCAAACCCGAAGATTCGCCGATAGGAGGCTGGTGTCAAAGCCCTCTTCCGGCGGCCGGCCGCCCAGTTGGGAGCCCTGCGGTGACGCAAAGGAGCTGGTCAGGGGCAGGTCGGCCGCCTCGGCGCGCAGCGCCGATCGCGAATGACAC
>JBOGID010000369.1:0-5447 GCA_050742295.1 Acidimicrobiales bacterium | reverse complement strand
GCGGCACCGAAGGCCGCCCGGCGCACACCGCCCGCGGCCCAGGCCGCGCCCAGGGCGGAGCCACCCCGCCCGCGGCCGCCTCAGAAGCGAGCCGCGCCCCCCCGCCGCCGCCCGCCGCAGTAGCGGTCAGGAGGCTTCGGCGACCTCCCACTCGACGAAGAACTGCTCTTCGAGGCGATCGTTCGGAGGCGCGTCGAGGGGTCGAATGTTGAACGGCCGGCCCAGAAGCAGTCGCGTATCGTCATCGACGGCTTCGCTTTGTGGACCTACCGTGAGAAGCGGGAAACTCATGGCCTGGTCTCTTCCGGTGTGCGACGGGTGGGTCGGGGTAAAGAAGGTGGAAGCGCCGGAACCGCTGTCCTTGAGCGGTGCCCGGTGGGGTTGCGACGAAACCGAGCGCATGCTACTTGCCGGCGAAAACGTCGGCAATGGGCCATTTCTCAACAGGCTGACAATTTCAGCGGAAGTGGAAACGCGAAGGAGGCCTTCGTGGGCGACATCACCGTGAAGGAAAGCGATCGGGGACCGCTGGAGTTCGACGTCGCCGTCGGCGGCGGCGTCGGCGGCGGCATAGACGGCGGCGGCGGCAGGAAGTCCTCCTACCGCGTGTCGGTTCCGTCGGATTTGCCGGATCAGCTGGGCGGCGTGGCTGCGGACACCCTGGTGCGGGAGTCGTTCGCCTTCCTCCTGGAGCGGGAGCCTGCCTCCGCGATCCTCCCCGAGTTCTCCCTGTCGGTCATCTCCCGGTACTTCCCCGAGTACCTCGCCGAGATGAAGTCCCGCCTGGCCTGACCGGTCCGACCGGCACTCAGCGGACGAGCAGGTTGGGGCGGGCGACGGTGGCACCCGCCACCTCGACCAGCTCGCACGGCCACACCGGCGTGGCCGTGAGGACCTCGTGGGTCTCGGTGCCGACCAGGATGGTGTCTTCGGACTTGACGCCGGGGATGGTCGGGTTCCACGCCACCGCCTGCCCCGGCCGCAGCACGTGGCGGGAGCTGGGGGTGGCGAACACCTCCCGGCCCGCGTAGCCCGTCAGCCCGCCCTGGTGGTGCAGCTGCCACTCGGTGGCGAACCCCTCCCGCTGGTACTGGTCGACGCCGTGCTCGAACACGTCGCCCAGCAGGGCGCCGGCGCCGCTCTCGGCGATGAGGCGTGCGTCGATGCGCCGGACGGCGGCGAACCGGGAGGCGAGGTCGAGGTCGGCCGGCGCCGGCCCCGACGACCGACCGCCGAAGTGGGCCATCCTCGTGAGCGAGGCGTGGAGGCCGTGGCGGCGCCCGGACAGCGACACGAGCAGGGTGCGGGCCAGCCGGCGGCCGGACGGCAGGGGATGGCGGTGCTGAACGATGCGCTCGTCGGCGCCGACCAGGGTGACGAGGGGGGCGATACCCCGCCGCCCGCACTCGTGCACCAGGCGGGCGGCGATGTCGATCTCGCGGTCCCCGGGGCAGGCCGCCATCACGGCCACCTCGACCGCCTCGGCGGTGTCCGCCCCCAGCGCCCGGTAGCGCTCCACCTCGGGGGCGACGAGGGTGAAGCGCAGCTCGATCATGTCCGGAGGGGCGGCGGGCAGGCCGAGGCGGCCGAGGTCGGACACCGATCGGGCGGGGTCGCACAGCCGCTCGACGATGCGGCTCTCGCCCTCGGCCTCGTGCCAGGCCCAGTCCACGGGCGTGAGCCCGGCCCCCGCTGCCTGCTCGTCCACCAGCCGCCGCAGCTCGTTGTTGGCCGCCAGCAGGTAGGCGTCCTCCCGGGTGACGAGCACGGAGGCGGCACCCGCCTCGGCGGCCAGCGTCACCGTGTTGTCGCCGCCGCCGGTCACCCACGCGAACCCGTCCTGGGACGTGATCAGCGCCGCGTCGAGGTCGCTGTGGTCGAGCCAGGCCCGCAGGGACTCGAGCTTGGCCTTGACCTCGTCCGCCCGCTGCACCCGCGTGCCCGCGTGCCCGCCCGGCCCCGTCAGCCGGTGGCCGACAGGTAGCCCTCGACGAGCTTGAGCCAGACCTCGCTCACCGTCGGGAAGGCGGGAACGGCGTGGCGCAGCCGTTCCAGGGGGACCTCACCCACGATGGCGATGGTGGCGGCGTGGAGCAGATCGGCCACCTCGGGGCCGGTGAACGTGGCCCCGATGAGCACTCCCCGGTGGCGGTCGACGATCAGCTGGCAGGTGCCGGTCACGCCCTCGCCCCGCACCGTCGAACCGGCCACCGACTCGGTGGGGCAGGCCACGACCCGCGCCTCGATGCCGGCCTCGCCCGCCTGGTACTCGGTCAGCCCGACGGCCGCGACCTGGGGATCGGTGAAGATCACCCGGGGAACGGCCTTGTGGTCGGCCCACGCCTCGGCCGGGCGGCCCAGGATGGCGTCGGCCGCCAGCCTGGCCTGGTACTTGCCCATGTGGGTCAGCATCGACCGACCGTTCACGTCGCCCACCGCGTAGAGCCACCCGTCAGGGACTCCCGTGGCCCGGAGCTGGTCGTCAACCGCGATGGGCGACCCGGCCTTGAGCCCGACCGTGTCCATCCCCAGGTCCCACGTGTTGGGGCTGCGGCCCACGGCCACCAGCAGCTCGTCGCCGGTGATGCTGCGGCCGTCGGCCAGGACGGCCGTGATCTGGGTGTCCTCGGTCTCGCGCATGACCCGGATGGCGCTCACGTTGGTGTAGACGAGGACGCCGTCGGCGGTGAGGGCGTCGCGGATCTGCTGCCCCACGAAGGGCTCCTCGCGGGCCAGCAGGCGCTGCGCCGCCTCCACGAGGATCACGCGGCGCGAGCCGAGGCGCTTGAAGGCCTGGGCCAGCTCGCACCCGACCGGCCCCCCGCCCAGCACGATGAGCCGTTCGGGGACCTCCTGGGCCTCGGTGGCGTCCCGGTTGTCCCATACCCGGGTCTCCTGCAGGCCCCGCACCGGCGGCGGTGCCGCGCTCGAACCCGTCGCCACCACCACCGCGGTGGTGGCCTTGAGCCGTTCCCGGCCCTCCTCGGTCTCGACCTCGACCTGGCGGGGCCCGAACAGCCGGGCGTGGCCCCGGACCAGCTCGACCTTGGCGTTCTCCAGCCACTCGACCTGGTAGCGGTCGTCCCAGTCGGTGACCACGTCGTTGCGCCACTTCACGGCGGCCGCCGGGTCGATGTCGCCGGTCACCGCGTCTCGGGCCCCGGGCACCCGGCGGACGGCGGCCAGCGCCTCGCCCGGTCGCAGCATGGCCTTGGAGGGCATGCACGCCCAGTACGAGCACTCGCCGCCGACCAGCTCCCGTTCGACAAGGACGGTGCGCAGGCCGCCCTCGGCGCACCTCCCGGCCACGTTCTCACCGGCGGGGCCGCCGCCCACGACCACGACGTCGAACTCGCGCGTTTCGGGGGACTCTGCCATCACCATTGGAGGCTACTTGGGCCTTTCGCCCGCGAGAACCGCTCAAGGTCGGTGGAAGTCGCGCCGATGGGGGAACCCATGGCGCGGTCCGCGGTATGAGGGTCGGTGCTGCCTTCGACCGGCTGCTCGGCGCAGCCCAGGAGAACGCCCCGTGGGCGTACGAGCGGCTCTGGCAGTCCTTCGCCCCTGCTGTGGTGTCCTACCTCCGGTTGCAGGGCGCCTTTGACCCCGAGGACCTGACCTCGGAGGTCTTCCTCGGGGCCTTCCGGGGCATCGGGACGTTCAGCGGCAACGAGGACCAGTTCCGGGCCTGGCTGTTCACCATCGCCCACCGGCGGCTCACCGACGAGCGCCGCCGAGCCAGCGTCCGCCCCCAGTGGGCGGCCAGCGCCGACCGCCACCTCGACGACCGCTCCGGCGGCGACGTCGAGGACGACGCCTTCCGCAACCTGGACGGGGCCCGGGTGCGGGAGCTGTGCGAGCGGCTCGTGCCCGCCCAGCGGGACGTGCTGCTGCTCCGCCTGCTGGCCGACCTCACCGTCGAGCAGATCGCCGACGCCCTGCAGAAGACGCCGGGCGCCGTGAAGCAACTGCAAAGGCGGGGCCTGCTGGCCCTTCGCGACGTTTTGCAGCGGGAGGGCGTACCCCTGTGAGCCGTTGGTGCGATCAACAGGCCGAGATGCCCGACCGTGACGAGTTCGGCGAGGAGGCCATCGAGGCCATCCTCCGGGGGCTACGGCCCTCGGACGGGGGATGGCTCGCGGTGTCCGAGTTCGCCGAGGACGTCCGGTCGTTCGTCGACGGCCCTGTCCCGAAACCCAATGCATCGCTCGCGACAGTGCTGTCGACGGGCTTCTCCACCGAAAAGGCGACCGTGCTGGTGACAGCCGGGAGCAACGTCAACGGGCCTGCGGAGCAGGTAGCCGGACTACCGAAGTGGAGGAAACGACACAGCATGCTTCCTACTGGAATTCTCTCGAGTTTGGCCACGAAGATCGCGGCCGGAGTGCTCACCGGTTGTGCCGGTGTGACGGCCATCGGAGCCGCCGGCGCCCTGCCCGGGCCGGCTCAGAACGCGGTGGCCAATGTTGTCAACACGGTCACGCCCCTGAACCTGCCGACGGGCGGGGGCGACGCCGCGGTCAGCGTGGCCGCCAAGGTCGGCTCCGTCCCCACCGCGGGCGCCAGCGGCGTGACCGCCGCCGTCGAGGTCCCGGGCGCCACCGCCACGACCACCGCCGGCGCCAACGCCAATGCGGGCACCACCCGCAACAGCACGTCGGGCGGCACCGGGGCCGGGGCGGGCGCCGCCGCCGCGCTGACCGCGCCCACCATCCCCGGTGTGGGCGGCCTGCCCGGCCTGGGGTCGCTGCCCGGAGTCGGAAGCCTGCCGGGCGTGGGCAGCGTGCCCATCCCGCAGTGCCTGAAGGACATCGTCAACGTCAACACGGGTCTGCCCAAGGTCCCGCTGAACACGATCTCCCCGCAGGTCGTCAACTGCGTGAAGTCGCTGATCGCCACGTCAGGGGCACCGATCCCGGCCGGCATCAGCACCTGCGTGAACTCGATCCTGAGCATGCTGACGGGCCTGGCCCCCGGTTCGGTCCCGAACATCCAGACCCTGAACATCAACTCGTGCGTGCCCGTCGACGTGAGCGCCTGCATGTCGTCGGTGATGGGCATGTTCAACAACTTCCTGCCCAACTTCGGCCTCGGGTTCGGTGGCAGCGCCACGGGGGGCACCAGCGGCGGGACGGGGAGCTTCCTCGGTGGCATGGGCTTCAACATCCCGTTCTTCGGTGGGATCAACCTGAACGGCTGCATGCCCTTCAGCCTCGACACGTGCCTGAATTCGCTGCTGTCGATGGCCGGCAACCTGCCCGGCCTCGCCACCGGCGGGATCCCGGGTCTGGGCTCGGGCACCCTGCCGTCCCTCGGCAGCCTCAACCTGGCGGCGTGCGTGCCCTTCGGCTCGCTTCCGTCGATCCCCGGCCTGGGCAGCCTCAGCAGCTTCCTGCCCTTCTAAGCATTTTCTCGCCCGCCTCGGGAGTGGGGCATGGTCGCCGCGG
>JBOGID010000368.1:0-3629 GCA_050742295.1 Acidimicrobiales bacterium | reverse complement strand
GCCAAGCCCCGAGCGCACCATCACCGCGTCCAGATGGCACTCGCCGCCGAACCCGGCGCTGGTGTTGACCAGCGCCACCGCGGCACCGAGGCCGTTCAGCCGGTCGGCGTCGATGCTGGTGGCGATGTCACCCTCGAGGATGCCTACCCGCGTGCTCTCGCCCAGCTCGGTGAGGGTGCGCCGTAGCAGCGTGGTCTTGCCCGCCCCCGGCGACGACATCAGGTTGACCGTGCGCCGGACGCCGGCGGCCGAGAGGCGGCTGCGGTTCTCCTCGGCCACCCGGTCGTTCTCGGAGAGGATGTCCTCCAGGACCACGACGCGCGCCCTGCCCGTGGCTTCGTACCCGGAGTGGTCACCCACATCGCGTTCATGGGCGTCATAGGCGTGACCGTCGTCGTGGCTGTGCTCGCTGCCGTCGGCGTGACGGTGGAAACGTCCCACGGGCCTCAGGCCTCGGCCAGCTCGAGGGAGACGACCTGGAACTCCTCGCCGCTGACCAGCGTCACTGTGCTGGCCTCGCACGTCCCGCACAACATGATGGGCATGTCGAGGGTCGTCTCGGCCCCACACACATCGCACGTCACGACGGCCGGCACCTGCTCGATGGCGAGGGTCGATCCTTCGAGGTCGCTGCCGCTGGTGATCATCTCCCACGAGAAGAGCAGTGCGTCGGGCACGACCTGGCGGAGGTAGCCGATGCGCACGGCCACTTCCGCCACCGGTTTCCCGCCCGCGTGCTTCACGACTGTCTTGGCGATGGCCTCGCAGAGGGACAGCTCGTGCACGACTGCGACGCTACGCCACCCCCGGTCACGCCGACCGCCGCCGGCGTGACCCGCTCCGAACTGTCAGGCCTTGAAGGCGAGGGCGACGACCGTCTCGGCGCAGCCGATGACGCCCCGGACCTGCGCCCGGCCTGTCGCCAAATCGATCCGGGCCAGGAGGCTGGGCCGCACGTTGGCCAGGGCGATGGCAGCGTAGGCCAGGTTGCCGGCGTCGCCGTCGATGTCGAACCCGTTCACGGACGTGACGTCGAAGCCCAGCGGCCCGACCGTGTTGAGCGTCCCGTTGTTGGGCGGGTTCTGGATGACCAGGGTGTCCGCCGCCGAGTCGATGTCATACAGGGTCGTGCCCGTCGAGGGGACGTTCGGGTCGGCCGTGCGGGGCGAGGGCGGGACGGAGTTGGTATAGGCCGCTCCCGTCACGTCGGGGTCGCCGCCGCCGGAGTACGCCAGCGCGCCATCGACCGTGGCGGCGCCCGTGTCGACGTTGATCCGCAGGTTCTGGCCCGTGTCGGTCACGACCCGCAGCCGGTCGGGGACCGGGTTGAAGTCCACGCCGAAGGCCGTGCCGGCCAGCACCACCGAGATCTGGGACGCGAACGTTGCCGCGCCGGTGGACGGGTTCAGGGTGTATATCCGCCCCGTGCCGCCGCTGTTGCTGACGGCGTAGAGCAGTCCGTTGGCGGGCCGCACGTCCATCCCGACGATCGTCCCCTGAACACCGGTCACGACTTTGCTCTCCCGCAGCAGCACCGGCACCTGGCGGTTCACGCTCACGAGCCGGCCGTCGACGGTCAGGGCGTACAGGTCGGCCTGGGGCCCGTCGGGGTTGCGGTACACGGCGCAGTTGGCGGCGTCGCGCTCGACGGTCGGGGCGGCGGAGGCCACCGAGGGTGCAGCGAGGCTGCCGGCCACCGCCGCAGCCAGGACCAGCGAGGACGCTTTGCGCATGACGAAGTTCTCCGATCGTTCCCGGCCCATGGCGCCGTTCGACCATTGGTTCGGCGCCGCCGGGGGGAGCGGATTACACGTCGGCGCTGAGGCGGCGGTGCAGCTCGGAGAAGTAGCCAGGGTGGGTTGAAGCGATGGCGTCCAGCGCAAAGGCCCGCTTGATCACTCCCGGCTCCTCGCGCTCCAACAGGTACACGAACGATTCCCGCATCGGCGACCAGCGGGCTGGCCAGGTCGCAGGATCGGGCCCGGCTGCGCCCCACGGCCCCGACCGTCCTACCGGACGAGCGGCTTGTACTTGATGCGGTGGGGCTGGTCGGCGGCCGCCCCCAGCTCCTTGCGCCGCATGGCCTCGTACTCGGTGAAGTTGCCGGCGAACCAGCGCACCTGGCTGTCGCCCTCGAAGGCCAGCACGTGGGTGCAGATCCGGTCGAGGAACCAGCGGTCGTGGCTGATGAGGACCGCGCAGCCGGGGAAGGAGGCCAGCCCATCCTCCAGGGCCCGCAGCGTGTCGACGTCGAGGTCGTTGGTGGGCTCGTCGAGGAGGAGCACGTTCCCGGCCCGGCGCAGCAGCTTGGCCAGATGCACGCGGTTGCGCTCACCGCCCGACGCCTGCCCCACCGGCTTCTGCTGGTCCGAGCCGGTGAAGTTGAACGACGCTGCGTAAGCCCGCCCGTTGATCTCCCGGGTGCCGATCTTGAAGAACTCCTGGCCGCCCGTGATCTCCTCGTAGATCGTGTTGGTGGCGTCGAGGGAGTCACGGTCCTGGTCCACGTAGGACAGCTCCACCGTGGGGCCGACCTTGACCGTCCCCCTGTCCGGCCCTTCTTGGCTCGTCAGCATGCGGAATAGCGTCGTCTTGCCCGCACCGTTCGGCCCGACCACGCCAACGATGCCGGCGGGCGGCAGCGAGAACGTCAGGTCTTCGATGAGCAGGCGGTCGCCGTAGGCCTTGGACAGGCCCTCGACGTCGATGACGACATCGCCCAGCCGCTCGCCGGGCGGGATGGCGATCTCCAGCCGGTTGCCGGCTCCGTCGGCGGCGCGGGCCTCGGCGAACAGCTTCTCGTAGGCGCCGATGCGGGCCTTGGACTTGGCCTGGCGGGCGCGGGGCGCCATGCGCACCCACTCCAGTTCCCGTTCCAGGGTCTTGGCCCGGGCCGAGTCGGCCTTCTGCTCCAGGCGGAGCCGTTCCTGCTTCTGCTCCAGCCAGCCCGAGTAGTTGCCCTCGAACGGGTGGCCGCGGCCGTGGTCCAGCTCCAGGATCCACCGGGCCACGTTGTCGAGGAAGTACCGGTCGTGGGTCACGGCCACGACCGTGCCCGGGTAGTCCCGAAGCGTGTGCTCCAGCCAGGCCACCGACTCGGCGTCGAGGTGGTTGGTGGGCTCGTCGAGCAGCAGGAGATCGGGCTTGGCCAGCAGCAGCCGGCACAGCGCGACCCGCCGGCGCTCGCCGCCCGACAGGGTGGCAACGTCGGCGTCGCCGGGCGGGAGCCGTAGGGCGTCCATGGCGATCTCGATCTGGCGCTCGAGATCGTTGGCCCCCTTGGCCTCGATCTCGGCTTCGAGACGGGCCTGGTCCTCGCCGATCTTGTCAAAGTCGGCGTCGGGGTCGGCGTAACGCTCGAGCACCTCGTCGTACTGGCGGAGCAGGTCGGCCATCGCACCCACGCCGTCCATCACGTTCCCCTTCACGTCCTTGGACGGGTCGAGGTGGGGCTCCTGCTCGAGGAGGCCCCGCGAGAAGCCGGGCGAGAGCCTTGCCTCGCCCGTGTACCCGTCGTCGACGCCGGCCATGATCCGCAGCAACGAGGACTTGCCCGAGCCATTGGGCCCGATGACGCCGATCTTGGCCCCCGGGTAGAAGGCCAGCGTCATGTCCTTCACCACCTCCTT
>JBOGID010000367.1:0-4241 GCA_050742295.1 Acidimicrobiales bacterium | reverse complement strand
CCTCAGAGGGGTACTTGCGCGATATCGAGGAAGGGGGTGAGGGCGTCGGGGTTGGCCAGGGCGTCGGGGCTGACGACCTTGTCGGGGGGCTCGCCCAGCAGGATGCGCTTGACCGGGACCTCGAGCTTCTTGCCGTTGAGGGTACGCGGCACCTCGGCGATGACCATGATCTCGTCGGGGACGTGGCGCGGCGACAGTTCGGTGCGGATCCGGTCACGGATCAGGCCGGCGTCGAGGGTGGCGCCCTCGGCCAGGACCACGAACAGCAGCAGGCGCCCGGCCTGCGGGGGCCGCACGCCGCCACCCGTGTCGACGACCAGACTGTCGGCCACGCCGTCGACGGCCTCAACGACCCGGTACAGCTCGGCCGTGCCGATGCGGACGCCGCCCCGGTTGAGGGTGGCGTCGGAGCGGCCCGAGATCACAACGCCCCCCATCGCCGTCACCGTGACCCAGTCGCCGTGGCGCCAGACGCCCGGCCACGGCTCGAAGTAGCTCGACCGGTACCGGCTCCCGTCCCCGTCGCCCCACAGGTACAGGGGCATGGACGGCATGGGCTCGGTGAGGACCAGTTCGCCGACCTGGCCGGTGACCGCATTGGCGGCCTCGTCGAAGGCCTCGACCTTCGCCCCCAGGCACCGGCACTGGATCTCGCCCGCCCGCACGGGCAGGACCGGGTTCGAGCCCACGAACGCCGTGCACACGTCGGTGCCGCCGCTGACCGAGCCGAGCAGCAGGTCGCGGCCCACGTTCTCATAGACCCACCGGAACCCATCGGCGGGAAGGGGAGCGCCCGTCGACCCCACGCCCCGGATGGCGGACAGGTCGGCCTCCTTGGACGGCACCACGCCCGCCTTGGCGCACGCCTGGAGGTAGGGCGCGCTGGCGCCGAAGTGGGTCACCCCGGTGTCGTCCGCCATCCGCCACAGCGCACCGAGGTCGGGCCAGCCCGGGCTGCCGTTGTAGAGGACGGCGGTCGAGCCGACCAGCAGGCCGCCGACCAGCAGGTTCCACATCATCCAGCCCGTCGACGTGAACCAGAAGAACCGGTCGGTCGGTCGCAGTCCGGCGTGCAGCGACAGGAACTTCACGTGCTCCAGCACGATCCCGCCGTGGCCGTGCACGATGGCCTTGGGCAGCCCGGTGGTGCCCGACGAGTACAGGACCCACAGCGGATGGTCGAACGGCACCGGTTCGGCGGCGAACGGGTCGCCGGCCTCGGGCCGGGCCAGGTCGTCGAACAACGCGGTCGCGGTCAGCGACGGGATGGAACGTGACAGTTCGGCCACCACCTCGCGCCGGTCGTAGAACCGGCCCTTGTACCGGTACCCGTCGGCTGCGATCAGCACCTTGGGCTCGATCTGGCGGAACCGGTCGAGCACGGCCGTGGCGCCGAAGTCGGGCGAGCAGGACGACCAGACGGCGCCCAGGCTGGCCGTGGCCAGGAACGCCACGAGCATGTCGACCGTGTTCGGCCCGTACGCGACCACCCGGTCCCCACACACCACGCCCCGTTCCCGCAACCCGGCCGCGGCCTCGGCCGTCCGCTGCCACAGCTCGCCGTAGGTGAGCGTCTCGCCCACCCCATCCTCGGAGGCGCACACGACGGCGACGCCGCCGGCCGGCCACCGGAACACCTGGTTCACGTAGTTCAGCCGGGTATCGGGGAACCACCGGGCGCCCGGCATCGGCCGGTCCGCGTCCGCCAGCACCGCCCCCGAACCCCGCGAGCCCCGGATCCCGAAGAAGGCCCACACCGCCGCCCAGAACCCGTCGAGGTCGGTCACCGACCACCGCCACGCCTCGTCGTAGGACTCGAACCCGTTCGCGGACAGGAACCGGGTCATGGCGGCGCCGGAGACCTCCTCGGCCGCCGGCCGCCACAACACCTCCCCGGTCACAGCACCTCCCCGGTCACGACGGCGGCCCGACCTCGGGCTCGTCCAGCAGCAGCATGGTCTGCGTGGACTGGATCTCGGCGATGTTCTGAAGCCCCTCCAGCACCACGTCGCGCAGGTGGGCGATGTCGGGGGCCCGCACCAGTAGCACGTAGTCGAACGAGCCCGTGCTCAGGGCCAGCCACTCGACGCCGGGGAGCATCCGCAGCCGCTCGCCCACCCCCCGCCAGGCGTGCTGCACCACGCCGACCAGGACCAGGGCGGCGATGGGCAGGCCCACCTTGTGGGGGTCGACGTCGATGGTGAACCGCCGGATGACCCCCGCCTCCCGCAGCCTGGCCAGCCGCTGGTAGGCCGTGGCCCGTGAAACGTTGGCGACAGCCGCCAGGTCGTTGACCGACTGGCGGCTGTCGGCCCGGAGGGACTCGATCAGCCGCAGGTCCACTTCGTCCACCATCTGGCCGTCCATTGCCACATTCTGTCTTGTCCAAGGCCAAACCGCTGGACAATCCGCCATCCCAGGCGCACAATCGATGAAGACATGGCAACCGGGGCCCAGCTCTACGCCCCGGTCGTGACCGACGACCGGGGCCAGGTCGAGGTGGTGCTGGGCGACGGCCATCCGGGCTTCTTCGACCCCGACTACCGGGCCCGCCGCAACGCCCTCGCCGCCCTGGCCATGAACTGGCGGCCGGGCGACCCCGTCCCCCAGCCGGAGTACTCCGGGGTCGAGCACGGCGTCTGGCGGGTCATCGCGGCCGAGCTGGCGCCCCTCCACCACCGATACGCCTGCCGCGCCTTCCTGGAGGCCAAGGAGGACCTCGGGCTCCCCGCCGACCACGTCCCCCAGCTCGACGAGGTCACGGCCAGGCTCCAGCCCCGCGGCGGGTTCGCCTACCTGCCCGTCGCCGGCCTGGCCCCCCTCCGGGACTTCTACGGGGCCTTCTCGGGCTCGGTCTTCTACTCGACCCAGTACCTGCGCCACCCGTCCCTGCCGCTGTACACGCCCGAGCCCGACATCGTCCACGAGGTCGTGGGCCACGCCAACCAGCTGGCCCATCCCGAGTTCGCCGCCATCTATCGGCTCGTGGGCCAGGCCGTCGACCGCACCCGCGCCGAGGCCGCCCTGCGCTTTTTGTCGAGGGTGTTCTGGTTCTCCATGGAGTTCGGCGTGGTCTGGGAGGACGGCGAGCCCAAGGCCTACGGCGCCGGCATCCTGTCCTCGACGGGCGAGACCGCCGCCTACCGCCGGGCCGACATCCGCACCCTCGACTTCTCGGCCATGGGCACCCTGCCCTACGACATCACGCACTACCAGCCGGTGCTGTTCGCAGGACGGTCCATGGCCCACCTCACCGACGCCCTCAGCGGGTTCTTCTCGTCGTTCGACGACGACGTCCACGCCCGCCTGATCCAGGAGGCCGCGTAGCCCATGGCCGTGACCACGCCCCAAGCCCACGCCCACACCCTGCCCGTCGCACCCCGCCAGCTCCTGCGGGGGTGGGACGCCGTCGAGCTGTGGGTCGGCAACGCCCGGGCCGTGTCGGGGTTCCTCTGCTCGACGTTCGGCTTCCGGGTCACCGCCTACGCGGGGCCGGAGACGGGGTGGCACGACCGGGCGTCCTACGTCCTCGAACAGGGGCGGATCCGATTTGTGGTGACGGCTCCACTCACCCCCGACTCGCCCATCGCCAACCACGTCCGCCAGCACGGGGACGGCGTCCACGATGTGGCCTTCGCCGTCACCGACTCGATCGCCGCCTTCCGGGCGGCCACGGCCAGGGGCGCACCCCCGATCGAATCACCCCACGACGTCAGCGACGAACACGGGGTAGTGCGCCTCGCCTCGATCGCCACCTACGGGGAGACCCGCCACACGTTCATTGACCGGTCCCACTACGACGGCCCGTACCGGCCCGGGTACCGCACCGACCGGCTGCCTGCGGAGCCCGTCGGCGCCCCCGTCGGCCTCCAGCTCATCGACCACGTCGTGGCCAACGTCGAGCAGGGCAAGCTGGAGCACTGGGTCGATTTCTACCGGTCGGTCCTGGGCTTCGAGCGGCTCCGCCACTTCGACGACGCCCAGATCTCGACGCAGTACTCGGCCCTCATGTCGACGGTCATGTGGGACGGCACCGAGATCGTGCTTCCGATCAACGAGCCGGCGGACGGGCTGCGCAAGAGCCAGATCCAGGAGTACCTGGACACCTACCACGGGCCCGGCGTGCAGCACGTCGCCCTGCGCACCGACGACATCGTCACCGCGGTGGCGTCGCTGCGCAGCCGGGGCCTGCGGTTCCTGGAGGCCCCGCCCACCTACTACGAGGACGTGCGGGCCAGGCT
>JBOGID010000366.1:0-8330 GCA_050742295.1 Acidimicrobiales bacterium | reverse complement strand
GAGCGCGGCGGCGCCCGCCGTTGGTCCGCCTCGGCCGGCGGGGCCGGTGGGTGGCGCTGGTGGTGCCTGCCGTGGTGGCGGGGCTGGCGCTGGTGCTGCCGCTGGCCACGAGCGTGCGGTGGTTCTTGGAGAGCGCCCAGGCCAGCGTCGACACCGGCCGGGTGTGGCGGGCGGCCCGGGGGTCGGTGGTGGCGTCCGCCTTTGGCGCCGGCCTGACGGCAGTGGCGGCCGTCCCGGTGGCCCTGCTGGCGGCCCGGTGGCGGAGCCGGGCGTCGTCGGTCATCGAGCGGGCGGCGTACGTTGGCCACGCCCTCCCTGGCATCGTGGTGGCGCTGTCCCTCGTGTTCTTCACCGTGCGCTTCATGAACCCTCTTTACCAGCGGCTGCCCGTGCTCGTCTTCGCCTATCTGGTGCTGTTCCTCCCGCTGGCCGTCAGCTCGATCTATGGGCCTGCCTTGCAGGCGCCGCCCTCGCTCGACGAGGTGGCGCGCTCGCTGGGCCGCCGCCCGTGGTCGGTGTTCCGCACGGTGACGGCGCCGCTGATCACGCCGGGCGTGGCGGCGGGCACGGCCCTGGTCTTCCTGACGTGCCTGAAGGAGCTGCCGGCAACGTTGCTGCTGGGCCCCACCGGTTACGAGACGCTGGCCACGCGGGTGTGGTCGGCCACGTCGACGGGCGCCTACGGGGACGCGGCGTTGCCGGCGCTGCTGCTGGTCGTGGTCGCGGCCGTGCCGACGTGGCTGCTGTCGCGGCGCATCAGCTCGTCGCTGCCATGAGCGCAGGCGCCGTCGAGTGCGCCGGCGTCACAAAGTCCTACGGCGCGGTAACGGCGTTGCGGGGTGCGGACCTTTCGTTGGCGCCGTCGACGCTGACCGCCGTGCTGGGACCGTCGGGGTGCGGGAAGACGACGCTCCTGCGGGTGATCGCCGGGTTTGAACGGCTGGACGGCGGGACGGTGACGGTGTCGGGCCAGGCGGTGGCTGCGGTTGGCTTGCACCTGCCGCCGGAGCGGCGCCGGGTGACGATCGTCCCCCAGGAACAGGCCCTGTTCCCGCACCTGACCGTGTTCGAGAACGTCGGCTACGGCGTGAAGCGGGGCCCCGAACGGGCGGCGACGGTGGAGGCCATGCTGACCATGGCAGGCCTGGCCGGTCTGGGCGAACGGATGCCGCACGAGCTGTCGGGCGGACAGCAGCAGCGGGTGGCGCTGGCCCGGGCGCTGGCGCCCCGGCCGTCGGTGGTGCTGCTGGACGAGCCCTTTGGATCGCTTGACGCGGCGTTGCGGACAGAGATCCGGGCCGAGGTGGCAGCCGTGCTGCGGGCCGCGGCAACGACGTCGCTGCTGGTCACCCACGACCAGGAGGAAGCCCTGTCCATGGCCGGGTCGGTGGCCGTGATGCGCGACGGCGTGATCGTGCAGCACGGCGCGCCCGACGACGTCTACCGCCGGCCCGCCGACCTGTGGGTGGCCGGCTTTGTGGGAAGCGCGAACGTGCTGGCCGGCCGGCTCTCGGCCGACGGCGGGCAGGTGGCGTGCTCTCTGGGGATCCTTGCCGTGGCCGGCGTCGGGTCGGTGGCCGCTGGCGGGTCGGTCGACGTCGTTGTACGGCCGGAACAGGTGCGGCTTGCGGTTGGGGGTGCCGGCGGGGTCATCGAGGACCGGCAGTACTTCGGCCACGACGCGCTCGTGCGCATTGTGTTGTCCGACGGCAGTCGCCTCCTCGCCCGCTTGTCCAGCGCCGAGAACGTCACGCTCGGATCGCAGGTGACCGTCACCTGCGACGAGCCGGTCCTCTGTTTCCATGCTGACCGATAGGGCGGCTGCAGCGGCGCTGGCCACCAACGCGCCGCGCCGCGCCGGGCCGTGGTGGTGGCTGGCGCCGCCGCTGGTCCTGGCCGTGCTCGGTGGCTGGCTGCTCCTGCGCAACCACGGCCTCTGGTACGACGAGGTGTACACGGCCGAGGTGGCGCCGGTACCGTTGGGCCGGCTGCTGCGGGCACTGGCCGGCGGCCACGGCACGATCCCCTACCTGCGCGACGCGCCCCCGTCCTACAACGCGCCGTACTACGCCGTCGCCCACCTGTGGTTGACGGTCACCCGGCTGCCCGCCACCGAGATCGGTCTGCGGCTGTTCTCGCTGGTCTCGGCCGTGGGGGCGGTGGCCGTGTTCACGCGTACCGTCGCCCGGCTCGCCGCCGATCGCCGGGTAGCCCTCGTCGCCGGGCTCGTGGCCGCCACCAACCCGTTCGTCGTGCAGTACTCGGCCGAGGCGCGCGGGTACGCCCTCGCGCTGCTCGCCGTCTCGTGCGCGGCGTTGGGGTTCGCTCGCTGGCTCGACGGCGGCGGTCGGTGGGCGCTGTGGCTGTACGGCACCGGCGTGGCCGTTGCCGGCCTTGCACACTGGTTCGCCCTGCTGGTGGCGGTGGGCTTCGCGGTGGCGGCGGTCGTGCTGCGCCGGCGGGATGCGGCGGGGGTCGTCGCCGTGACCGCCGCCGCCGCGGCGCCCACGCTCGTGCTCATCGGCATCGCCCTGGGCAACGGGGTCGGTGCGTCGGGAGCCGAGTGGCTGCGGGGCGTGGGCGGGAACGCCCCGTGGCTCACGCTGCGGGCGTGGTCGGGCCGCTACCCACCGCTGCTGGTCGTGACGGTTGTCGCCGCTGGGGCCGGGCTGGCCGTGGGCGCTCGACATGCCCGAGTCGTTGCCGCGGCGTGGGTCGGCGCGCCCGTCGTGCTGATGACGGCGGGCGAACTCGTCCGGCCCGTGTTCGTCGACCGGTACCTGCTGGCGGCAACCCTGGGCCTGGCCGTCCTCGTCGCGCTCGGCGTGACCCGGTTACGGGGATGGACGGGTGTGGGTGCGGCGGCCGCCGTCCTGGCCCTCTCCGTGGTCTCGACCGCCATCGAAGTGAACAGGCCGCCGAAGGACGACACCAGGAGTGCGGTGGCACTCGTCGCCGGGCGGCACGTGGCGGGCGAGCCCGTGGTCGCGGCCGCCCGCTGGGACGCCCTGGGCGTCGACCACTACGTCCGGGTGGAACATCCGGCCCTGCGCCGTGACCTCGTCCTGCCCGGCGCGCCCATTCCGGCGTCGACGACCGTGTGGGTCGTCCGCCGGGCCGCGGGAGGCGTGAAGGGCGATCCCCGCAAGCTCGACGACCTCGACCGCGAGCTCGCCGGGCGCCGGCTCCGGGTGACCGAGGAGGTCCGGTTCGACGGGCGCTACGCCGACACCCTCGTTCAGCGGTGGGACACGGCGCCGGCCCGCTGACGGGTCACCCAGCCGTCGGGCGCTTCGACGCGTCGCGCCGATGGCGCAAGACAGCAGCGACCCACGCCATCGTGCGCGCCGCCTGACAAAGCCGGGCGGCGGCGGTCCAGGCCGAACGTCGTCGGTCGGCGCGGGCGGCGCGTTCGACCGGGACCGACACCGTGCGCACGCCCGACAACCCGACGGCCGCCACCAGGCTGGGCCCGTCCAGGCGAACGACGGCTTCGCGCGCTGCGGGCCCGAGCGCGACGAAGGCGCCCGCATCCCGGGGCAGTCCGGTGAGGCGAGTCATGACGGCCCGGTGGAGCCGGCCGCTCAGGCGGCGCGCGGGTGATTCGTAGCGTCCCCGCCGTCCGCCGAACACGGCGCCCACGTCACCGTCCGCCAGGCGTTCGAGGAGCGCCGGTATCGCTTCGGGAGGATCCTGGAGGTCAGCGTCCAGACAGACCCAGGCACCGGCACCGTTCTCTTCCCGAAGGCCTCCTCGAAGGGCCCGGTTCTGTCCCACGTTGTCGGTCAGGGCCGTGACGGCGATGCGATCGTCCGCCTCTGCGAGCCGCTCGGCCACGGCCAGGCTCCCGTCGGGCGAGGCGTCGACCACGAGCCGGAGCCGCCACGGCCGGCCGGCGAGGGCGGCGTCGATCCGGAGGGCCAGTTCGACCAGGGTCGCCTCGTTGCCGTAGACGGGCGTGACGACGGCGACGCTGGTCAGGCCTCCCAGCACCGCCGCAGCCCCTCGTCGAGCGGGACCTTCGCCTCCCAGCCGAGTAGGTGGCGCGCCAGGGACGGATCGGAGAGCCACGAGCCGGTGTCCCACGGACAGCCTGGGTAGGCGCCGACCTCGACGGGGATCGGGCGGCCGGCGACGCCGCTCAGGAGCGAGACCAGTTCCTCATTGGTCGTCTGGCGGCCGGTCCCGATGTTGAGGACCTGGCCGGTGGGCAGGTGGTCGGCAGTGGCCGTCCGCACGCACGCCTCGACGACATCGTCCACATAGACCCAGTCCCGGCGCCAACCGGGCTGGGTGAGGGGGAGCGTGGCGCCGGCGCGGGCGGCACGGATCGCGGCGGGCACCAGCCGGTTCGCATGGTCGGCGGGCCCGTAGACCTGGAACGCCCGCAGCACGGCGGTCCTGGGTGCGCCGTGGTTGGCTGCTTGCAGGACGGCCGTGCCTGCCGCCTTGGTGGCGCCGAAGAAGCCGCGTGGCCGCACGGGCGTGGACTCGTCCATGGGACCGTCGGCGGCCTCGTACTCGGTCGAGGACCCGAGACGGACGACGGCCCGGCAGCGGTCGGTGAGCGCGCTCAGGACCCACGCCACGCTCGTCGCGTTGACGGAGAGGGTCGCGGCCCGGTCGGCGGCGGTCGCCTGCTCGCGGGCGGCGGCGAGGAGGAAGGCGACGTGGGGACCGGCAGCGCGGACGGCGGCCCTGGTGGCGGCGCGGTCAGTGAGATCGGCCTCGATGACCCCGGCGTCGAGTCCGTGGAGGCGGGTCCGGTCGCCCGCGGGGCGCACGGTCCCGGTGACGTCCCAGCCGTCATCGACAAGACGGGCGACGAGGTGGGCGCCCACGAAGCCGCCCATGCCGGTGATGAGGGCCTTCACACGGCCTCGTCCTCGGTGAGAAGGCCGACGGCGGCGGCGAGGTCGGCGGCGTCGGTCCCGATCTGAGTGGGCGTGCGGTGACGGGCCCCCTCCACGGCCGCCAGGATGCGGGGCACCTCGACACCCACGTCCCGGCCAGAGACGTCAGCATGGAACGAGCGGCGGAGGAACGTGAACGACGCGCCGAGGCTCGCGAGGGCGCCCATGATGAGCCGGCACGGCACGGGGTGGCCGCCCTCGGGCACGGTGAGGCCGGCGACTCCGAACGGGAGGTTGGCGGCGGCGGTTGCGCGGGCCACATGTTCGACAGTTCCGTCGACCAGGGCCCCGAAAAGACAGCCGCCGCCGCGATCGATCATCAGGTCGTTGAGGCCAACGTAGACGCGGGACAAGGGCCACTCGACGAGCTCGGCGACCCGGCGCACGGCGTCGGTCGTTTCCACGAGGATGCCGAGCCCGCAGCGCCCGGCGACGGCGGTGAGGGCGGCGTCCACCTCGTCAGGCCTGCGGACCATGGGCAGGAGGACCTCGTCGGCGCCGAGGCTGATGGCCAGCTCGATCTCCGACGCCGTCCAGCGGGACCACTGGTTGACCCGGCACAGGATCTGTGCGGTGGGTGCCGCCGAACGGACGGCGGCCAGGTCGGCAGGCGTGTCACGGTTGATCTGCGTGTCGGCGCCCGCCTGGCGCCTGCGTTTGCCCCTCCGCTCCCAGTCGACGACGACCCCGGTTACGCCCGCCTGCGTAACCCGGCGCACGAACATCTCCGAGTTCGAGAAGACGAAGAGATCTATGTAGGTGAACCTAACATACGGCCCAACCCGGTTGGGGAAGCGTCGGAGATGTGAGAGTCTGGTGGGCCGCAAACGTGGTCCTGTGGTGCAGCTTGGAGTGCACGCCGCCCTGTCAAGGCGGAGGTCGCGAGTTCAAATCTCGTCAGGACCGCTCTAGGTCGGGTAGCTCAGTAGGCAGAGCGCGCGCCTGAAAAGCGCGAGGTCACCGGATCGACGCCGGTCCCGACCACCGCAAGAGTCCTGGTCAGAGGCGGTATGGCCGGCTCTTAGATGAGAACGACTCGCAAGTCGTGCCAGATCCGTGCCAGAACGCCCCAGGTCTTGGTGGCTTCTCGGGGGGTCCAGCGGTCTGTCGAGGGCCGTGATGTCCAGCGACCGCCGACATGATCGGTCAGTCCGCCAGCGACTCGGCGAAGAACAACCCGAACGTTGACACCCCCGTCCAGAGGAGTAGGACGCCAACGGCCAGCGCAGTAACCAGCCGCACCGAGCGTTCAACCTCGAACCGCCGGTCTTTCCGCGGACCGCTCACGGTCACGACGGCGGCCGCCGCGGCCGCGCCAGCGAGAAGGCTTGCCCCTGCCGCCGCTCCCGCCGTGAGCGGCGTCGGGTTCGCGAAGCTCTCCTCGCATGTGCTCGGGGCCCACGGCATACCCGGGGAGCATCTACATAACTCTCGACCTGCCCCTTGAGCGTTCCGGCGGCTTCGTCGCCGACAACGGTGATGCGCTCCCCAACTGGATCGGCGGATTCCTCATGCAGGACGACCAACGAGACGTCCTCGGAAAGCTGTCCGCGTCGAACGCCCCGGAGCGTCACGCCTTCCTGATCCTCCCCGGATTCACTTCGGCCCCGTTCTCGGTGAGCGACCTCCTCATGCGGAACGACGCGCCCCTACCTGTTCGCGGCCCGATCCTGCCCTCCGAAGTGACTCACATCTGGACAGTGAGCACCTGGTCGACCGCCGCGGATTCCGCTGGTCCCCGGATGGGGGTTGGAGGGCCTTCGACAAACTCGTCGACGCCGCCGCCGCGTAACGCGGCCTGTGACTCGTTCCCGAAGCTCGATTGCGTGGCGTCGGGACGCTCCGTCAGCTGGGTCATAGGGGACTGGGCGCTCCCTCTCCGGCGAGCGGAGCTACTCGTCGCTGATGGTGAGGGGCTCGATGCGGCGGGCGTGGACGGCGTAGACGAACGGTCCCGGGTCGATGCAGGCGGCGACGATGGCGTCGAGGTTGTCGAGGAGGCGTGCGGCCATGGCTTCGCCGGTGAGGTTCTGGTTCGAGAGGCAGAAGCAGCGAACGCGATGTGCCTTGACGGCTTCCCGTTCGGCGCGCGTGTAGCGGATGCGAGCGTCCTTCATGAAGACGATCCATGAGCGTGAGCCCGCGAGTTCGAGCCAATCCTCGTCGGTGACATCCTCGTCCTTGGGGATCCCGTAGTGCTCAGCGAGCGTGACGAGCCTCAGGCCGGCGGCTCGGAGCAGGTTGGGGACGACGAGCCGACCGAGGCTGCGGTCCAGGAAGAGGTCAGGCAGCCCGTCGGGATGCGACACGCAGCACGTCTTCGAGCTGGTCGGCGGGAATGCCGAACTCCCTCGTGAGGTCGTCGAGCGAGTCGCCGGCCCAGAATCGCTGTAGGACGTCATCGACCCGAGCGCCGCCACGCTCGAAGATCGGAGCCCCAAAGGCCCGCTCGGGGTCGGCGACGACCTCGGCTCGTCGGTACCCAGGCACCCGGATCAGCCTGGCGTAGCCATCGTCGGCGTACTGGATACGCCGCAGGTAGTCCTGAACTACGTCGCTGAAGACCCGTTGCCCGCTGCGAACGACGACGAGTTGCTTGACGTCGTCCCGCGTCCGCTCAGCGCCAGCCTCGCCGTAGTCAAAGAGGACCTCCGCGCCATCGGTGAAGAGCCGACGCGAGGCCAGGGCATGGTCGAGTCCGATTTCTCGTTGGAGGTGCGCGAGGGCTGGGCGGACGCGCTGGAGGGGCACGCCGCTCCGACGGACGGCTGCTAGGACGAGCGCTTCCGCCAACCCGACGAATGGAATCGAGGGCTCCTGCGGCCGTGCCGCCGGCAGCCACGTGACAATCGGGTCACCGGCCACGTCGACGCGGTCAGCTGACCGGCGCACATACCCCTTGGCCCATGTAGCGAGCGTCGAGGGTGGAACCGCCACGATCCGCGCCGCGTCGGCGATCGTGTACAGCGGTTGCTCGAATCGGGTCTTCTTCGTCGTCGTCCTCCTCGGACAACCATTCAACCAGCCGCGCCGCACCCGGCATCGGCACCGGGGCCCCTCGTGCCGCCCGCGCGGTTCTTCACAAGGCCATAGACCAATCAGGGCCCGCTTGACTCGCTGGCCAAATTGACACCGGTCAGCGCTCCGTCCGGCACGGGTCCCGGGAAGATCCTCTCCTCATGTCGGATGGGGCTGAGGCCAGCAACCGACGTTCGGTGCAGCTTTTCGGGCCGGCTGGCGAGGATCTGGGCGTAGTCAAACTGGTCGCAGCGTTCGACATCGCGAGGCGACTCGACCTCGATCTCACCCAGATGGACGCGGCGACCGATCCTCCGACGTATCGCATCCTGGACTATGGGAAGTGGAAGTACGAGCAATCCAGGAACCGGCCGGAGCAGAGCGGGGCGGTGAGGGGCC
>JBOGID010000365.1:0-11602 GCA_050742295.1 Acidimicrobiales bacterium | reverse complement strand
ACCCGGCGGCGCTGGCCGGCGGAAAGCTTGGACACTGCCAGGTTGCGGAGCCGTCCGTCGAGGCCCAGCCGTTCCATGGCAGTCTGGGCGGCGGCCAGTTCTGCGCCGTTCACGGCGATCGGGCCACGCAGGCCGGCGGCCCGGGCCGAGAAGCGAAGGTTGTCCGCCACCGTCAGCTCGTCGTAGAGGAACGTGGCGTGGCCCAGCAGGCCGACCCGCCGGCGGACGGCCCGCCGGTCTCTGCGCAGGTCACAGCCCAATACCTCGGCTTCGCCCTCGGAGATGGGCACCAGGCCGGCGCACGCCCGCAGCAGCGTGGTCTTGCCCGCGCCGTTGGGCCCCTGGAGCAGCACGATCTCGCCGACAGCCACGTCGAGGTCGACGCCGGCGAGGGCGGGGAACCGGCCGAGAAGGGAGACTGCGGCACGAAGGCGAACGGCAAGGGGCATTGCGGGACCGCCTCCAAGCTACCGGGGGTGCCGGAATACGGTCCAAGCGCGTCCCATAGCCTGTGCGCCTGGTGGACCTCCGGAGAGTCATTCGAGGGCTCGGGAAAGCCCTGATCAGCATCGGCATCCTCCTGTTCCTCTTCGTGGGCTACCAGCTCTGGGGAACGGGGATCGCCGAGGCTCGGGGCCAGAGGGATCTCGAGAAGAAGTTCGCGCAGCGGGCGCTGCTGACGTCGGTGCCGACCATCCCAAGCCCGTCCGGGGGGCCGGCCACCACCACCACCCTGCCCCCCATCGACCTGGGCGACTCGGTGGCCATGATCGAGATCCCCAAGATCGACTTGAAGAAGTTCGTGATCGAGGGGGTGGACGTCGAGGACCTCAAGGCCGGTCCCGGCCACTACCCGGGGACGCCGCTGCCGGGCGAGAAGGGCAACGCCGCCATCGCCGGGCACCGCACGACCTACGGGGCCCCGTTCTCCGACCTCGACGACCTGTCGGCGGGCGACCAGATCTTCGTGACGACGGGCGCCGGCCGGTTCCAGTACGACGTGACCGAGACCCTCATCGTGGACCCCGTCGACGGGGTGTGGGTCCTCGACAACACGCCGGAGGACCGCCTGACGCTGACCACCTGCCACCCCCGGTTCAGCGCCGCCCAACGGCTGATCATCGTGGCCAAGCTGATCACCCCGGCGGTCGAGGCCGCGCCCCGGGCCGAGCCGGCATCGACGCTGACCACGCCCCGGATCGCCCTCGGCGGCGGCCTTTCCGGGCAGGCCGTCAGCAAGACGCCGGCCATCGTGTGGGGCGCCTTCGCCGCCGCCGTCTGGGCTGCGGGCTGGGTGTTCGGCCGCAGGTGGCGCCGCTGGCCCGCCTATGCCATCACCGCCGTGCCGTTCCTGGTCGTCCTGTTCGTCTTCTACGAGAACGTGGCGCGACTGCTCCCCGCCAACGTGTAAACACGCATCAGATGTCGGGCCTGGTAGCATCAGATGTATGCCACGTACGACGCTCGACATCGACGCCTGGGTCCTCCGTGAGCTGAAGCGCCGCCAGCGGCAGGAGAAAAAGACGCTCGGCGAGCTCGCGTCCGAGTTGTTGGCCAAGGCGCTGGCCGAAGAGGGTGCGCAAAAGAAGCCGGCGCCGCTGCAGTGGACGTCGAAGCCGGTTGGACTCAAGGTAGACCTCGAAGACAAGGGTGCGGTGTGGGCCATCCTCGACGGGCGCTGAGCGAGCCCACATGCACATGAGCGCCACGCTTGACGTGAACGTCCTCGTCTACGCCGCTGACGAAACGTCGAGCCGCCACCCGCGGGCCCGTGCCCTGCTCGAGCACGTTGCGACGTCGTCGTCCATTACCTATCTCTTCTGGCCCGTGCTCCTCGGCTACATGCGGATCATCACCCATCCCGCGATAGTCGGCGCCCCACTCTCACCGGAAGCTGTTCTGGCCGACATCGACAATCTGATCGGGCGGCCTCAGATCGTCGTGACCGGGGAGGGCGACAGGTTCTGGGGTGGCTTCAAGAGCGCGGCCCAAACCGTTCAACCGCGTGGGTCGCTGGTCCCTGACGCACACCTCGTCGCGCTGATGCGCGAGCACGGTGTGGCACAGGTCTGGAGCAACGACCGTGACTTTCGGAAGTTCGACGGAATCTCCGCCCTGAACCCGTTCGACGCCAAATATTCGACAGGGTTCGGATAACCGCATTCCCCCCACTCGGCCGCGCGGCACTGCATCGCCGTCATCGGGGACTTCTGCGACGCTGGCCATGCTCCTGTAGGTGGCGGATTCCCGTCCAGGGCCCGGGGCCGCCGACTCCACGTGACTTACGTGGACCACGTGGATCACGTGTACCTTGGGGCCAATGAAACGGAATCTCACGGTCCAGCTGGACGAGGACACGATCGCCAAGGCGCGGGTGCTTGCCGCCAGACGGTCGACCTCCGTGAGCAAGCTCGTGGCGGAGGAGATCGAAGGGCTCGTGGGCAGGGACGAGTCCTACCAGCGCGCCAAAGCAGCGGCGATCGCCCAGCTGAAGAAGGGATTCCACCTCGGCGGCGGCCTCCTTCCCGACCGGGACGCGCTCCATGAGAGGTGAGCTGACGTTCGTCGATACGAACGTCCTCGTCTACGCCTACGACGCCGACAGTGGCGACAAGCACGAGGCAGCACGAACTCGGCTGGAGGCGCTCTGGGAAGACGAGTCCGGCTCGGTGAGCACGCAAGTGCTCCAGGAGTTCTACGTCACGGTGACGCGCAAGCTGAGCCGGCCGATGTCACGTCGTGCGGCGCGCGATGTCATCGCTACCTACACCGCTTGGCCCCTCCACCGACCCGAGGTGGGCGATCTCGTTGAGGCCTCCCAGCTCGAGGACCGGCATCAGTTGTCCTTGTGGGACGCCCTCATCGTGGTCGCGGCCATGCGCTCCGGTGCGCGGGAGTTGCTGACGGAAGACCTGCAGGAGGGTCGACGCTTCAACGGCCTGTTGGTCGTGAACCCCTTCTGATGGGCCGTGGCGCTTCGGATAAGCCGAGCGGAGCGGGCGAGTGTGCAAGAAGTAACCGGACGGCCGGACGGGTTCAGTTCTTGCACACGCCCGGCGGGCTCAGGTGCACCAGAACAGGAAGCAGCGCGGGGCGGCGGCAGGCGCGGCGGCCCGGGTAGGGGGCGGGCGGTCGAGGAACCAGTCGGAGCCGTCGCCGCCGGCCATGAAGGGGTGCTGGGCGCCCTGGGCCTGGCCCGCCGTCAGTCCCGGTGCCCGCTCGGCGGCGAGGCGGAACGCCTCCTGGATCGACACCCGGCGGTCGCGGTTGGCATCCGCCTGGCGTCTGGTGATCCCGACCTCGACCAGAAGGTAGGTGAACACCGAGTTGCGAATTTCGGGCGGGAGTTCGTAGCCCTTCTCGTAGGACTGGGACGCGGCCGTGACCAGCCGCTTCGAGCCGGAGAGGTTCTCGTCGAAGCCGGCGGCCTCGCATCCGGCGATGTGGGTCCACAGGTAGCCCTTGACCGACCGCAGGATGCCCGCCATCTCAGTGTCGGCGATGAACTGGTTGTCGTGGGGCCACAGGTACTCGGTGGAGCCCGTCTGCTTCACGTGGCCCGAGTAGGCGAACACGGAGAACGAGTTCTCCTTGCTGGTGTCGGCCAGCCACCGCAGCCCGTCCCGGATGGCCGACGCCGTGGCACCGCCGTCGGTCAGCGTGCGGATGTTGGCGCTGGGCCAGCCGGCGGCGAGGAGGGCGGACTTCAGGTCCTCGGCGTCGCCCACACCCCCCGTGTTGGGGCGGGTAGCCCCCTGGAACCGGTCGATGCCCACGATGAGGGCGTAGCGCTCGCCGTCGGGCGGCGGCGCACCCAGAGCGGGGGCCAACCCCGCCACCGTCCCGAGCACGACCAGCGGTACGAGAATGACCAATCGGCGCATGGACCTGTTCTCCCCCGGTTGAATCAGCTCGACACTAAAACTAAGAGGCGCACCGATCAGGCGGCCAGCCCGAGCTGGCGGAAGAGGCCGAGCTCGTCGGAGACCCGCCAGTGCTCGGCGATACGGCCGGCGGCAATGCGCTCAATGGTCATCATCGCCACCTCGACGCCGCGGTTGGTGGCGGGGGCGCCGAACAGCTCGCCCCGGTGCGTCCCCCGCAGTGTCGTGCGGCTGGCGACCCGTTCGCCCTCGGCGATCAGGTCGTCGACGGTGATGTGGAGGTCGGGAAAGGCGGCCCACAGCGCCTGCATGACCAGGGGACGCCCTCGGGCCCGGCGGGCAGGTCGGCCACGAACGGCGAACGGTTGACGTAGTCGGGCGCCGACGAGGGCCGGGCCGCGCTGGCCGGCTGGCTCGCCGAGCCGGGGCCGAACGGGGTCTTCTCCCTCCACGCCGAGCCCCTGGTGCGGGTCCACCTGGCGCCCTATGGCACCAAGGACGACCTGGTCCGGACCCTGCACGAGGCCAGCGACCACGCCGAGGGCCTGCTGCGGCAGGCCGCGGTCATCGCCACCGAGTTCCTGGAGGGACGCCACCAGTTCCAGGACCAGGTGCACGTCCGCTCGATGCTGTTCGACTACCTCTGGAACCACGGGCTCGTGACCTACCTGTGGGCCGAACGTTCACTCGAACGGGTCGCGAGCTGGCCGGGCCCGGACCTCGGCCTCGAGCCCGACGCTGAGGCCGTGGAAGGCGCGCTGGCCGTCATCGCCGGCGCCCTGGCCGGCCTGCCACCGTCGCTGCATCCCGGGCCTTCATAACGGGACGGTTACGCCGGTGATACCGGGGGCTTACGGGGCGTTCTGCATACTGCCTCTGTGATTGGCAAGCCGTTGTGGTCCCCGGCGCTGGCGAAGCCCACCTCGCCAGCGCCGGAATCCTGACCGCCGGGAACAGACGCCCCTTTTCGCCCGGCCGTCGGTACGATCGGCAGCGTGGCGTTCCTCGACGGCGGTGCCTCATCGCTGCGCAAGACGTGGGCCCGTCTCCGCTCGTCGGGGCAGGCGTCCGAAACCGGCCTGGCCAGGCCCCTGCGGTGGCACGCCCAACCCCTCGCCCCGAAGGTGGACGTCGAGGACAAGGCCGCCGTCCTCGCCGCGCTGGAACGCCGATGAGCGCGACGGTTGACGCCAACGTGCTGGTCCACGCGTCGGACTCGTCGAGCCCGTTCCACACCCGGGCCCTCGGGCTGTTGGGCCAGCTGGCCATGGGGCCCGAGCCCGTGTACGTCTTCTGGCCGGTGGCCATGGCCTACCTGCAGATCGTCACCGACGAGGCCGTGTTCGACCACCCCCTCACCCGCCAGCAGGCCAAGGAGAACCTCGAGGACCTGCTCGGCAACCCCAACGTGCTGGCCGTGGGCGAAGAGGACGCCTTCTGGGAGGCGTACGGCCCGACCGCCGCCCACGTGTTCCTCCAGGGCGACTTCGTGGCCCTCGGCTACCTGGTCGGGCTGATGCGCCAGCACGGCGTGTCGACCATCTGGACCCACGACCGGGACTTCCGCCAGTACCCTGGCATCGTGGTCAGGAACCCCTACGAGGACTTGACTCCCGCCGGAAGCCGCCCAGCGGCCGGTTGAGGGAGGTAGGTCGCCGGGGCACCTTGTGCAAGGTGGGGGGGCCTGGGCACCCCGGCAAACCTCCTGCCGCAGGCTTACCGCAGATCCGTCCGTACGGGAATCGTGGTGCCTGGCGTCTTGCGGCGGTGGTGCCAGCACCCCCAACGCCCGTCAGCGCTCGTGGCGGAGGTGTTCGGGGAGGGCGAGGTTGCCGTTTGGCTCGAGGACCCCGTCCACCGTGTCGAGCACGAGCAGGAAGTCCCGGGTGGCGACCACGTCGTGGACCCGCAGGATCTGCTGGGGGACGCGGCGGAGGGCGGCGACGGCGCCCAGGGTGCCCGGTCCCCGCTGGGCGGGCGGACGTCGGGTCAGGGCGCCGACGAAGTCCTTCCGGGACAGGGCCAGCAGCACGGGGTGCCCGAGGGCGACGACGCGGCCGATGTCCCGCAGGAGGGCCAGCGTCTGGGCCGGCGTCTTGGTGAAGTCCACGCCGGGGTCGACCACGATCGAGTCCCGGGCCACACCGAGGGCCACGGCCGCCGCGATCTGGGCCGACAGGAAGCTGGCCACCTCGGCGGCCACGGCCGTGTACCGATCGGGGTCGTGCAGCCGGGTCAGCGGTCCGGCGGCCGTGTGCATGACGACAAGGCCCGCCCCGTAGGCTGCGCACAACCGGGCGACGGCCTGGTCCCTGAGGCCGGAGACATCGTTGACGAGGTGTGCCCCCGCGGCGAGCGCCGCTTTGACGACCGCTGGCTTGAACGTGTCCACCGAGATGACGGCACCCGGGCATCGGTCCACGATCGCCTCCACCGCCGGCACGACGAGGGCGATCTCCTCGGCCGGGTCCATCGGCGCACGGTTGGTGATGGCGGACTGGGCGCCGATGTCGAGGACGCCGGCCCCGTCGTCGTACAGCCGCGCCGCCCGTTCCACCACGTCGTCGAGCGACCGGCTACCGGGGTCGGAGAACGAATCGGGGTTGGCGTTGACCACGCCCATGAGAAGGGGCCGTGACCAGGCGAGGGTGCGGTCGCGCAGGGTGAGCAACGGGGGCCGATTCTAATGGCGACCCCGGCCGACCCGATCCGGGCCCGGCGCGCCCGCATGGGCCGCCTGGCGGCCGGCGGGAAGCGGGCGGGCTACGGCCTCTTCCTGGTCGCCATGGTGGCGTTCGTGGCCGCGGCCGCGACCGACTTCCCGGACGCCCTCGTCACGACGGTCGTGGCCGCCCTGGTGGTCGGTTCGGTCGTGCTCGCCCCCGCGATCGTCATCGGCTACGGCGTACGGGCCGCCGAGCGGGAGGACCCGCTCCGATGATCTCCGACAGGAGCCGGGGGGCTAAAGGACGGGCTTGACGTTGGTGGCCATCAGGCCCTTGGGCCCGTTCTCGACCACGAACTCGACCCGCTGACCCTCCTCGAGGGTGCGGTACCCACCCATCTCGATGGCCGAGTGGTGCACGAAGACGTCACCGCCTCCGTCAGGCTGGGCGATGAACCCGAACCCCTTCTCGGCGTTGAACCACTTGACTGTTCCTGTCACGGTCGTCGCCACCTTGGCGATCCCCCTTCGTCAGACTTCGAGATGAAATCGGGACGCGACCGGTCCACCGGCAGCACTCCCACGAGGGCCGGACCCTAGCAGGGGCTTCAGGGGGTGCGATGCACGCGGGGACCCTGCGGTGTGTCCTCGATCGTGTAACCGGCGGCGGCGACCTGACCACGGAGGGCGTCCGCAGCCGCAAAATCCCTGCCCTTTCGTGCGTCCTCACGCTGCTGGACGAGGGCGGTGACCTCCGGGGGGATCTCAGTGGCGCTTGCCAGCTCGAGACCCACGGCGGATGCCATTTCCCGCACTGCGGCGGCGAGGGTGGCCGCGTTGGTGGCGTCCCCCTCGTCGATGGCCCGGTTGGCGGCCCGCACCGTGTCGAACAGCAGAGCGGACACCGCGGGGGTGTCGAGGTCGTCGTCCATCCGGTCCCGGAAGCGGCCGAGGGTGGGTGGGTCTGCGGGTGCGGCCGGCAGGTCGGCGGTGCGGCGGGCGAAGTCGTCCAGGCGGGCGAGGGCGTCTCCGGCCTGGGCGACCGACGTGGGCGTGACCTCGACCGGCGCCCGCCATTGGGACTGGAGGATCAGGAGCCGGTACGCCCTCGGGTCGGCCACGTCGAGCAGGCCGGCCAGGGTCGTGAAGTTGCCGAGGGACTTGGACATCTTCTCGCCGCCGGGATCGACCACGAACCCGTTGTGGGCCCAGCGGCGGGCGAAGCGGCGACCGCCGGCCACGGCTAGGGCCCGCTCGTTCTCGTGGTGGGGGAAGGCCAGGTCCTGCCCTCCGCCGTGGAGGTCGAACCCGTCCCCGAGCAGATCGAGCGACATGACCACGCACTCGGTGTGCCAGCCCGGGCGGCCTGCGCCCCACGGCGAGCGCCACTCCGGCTCGCCCGGCTTGGCCAGCTTCCAGAGGGCGAAGTCGAGGGGGTTGCGCTTCTGCTCGCCCACATCGACCCGGGCACCGGCCCGCAGGGAGTCAAGAGGCTGGCGGGCGAGGAGCCCGTAGTCGGGGACGGAGTCGACGGACAGGTACACGCCGTCGTCTGTCGGGTAGGCGGCGCCCGTGTCGACGAGCCGGGCGACGAGGTCGACCATCTGGTCCACGTACGCCGTGGCGTGGGGATCGTGGTCGGGCTTCTTGACGCCGAGGCGGCCCATCACGTCGTACCAGGCCGCTTCGTACTGGCGGGCCACGTCCTCCGAGGGGCGACCCTCCTCGTTGGCCCGGTTGATGATCTTGTCGTCGATGTCGGTGATGTTGGACACGTACTGGACGGTCATGCCCGTCCACTCGACGTAGCGCCGGAGGACGTCGAACACGAGGCTGAACCGCCCGTGGCCGAGGTGCGGATCGCCGTAGACGGTAGGCCCGCAGACGTACATCGACAGCAGGCCGGGGTCGCGTGGCTCGATGGCCGCGACCCGCCCCAATGCGGTGTCGTGCAGGCGGAGCGTCATCCGTTCACGGTAATGCCGGACCAGGGCCGCCCTCCTCGCCATTTCCCGCGCCCCTCACTCCACGCGTGCGGCACGGCGGCGGTGACCTGGAAGGCGGTCGCCAGCGCCTGGAGGCGACGAGCACGTCGTCGTCTTCGAGCCCGGCAATGTTCGGCCTCACCCTGCTCCTGAGCAAGGTGGCACCGCACATGCTGCCCTTCCAGCCGATCGGGGACGGTCGTGTCGCCTTCCTGACCAGTCCCGAGGAGCCATGCGCAACCTCTCGGAGCAACCAGAGGTGGCGGAGCGGTTCTGGCAGCTCTTGATCGCCTACGTCGTCCACGGGGATCTCAAGGAGGCTCCTTCCTTCTTGCCGCAACAGCCCTACCTTGTGTTCGCCAACGTGCTCCGCAGCGCTATGGAGCTGTTTGTCGCTATAGACACAGACGACGGCGGGTTCGCGATTTCTGAAGGGTCGTCTCGATCTCGTTCGGACCCAGGCATAGTCCCCGCGTGAGATCGCCGAGCTTCGTCCCTCGGCTCAGGAACTCCTATGCCCACGCTTGCAGCACCGGACAAGCAGAATGGTTGGCACCGGGTCGAACTCGGGGTAGCGGCAGTCCACGTCGCGGGTGGGCGCGGTTCAGCGATGGTGTCGATGTCAACGCCATGCCTGAGCATCGCATTCATGTAGGTCGCGAGCATGCGGTGGTGGGCGCCGACCTTCTGGCCCAGGGTGGAGTTCGCTGCTTCGGTTACCCACCGACCCTCGTCGTAGCAGCCACCCTCCGGCGGCCATGCAGCCGCGACGGTCGGACCTCGTCCAGGGAAGCATGGATGGAGGATCGTGAACACGAAGCGACCGCCCGTTCGCAGCACGCGGCGGACCGTTCCCAGCGTGCCATGAAGGTCGTCAGTATCCGACAGGCCGAGGTTTCACACCACCGTGGCGAAGACTTGGCCTTGGAGCACTCCGCTCGAAGCGGCGTCGGCGTGGACGTAGACGATTCCAAGAGGCGACCGTTGCTCGGCTCGTTTCGCATGGTCGAGCAGCCTGGCCGAGATGTCGAGGCCGACAAGCTCCGCGCCACCGCGAGCGAGCTCTCGGGATATGCGGCCATGGCCGCAGGCGAGATCAAGGAGGCGCTGGCCGGTCGGGCGACCGAGGAGCTCGTGCAGGATGCGGTCGTGCTCATCGTCGTAATTGTCGTGCGCTCTCAGGGCGTAGGAATCGGCGATCGCGTCGTAACGAGCCGGGTTGTCCTCGAGATTGGTCATCACGTAGGCAATGGTGGTCCGGACGACAGAGCGTCGCACGATCCCCACGCTCGGGGAGGCCTGTTCAAGGGCTCGCCCCAACTTCACGCGCCTCTACTCTGGGCTGTGCTCTTTGTCCCTTCTGGGCTCGTCGCATGCGCTGAGGCCTGGTAGGGGCCCGATGGCAAAGCTTGGCTCCACCAGCTTCCGAGCATCATCGACGAGGTAGAGCAGCGCTGGTTGATCTCGACGGGCCGCGCCTACGAGCCCGGGGGCTGTACGGCGTTCGTGGCACCGGTGTCCCGCGCCGACTGATCACCTGCTGTCCTGAAGATCGCGCTACCACACCGGTAAACCCGCCACGAAGCCGCTGCCCTCGCCCCTCCTCGACGGCGACGGAGCCGTGCGGCTGCTCGAGTCAGCTCCTGAGCATCTGGCCATGCTCTTGGAGGTGTGCGAGCCCGGCACCCCGCTGGGCGACCTTCGCGATGACGACACATGTCACCGACGCATCCCAAAGCCTCCGTCCGACTACGTGGAGGACACTCCGGAACAGGTCAAGGTATTCGGCGATCTGTTCGGCGAGCCTGTCGGCGCCATGGTGTCCCGGAACACGCGACCGGCACAGGAACGGCGACTGCCCCCAAGTCGCCGGTCGTGAGGCGCAGCCACGGACACGTCGGCGCTGCAACGCATGCTCGACGATCCTCTGAGGAGCCCCCGGGACGTCGCCCACAATGACGATCCGGAGCCGCCGTCGATGGACGCAAATTGGGCTCTCCTGGCATGACTGTGGGCGAACATCGATTCGATCACGCCGCTCGCTCGTGGGGTAGGCGCAGTTCGATCGGTCCGCACGACAGCATGACCACGGCGAGGGCGGCGTCAGCGGAGTGGAAGCCGTAGGCGCGGCGGATGATGAGACGCACCTTGTTGTTCAGCCCCTCGACGAGCCCGTTCGAAAGGCCGTAGCGGATAGCGGCCAGGATGCCGTCCCGGTGCTTGCGCACTGTCGTTGCGGCCTTGACGAACGGGGCGAGCCGGCTGCGCTGCGCCCGAGAGCACCATCGGTCGATCAGCTCGATCGCTTCGGTGGGGGTCGAGGTCGCCGGCGAAGATCTCCCGACCGGCCTCCTTCGACACCTTGCGCTCGATCCGGCGCAACGGCGGGGCCATGTGGCGCGGTACCAGCTGAAAGCCGTCGCATCTTCTGCCAGAGGTCCCGCCGACCTCACCGGCGCCCACGCCGACCCGTTCCACGTCGTGAAGGCGATGGATTCTTGAGCAGCGCCCAGCGAGCGCCTTTGAACCGCTTGGCGATGGCCGGGTCGGGACCGACGCCCTCGAAGAGCTGCGCCGCGAAAGCAGATGACGGCCTGGGGGGCGTGGCCCTCAGCCCGCACGCTCTTGGCGAACGCCGGGCCCATGTCCATCGACACCGCCCTGAGCTGGGCGGACCGCTCGGCGCCGAGTTCGTCGAAGGACCCGTCGAGCGCCTTGGCGTCCTTGCCCTTGGCGCCCCAGACGACCTTGCGGGTGCGGTGGTCGGTGACGAGGGTCAGGTAGTTGTGGCGCTTGCGCCAGCTCACCTCGTCGACGCCGATCTCGAACAGGCCGTCGAGGCGCGACGGGTCGAGCTCCTCGGCCACCACCCGGGCGCAGATGCGCCCGACGGTCTCCCAGTCGATCCGTACCAATCGGGTGATCGTCGTCTTGTCGGTCTTGGCCAGCCACGCCACCAGGGCCTCGAAGTCGGCCGTGAAGCCCGACCCGTGGCGGGCGAAGGGCACGGCTTCGACACGTACGCCGTGGGTCGGACAGGTCAGGCGGCGCAACTGGGCCCGGACCTC
>JBOGID010000364.1:0-19642 GCA_050742295.1 Acidimicrobiales bacterium | reverse complement strand
GGGCCCAGTCGTCGGGCATCAGGGCCACCCGATGGCCCGCCCGCCGCAGCCGGGCGGCCACGATCGCCGCCTCGGCCAGGGACGGGGCCAGCACCAGGGCGTCGCCCCGATCCACGGCCTCCAGCACGAGCGGGTAGGGGTCCCCGGCGGGCGGCACCCGCACGACGCGCACGTCGTCCACGGGCGCGTCGATCAAGACCGGCGGGTCCACGAACACGGCGCGCGGCGGCGTTGCCGTTCCCAGGAACCGGGTCACCGGTCCCGCCCAGCGCCACGCCGCCCACTCCGCCAGTTCGACCAGCTCGGGAGCGGGCCCGTCGCTCGACACCTTGGCGATGGGCAGCAACCGCCGGACCGCGCCGCCCGCCGGTTCGCCCAGACCCACGACCCAGCCCCGCACCCGCCGTCCGTGGAACGGCACCCGCACGACCGTCCCCACCCGGACGCGATCGGCCAGCGCGTCGGGAACCAGATAGTCGAACGTGCGCCCGCTCAGGGCGGCGACGTCGGCGATGACCTGCGCTACAAGCTCTACGTCAGGTCCAGCGCCCGCTTGACGTCGTCGAGGCGGCTCAGGTGCTCCCAGGAGAACTCCTTGTCGGACCGCCCGAAGTGCCCGTAGGCCGCCGTGCGCCGGAAGATGGGCTTGCGCAGGTCCAGGTCGCGGATGATGGCGGCGGGCCGCAAGTCGAACACCTCGTCGACCATCTTCTCGATCCGCTGCGGGTCCACCGCCTCGGTGCCGAACGTCTCGACCATGATCGACACGGGCCGGGCCACGCCGATGGCGTACGCCACCTGGATCTCGGCCCGCTTGGCCGCCCCCGAGGCGACGATGTGCTTGGCCACCCACCGGGCGGCGTAGGCCGCCGAGCGGTCGACCTTGCTGGGGTCCTTGCCCGAGAACGCGCCACCGCCGTGGCGGGCCGCGCCGCCATAGGTGTCGACGATGATCTTACGCCCCGTCAGCCCCGTGTCGGCGTGGGGCCCGCCCAGCTCGAACGAGCCCGTGGGGTTGGCCAGCAGTTCGTACCGGTCGTCGGCGAACTCGGGCGGAAGCAGCGGGTGGATGACGTGCTCGCGCAGGTCGGGCTTGAGCAGCGTCTCGATGTCGATGCCGGGCTGGTGCTGGCTCGAGATGAGGACGGTCTTGAGGCGCTTGGGTCGCCCGTTCTCGTACTCGATGGTGACCTGGGTCTTGCCGTCGGGCCGCAGGTAGGGCAGCACGCCCGCCTTGCGCACCTCGGCCAGCCGCTGGGCCAGCCGGTGGGCCAGCCAGATGGGGAGCGGCATGAGATCGTCGGTCTCGTCGCAGGCGTAGCCGAACATCATCCCCTGGTCGCCCGCGCCCTGGGCGTTGGTGATGTCCTCCCCGCTCCGGCCCGAGCGCACCTCGTAGGCCGTGTTCACGCCCTGGGCGATGTTGGGCGACTGCTCGTCGATGGCGGTGATGACCCCGCACGTGTTGCCGTCGAAGCCGTAGGACTCCCGGTCGTAGCCGACGGCGCACACCGTCTGGCGGACGATCTTGGGGATGTCGACGTACGCCTTGGTCGTGATCTCGCCGGCCACGACGACCAGCCCGGTCGTGAGCAGGGTCTCGCACGCCACCCGTCCCATCGGGTCCTCCGTCAGGATGGCGTCGAGGATGGCGTCCGAGACCTGGTCGGCCATCTTGTCGGGGTGGCCTTCGGTGACCGACTCGGAGGTGAAGGTGTAAGCGCTCATGTTGGACAGAAACCCTATTCGGCCGAGTGCCCCGTCACCGCATCGAACACCGCCGCCGCCACCTGCCGCTTGGTGGCGAGGGGAACGTCGCTCTGGCGGCCATCGGCCGACAGGATGACGGCTGCGTTGGTCTCGGTCTCGAACCCCGAACCCGGCGCGGACACGTCGTTGGCCACGATCAGGTCGAGGCCCTTGCGTCGCAGCTTCTCGGCCGCGTTGCCCACGAGGTCGCCGGTCTCGGCTGCGAACCCGACCAGGAACTGGCCGGCCCGGCGGCGCCGGCCCACCTCGGCGGCGATGTCCGTCGTCGGCTCCAGGATGAGGTCGGGGAGGCCGTCCGCCTTGCGCAACTTGGCGGTGGACGGGGCCTTGGGCCGGAAGTCGGCGACGGCGGCGGCGAGGACGACCACGTCGGCCGCGTCCGACCGGGCCAGGACCTCGCGTTCCATCTGCGCCGCCGTCTCCACCCGGACCACGTCGACGCCCGGCGGCGCCGGCAACCCGGTCGCGGCCGTGACCAGCGTCACCGCCGCGCCCCGCGCCGCCGCCTCGGCGGCAAGGGCGTGGCCCTGCTTGCCCGACGAACGGTTGCCGAGGAACCGCACCGGGTCGAGTGGCTCCCGGGTCCCCCCGGCGGTGACCAGCACCGTGCGCCCGGACAGGTCCTGGGGGGCCAGGACGGCCTCGACGGCCTCGACGATCTCGGTCGCTTCGGGTAACCGGCCCGTCCCCTCGTCGCCGCCCGCCAGCCGCCCGACGGCGGGCTCGACGACGTGCACGCCCCGTGCCCGGAGCACGGCCAGGTTGTGCTGCACGGCCGGGTGCTCCCACATCTCGGTGTGCATGGCCGGGCACACGACGACCGGTGCCCGCGTGGCCAGCAGCGTCGCGGTGAGGAGGTCGTCGGAGATGCCGGCGGCGTAGGCCCCGAGCAGGCGGGCCGTCGCAGGCGCCACCACCACCACGTCGGCGGACTGCCCGAGCCGGGTGTGGGGGATTGGGTCGTCCTCGTCCCACAGCGAGGTCTGGGCCTTCTCGGACGCCACCGCCGACAGGGTCACGGCCCCCACGAACCGCTGGGCGTCGTCGGACATCACGGGGACGACGTGGGCGCCTGCGTCCACCAACCGCCGGCACAGCTCGACTGCCTTGTACGCGGCGATGCCGCCGCACACACCGACCAGCACTCGGCGGCCGGTGAGCGCACTCATCGGCTACTCGGCCGCCGGCTCCTCGCCGGCCTCGTCGGCCTTGGCCGTGAAGGTGATCTTGTCGGCCGCGATCTCCTCGAGGGCGATCGACAGGGGCTTGCGCGACACCGACGCAACCTGGGGCGGGACGATGGCGCCCAGGCCCTCGCCCAGCTGGCTGAAGTAAGAGTTGATCTGGCGGCCCCGCTTGGCGGCCAGGCTCACGAGGCTGAACTTGGAGTCGACCTTGGACAGCAGGTCCTCGATGGGCGGGTGGATCATCGTGCTGCGTTCAGCCATGCGGGCGCTCTCCAGAAGTCGATGTGTGCCGGGCGGCCCTCACGGCCGCGCTCGGTGTCCTGCCACGATACCAACGACCTCGTCCACCGCCCGACCAAGGTCGTCGTTCACCACGATGTGGTCGGCGAGGGCCCGGCCGGCGCTCTCCTCGTCGTCGGCCTTGGCCAGTCGCCGCTGGACCGACGCCTCGGCGTCACCCCGTCGCCGAAGCCGTTGCTCCTGCACGGCTCGCGACGGCGGCAGGACGAGCACGACGACCGCGTTTGGCAGCTGAACCTTCACGTCCCGGGCCCCCTGCACGTCGATCTCCAGGAGGACGTCATGGCCGAGCGGAGGTTCGGGGACGGGTGTGCCGTACAGCTGGCCGAACACCTCGTTCCACTCCAGGAACCCGCCCTCGGCGGCGCGGGCCTCGAAGTCTTCCCGGTCGACGAATGAGTAGGCGTCCGCCGGTTCCCCTTGGCGGCGCGCCCGCGTCGTCCACGAACGGCTTAGCCACAGCGTGTCCACACGTTGTACCAAGGCGCCGGCGATCGATCCCTTGCCGGCACCCGACGGCCCGGCGATGACGAAGATCACGGCGGTCGGGCCACGCAGGCCGAGCGGGGACGTCAGTTGGAGTCGGGGAACAGCTTGAGGAGCGCCTTGCGCTGCTGGTCCCCCAGGCCCCGGACCCGCCGGGCCTCGCTGATTTCGACCTCTCCCATGATCCGCCTGGCCCGCACCTTGCCGACACCGGGCAAGGACTCCAGAACGGCGAGGACCTTCATCTTCCCCACCACTTCGTCGCGCTCACCCTGGTCGAACAGCTCCTTGAGCGACAGCGAGCCCATCTTGAGCTTCTCCTTCAGCTCGGCTCGCTGCCGCCTCGCGGCCGCTGCCTTGTCGAGGGCGGCCTGACGCTGTTCGGGCGAAAGCTGAGGGGGCAGCGGCATGGGCCGAACCCTATCGCGCCGCCGCGGCGCGTCAATTGGGAGTGGTATCGTCCTCCGCTGCGGCGCGCCACGCAGCCGCCCGCGTCACAGGCGGCGGACGCGGACGGCGTGGGGATCGGCGAGCTGAACGCCGCCGACAACATTGCTCACGGGGGCGACCGCAACGAGCACGCCGCCGGCCCCACCGCTGCGAATGACCCCCAGCCCCGGGGTGGAGCCCACGGCGTTGTTGACACCGGCCACGTTGGCGGTCAGCGGGTTCGGGCCCCGGAGCGCGGCATACACGGCATCCCCGCCGGGCGACGTGTCGAGCAGGTCCGGGGCAGGGTCCGCACTGGCGCGTCCAACGAGGCTGAATTCGTGGACGACGCGGTCGCGCGACACCTGCACCACGACGATTCGGTTGGCGGCGCGATCGCCGGCCCACAAGAAACGCCCGTCCGCCGTGAGGGTCGTGCCGTGGGAGTCCACGAAGCCCCGCGCGTCCTGGCTGAACACCACGACTGGCGCGGGCGTGTTCGGTGCGTTCGGCGTGGCCGAGTAGCCGGTAAGGGGGAAGGCGTACAGGTCGGACTCGACGGGGTTGGCGGCCGTGCCCCCGCCCGCGTTGAGGTAGATCTTGCCGCCCGCTTCCACCCCGCCGCATCCGTTGGGGTGGACCGTGGCCGCGTCGTACTCGGCCACGATCGCCATCGGCGTCTGCGTGCTGTCAACGACCAGTAGCCCGCCACCGCGGAGGCTCACGAACACGAACTGGCTTGTGCCGTCGATCACCGCACAGATCGGGGCATTGTCGGGGCGCTCGGGCCCCTGGCATGGCGCGCCGCTCGGCGTGGTGCAGGTCGCCAAGTCGACGGTGGCGGCCGCATCGAGATCGTAGGAGTCGCCCGCAAAATTGGTCGTGATGCGCTGCAGCAGCTTGCCGTTCTGGTTGGCGACCACGACGTGGCTGTCATCGGGGGCGGGAACGGCCGCGTGCGCCTGGACGCCCACGTCGATGCACGCCACAGGCGCACGCGACGCAGCATCGAGGAACAGCACATGGCCCGTAGTCACAAACGAGAGGACGGCCCGCGTGTGGTCGGCGTTGAAGAACAGCATGTGCGGGCGGCGTGGAGCGGTCCCCGTATCGTCCAGGCACTGCGAACGGGCCGCGCCGCCGAGATCAATCACCTCGGGGACCACCGTGGCGGCGCGCAACCCCACCAGATCGGCGCCCTGGTAGACATAGAGCCTCCCTCCGCCGTCGGCGACCGAGTCGGACTGATCGATCAGCCACACCTCGTGCTCCCGATCCGATCCCGCCCCGACCCCGGTCGATGTCCATACCGACGTGAACGCGAGGCCCAGCGCCAGTAGAAGTCCCGTGACGTGTCGCCTCATGAGCTTCCCCTCCCGCCGCGCCGTCGCGCGTCGCGTGCCCGGAGCGAAGTCTAGGGAACCTGCTCCGATGCGCGCCGAGGTTCTTTGCCGCCGAGCCGCTAGATGGCTCGTCGGCAAGGCCTCCTTCGGCGGCCGACCGTCGGATTGGAGGCCATGCTGAGACGCAACGGTGCTGCTCAAGGGCAGGTCGGCGGCCTCGGCGCGCAGCGCCGATCGCGAATCCGACCAGCCATCTCTAGGACGTTTCCTCCGGAGCCGTCAGCGACTCCACCAGTTCTGCGGCGGCCTTGGCCGGATCGGGCGCCGCGGTCACGGCCCGCCCGATGACGAGGAGGTCGGCGCCCGCCGCCAACGCCATCTCCGGGGTGGAGGCCCGGGCCTGGTCGTGGTGGTCGGCGTGGGCGGGCCGGATGCCGGGGACCACGGCCAGCATCCGGGGCGCCAGTTCCTTGGCCTCGCGCACGTCGGTGGCGGCACACACGAGTCCTCCGCAGCCGCCCTCGACGGCGGCCGCCACCCGCCGCCCGAGGATGTGGGCGGGGGCGTCGGCGTCGCTGGTCAGGATGGTGACGGCCAGGGCGACCGGCGGCGGCAGCCCGGCCGCCTCGGCGCCGTCGCGCAGCCCGTCGACGCCGTGGCGCAGCATCACCGGACCCCCGCTGGCGTGCAGCGTCAGGTAGGTCGCACCCAGGGCGCCGATGACACGGGCCGCACGCCGCACGGTCGTGGGGATGTCGTGCAGCTTGAGGTCGAGCATCACGTCGAAGCCCTCGTCGATCATGGTGGTGACCGCCTCGGGGCCGGCCGCCGCGTAGAGCTCCAGCCCGACCTTGGCCACGCCGAAGTACGGCTTCAGCTGCCGGCCCAGCCGCTGGGCGATCACCAGGTCGTCGACGTCGAGGACGAGGGCCAGCCGGTCACGCAGTTCCATGGGCGCTGCCTATCAGATCGGCGACCCGTTCCACACGGTTTGACGCGCACCAGCGGGCCAGTTCGCCGAGGATGCGGGCCGTGGCCCGCGGGTCCTCGAAGGTGGCCGTCCCCACCTGGACGGCGTCGGCCCCCGCAACCAGCAGTTCGGCGGCGTGCTCGCCCTTGGCGATGCCCCCGACCCCGACGAGGGCCGCATCGGGGAACGCCCGCCGGCACTCGTAGACGGCCCGGACCGCCACCGGACGGATGGCCGGGCCGGAGAGGCCCCCCGAGCCTGCGCCCAGGCGCGGCCGGCCCGTGGCGGGGTCGATGGCCATCCCCATGACGGTGTTGACGAGGGTGACGGCATCGGCCCCCGCCTCGAGGACGGCGCCGGCGATGTCGGCGATGTCGGCGACGTTGGGGCTGAGCTTGGCCCACCGCGGCTTCCCGCACGCGGCCGTGGCGGCTATCACCTCGGCCGCCGCCTCGGACGAGTGGGCGAACATCTGGTGGTTGCGGCCCAGGTTGGGGCAACTGAGGTTGACCTCGACGGCCACCACCCCCGACGGGCCGGCCGCCGCCAGCATGGCCGCCGCCTTCTCGTAGGACTCGACCGTGCGCCCCCAGATGGACGCCACGACCCGTGCGCCGGTGGCCAGCAGCGCCGGTAGCTCGTCGGCCAGCCACGCCTCCACGCCGGGGTTCTGCAGCCCCACCGAGTTGAGCATGCCGCCGTCGGTGCCGTGGACCCGCGGCGCCGGGTTGCCGCCCCACGGCGCGGCTGACAGCGACTTCACCACAACGGCGCCCAGCGACGACAGGTCGACATAGCGGCCAAGCTCGGCGCCGTGGCCGGCCGTGCCCGACGCCGTCATCACCGGATTGGGCAACGCCACCGACCCGACAAGCACGCCCAGGTCGACGGCCGCCGCCCTCATAGCGGGAGCCGCAGCTGCTCGCCCTCGAGGTACTCCTGCAGGCTGTTCACCGACAGGCCGTGGGTGGCCCAGTCGGCGATGCCGCCCGCGGCCGCCAGCGCGGCGGCGACCGTCGTGAGGCACGGGACGTTGTGGACATTGGCGGCGGTGCGGATGTAGGCCCCGTCGGCCCGGGCGCCGTGGCCACGGGGGGTGTTCACCACCAGGTCGATCTCGCCATTGGCGATGCGCTCGAGGGCGGTGTTGGGCCCTTCTCCCACCTTGGCCACCACGTCCTTCACGGGCACGCCCGCGGCCCGTAGCCGCTGCGCGGTGCCGTCGGTGGCCACGATCGCAAAGCCGAGTTCAACGAACCGCCGGGCCGCGGTCACGCCTCCCTCCTTGTCCCTGTCGGACAGAGACAGGAACACGGTGCCGCGCTCGGGCAGCCGGTCCCCCGCCCCCGCCTGGCTCTTGGCGAACGCCAGGCCGAACGTGCGGTCCACCCCCATGACCTCGCCCGTCGCCCGCATCTCCGGCCCCAGCAGCGTGTCCACGTCGGGGAAGCGGTTGAACGGGAGCACTGCCTCCTTGACCGAGATGTGCCCGCCCACGACCGGCGGCCGCAGCAGGCCTTCGCCCCGCAGTTGCGCCAGCGTGGCCCCGACCAGCACCCGGGCCGCCACCTTGGCCAGGGGCACGCCCGTGGCCTTGGACACGAACGGCACGGTGCGGCTCGCCCGGGGGTTGGCCTCGATGACGAACACCTGGCCCTGCTTGACGGCGTACTGCACGTTGATCAGGCCCCGCACGTCGAGGGCGTCGGCGATGGCCCGCGTGTAGCGCTCGATGACCTCCACCACCGAGTGGGCCAGCGTGGGCGGCGGGATGACGCAGGCGCTGTCGCCCGAGTGCACACCTGCCTCCTCCACGTGCTCCATGACACCGCCGATGACCACCTCGCCGGTGGCGTCGCGGATGGCGTCCACGTCGACCTCGACGGCGTCCTCAAGGAAGCGGTCGATGAGCACGGGGCGCTCGGCCGACAGCCCGCCCTCCCTGCCCAGCGAGCCGAACCCCGACAGCTCGCCCATGGCCCGTTCCAGGCCGTCGTCGTCGTAGACGATCGACATGGCCCGCCCGCCCAGGACATAGGAGGGCCGCACCAGCGCCGGGTAGCCGATCCGCTGTGTGATGGTGAGCGCGGCCCCGACGGTGGCGGCCGTGCCGCCGGCGGGCTGGGGGATCTCCAGGCGGGCGCACAGGGCGTTCCACCGCTCGCGGTCCTCGGCCAGGTCGATCGACTCGGGCGAAGTTCCCAGCACCAGCGCCGGTGGGAGCCGGTCGGCCAGCTTCAGCGGCGTCTGCCCGCCCAGGCTGACGATCACGCCCTTCAGGTTCCCGGTGCGGGACTCCGACTCGATGACGTTGAGGACGTCCTCGTAGGTCAGCGGCTCGAAGTAGAGGCGGTCGGACGTGTCGTAGTCGGTCGACACCGTCTCGGGGTTGCAGTTCACCATCACCGTGTCGAATCCCGCGGCGCGCAGGGCGAAGCTGGCGTGCACGCAGCAGTAGTCGAACTCGATGCCCTGGCCGATGCGGTTGGGCCCGCTGCCGAGGATGACAACCGTCGGCCGCTGCCCGCCCCTAGCCTCGTCCTCGTCCTCATATGTCGAGTAGTGGTACGGCGTCATGGCCTCGAACTCGGCCCCGCACGTGTCCACCGTCTTGAACGTGGCGTTGACGCCTGCGGCTCGGCGGGCGGCCCGGACGGCGGCCTCCTCTACGCCCCACAGCCACGCCAGTTGGGCGTCGGCGAAGCCGAGCCGTTTGGCCCGCCGCCAGTCGTTGCGCGACATGGCCTCGATGCCGCCGACCCCGGCCAGCCAAAGGCGCTCCTCGGTGATGGCTGAGATCTGGTCGAGGAACCAGGGATCCACCATCGTGGCCTCGTGCAGCCGCTCCACCGAGATCCCCCGCCGGAGGGCCGCTTCCAGCTGGAAGGGCCGGTCGGGGTTGGCGATGGCGGCCCGTCGCACCAGTGCGTCGTCCGAGTAGCCGTCGGTGATGGCCTCGCCGGGGTCGCAGTTCAGGCCCCAACGCCCGTGCTCCAGCGAGCGCAGGCCCTTCTGCAGGGACTCGGGGAACGTGCGGCCGATGGCCATGGCCTCGCCCACCGACTGCATGCGGGTGCCGAGCACGTCGGGGATGCCGGGGAACTTCTCGAACGCCCACCGCGGCACCTTGGTGACGACGTAGTCGATCGTGGGCTCGAACGATGCGGGCGTCTTGCGGGTGATGTCGTTGACGATCTCGTCGAGGGTGTACCCGACGGCCAGGCGGGCCGCGATCTTGGCGATCGGGAACCCGGTAGCCTTGGAGGCCAGCGCGCTGGACCGCGAGACCCGGGGGTTCATCTCGATCACGACCATCTCGCCCGTCTCGGGATCGACGGCGAACTGGATGTTCGACCCCCCCGTGTCCACGCCGATGCGGCGGATGCAGGCGAAGGCGGCGTCGCGCATGCGCTGGTACTCGACGTCGGTCAGCGTCTGGGCCGGCGCCACCGTGATGGAGTCGCCGGTGTGCACGCCCATGGGGTCGAGGTTCTCGATGGAGCAGACGACCACACAGTTGTCGGCCCTGTCCCGCATGACCTCGAGCTCATACTCCTTCCACCCCGCGATCGAGCGCTCGATGAGGATCTCGGTGGTGGGGCTGGTGGCCAGCCCCACGGCGGCGATGCGACGCAGTTCGTCGGCGTCGGCGGCGATGCCCGTGCCCCCGCCGCCGAGGATGAACGAGGGCCGCACGATCACCGGGTAGCCGATCTCGTCGCCCACCTTGATTGCCTCGTCCAGCTCGTAGGCGAACCCGGACGAGGGCACCGACAGGCCGATCTCGGTCATGGCCGCCTTGAACCGCTCCCGGTTCTCGGCCGTGCGGATGGCTTCGGCCGAGGCCCCGATCAGCTCCACGCCGAACTCCTTGAGCACCCCCCGCTCGTGGAGGGCCATGGCCAGGTTGAGGGCGGTCTGGCCGCCCAGCGTGGGGAGCAGGGCGTCGGGACGCTCCCGTTCGATGACCGCCGCCACCACATCGGGCTCCAACGGCTCGACATAGGTGCGGTGGGCGAAGTCGGGATCGGTCATGATCGTGGCCGGGTTGGAGTTGACGAGGATGACCCGGTACCCCTCCTCCTTGAGGACACGGCACGCCTGCGTCCCCGAGTAGTCGAACTCGCACGCTTGCCCGATGACGATCGGCCCCGACCCGATCAGCAGGATGGACTCGATGTCGCTTCGTCTAGGCACCGGCGTCCATCAGGTTCTCGAACTCGGCGAACAGGTAGCGGGCGTCGTGGGGCCCGGGCCCCGCCTCGGGGTGGTACTGCACGCTGAAGGCGGGCACCTCGCGGCACGTGAGGCCTTCCACGACGCCGTCGTTGAGGTTGACGTGGGTCACGTCCGCCGACGCGATCGAGCCCTCCACGATCGCGTAGTTGTGGTTCTGGCTCGTGATCTCCACGCTCCCGTCGGACAGGCGGCGCACGGGGTGGTTGCCCCCGTGATGGCCGAACTTCAGCTTGTACGTCTCGCCCCCGAGGGCGGCGCCCAGGAGCTGGTGGCCGAGGCAGATGCCGAACACCGGCACCTCGCCGAGAAGGCCCCTGATGGCATCGACGGCGTACGTCACGGCGGCGGGGTCGCCCGGGCCGTTGGACAGGAACACGCCGTCGGGCCTGCGGGCCAGCACCTCAGCCGCCGTCGTCGAGGCGGGGACGATCTCGACCGTCGCGATGTCGCCGAGCTGGCGCAGGATCGACGTCTTGATCCCGAAGTCGTAGGCCACGACCCGGCGCCGGCCGTCACCAGCGGCATAGGGCTCGGCCGTGGTGACTGTCGCCACGAGGTCGACGCCGTCGGTGCCGGGCTCGCCGGTCGCGGCCTCCTTGAGCGTGCGCTCGTCGGCGGTGCCGAAGGCGCACGGCATGGCCCCCGCCTCGCGGACGTGGCGCGTCAGCCTGCGGGTGTCGACGCCGGTGATACCGGGCACCCCGTGGCGGCGGAGCCAGGAGCCAAGGTCCTCGGCCGACCGCCAGTTGGACGGGCGCCGTGCCAGGTCCCGCACCACCACGCCACGGCAGAACGGCCGCCGGCTCTCGGCGTCCACCGGGTTCACCCCGTAGTTGCCGATATGGGGGTAGGTGAAGGTGATCACCTGCCCGGCGTAGGACGGGTCGGTCAGCACCTCCTGGTAGCCCGAGAGGACGGTGTTGAAGACAACCTCTCCCGTCGCGACGCCACCGGGCGGCTCGGCCCCGACGGCCTCACCCTCGAACGTCGTGCCGTCGGCCAGCACGAGGAGCGCCTCCGTCATCGCTGGGCCTCGCCGTCGACCACGACGGGCTCGCCCCGGAAGACCGTGTGCCGCACCCGGCCCGTCAGCTTGCGTCCGGCGAAGGGGGTGTTGCGGCTGCGGCTGGCGGTGCGCTCGCGCTCGACGAGCCACACGTCGGCGGGGTCGACGACGCACAGGTCGGCGGGCCGGCCTTCGGCGACGGGGCCGCCGTCGACGCCGGCGATGCGGGCCGGCTGCCACGACAGCAGGGCCAGGACCCGTTCGATGGGCAGGTCGAGGTCGGTGAGCGCCACGGCGAGGGCCGTCTCCAGCCCGATCATGCCCGGCGGGGCCTGGTCAAAGGGAAGCTCCTTGTCCTCCTGGGCGTGGGGCGCGTGGTCGGTGGCGATGGCGTCCACGGTCCCGTCGGCTAGGCCGGCCCGCACGGCGGCCACGTCCGAGGGCGACCGCAGGGGCGGGTTGACCTTGAACACCGGGTCGTAGCCCGCCACGGACGCGTCGGTCAACGACAGGTGGTGGGGCGTGGCCTCTGCCGTCACAGCCACAAAGCCCGCCCCCCCGCCCGCGTCGCCGGCGGCCTTGGCCGCCCGCACCAACGCCACTGAGCCGGAGGTGGACAGGTGCTGGAAGTGGACCCGCCCGCCCGTCAGCCGGGCCAGGGCCAGGTCTCGCGCCACCATCAGCTCCTCGGCCTGGGCCGGGACGCCGGGGATGCCGAGGCGGCTCGACCACTCGCCCTCGTGCATGTGACCACCAGCCGCCAGCCGTTCGTCCTCGCAGTGCTGGGCCAGGACGACCCGCAGGGCCGACGCGTACTCCAGGGCCCGGCGCATGAGGCGGGCGTCCTGCACGCCCCGGCCGTCGTCGGTGAACAGGCGGACACCGAGGGCCGCCATCTCGGCCAGCGGCGCCAGTTCCTCGCCCCGCCGGCCCTTGGTGATGGCCCCCGCCGGCCGCACGTCGCACAGGGCGTTGGCACCGAGCTCGAGAACCTCGCGCACGACGGCGGCCGAGTCGATGGCCGGCTCGGTGTTGGGCATGGCCACGACCACCGTGAACCCGCCCAGGGCGGCGGCGCGCGAGCCCGTCTCGACCGTCTCCGCCTCCTCCCGGCCCGGCTGGCGCAGGTGGGTGTGGAGGTCGACGAGGCCGGGCGCCACCACGCAGCCACCGGCGTCGAGCACGACCGCGCCCGCGGGCCCGTCGATGGACGGTTCGACGGCGGCGACGACCCCGTCGCGCACCAGCACGTCCGCCCGGCGGTCGCCGGTGGCGTCGACCACCCGTCCACCCCTGATCAGGACGTCGATCATGCCGGCGCCGACCCGAGCAAGAGGAACAGGACGGCCATGCGCACGGCCACGCCGTTGGCGACCTGCTGGGTGATCACCGACGAGGGCAGGTCGGCGACCTCGGCCGCGATCTCGACCCCGCGGTTCATGGGCCCCGGGTGCATGACCAGGGCGTCGTCGGCGAGCAGCCGCGCCCGCTTGCGGGTCAGGCCGTAGGTGGCGGTGTATTCGCGCAGCGACGGCAGCAGCGCTTCGGACTGGCGCTCGGCCTGGAGGCGCAGCAGGTAGACGACGTCGGCCTTGGGCAGCACGTCGTCGAGGTCGTGGCTGGCGGTGACCGGCCACCCCTCCAGGCTCGGCGGCAGGAGCGTGGGCGGCGCCACCAGCGTCACCTCGGCCCCGAGCAGGGAGAAGGCCAGCACGTTGGAGCGGGCCACCCGTGAGTGCTTGATGTCGCCCACGATGGCGATCCGCAACCCTTCCAGCGGGCCCCGAGAGCGGCGGATCGTGTAGCAGTCGAGCAAGGCCTGGGTGGGGTGCTCGTGCCAGCCGTCCCCGCCGTTGATGACCGAGCAGCCGACCCAGTTGGCCACCTGCCAGGGCACGCCCGCCGACTTGTGGCGGACGACGAGGGCGTCCACGCCCATGGCGTCGATGGTCTGGACGGTGTCCCGCAGCGATTCGCCCTTGGCCACCGACGAGCCGCCGACGGAGAAGTTCATGACATCGGCCGACAGGCGGCGGGCGGCCGTCTCGAAGGACAACCGGGTGCGCGTCGATTCCTCGTAGAACAGGGACACGACCGTCTTGCCCCGCAGGGCCGGGACCTTGGGGATCGCCCGCTCGCTCACCTCGACGAACGAGTCGGACACATCGAGGACCTCCTCGATCCCCTCCGCCCCGAGGTCGGCCACCGACAGCAGGTGCGGGGCGGCCATGGCGGTCATCGGGTCTGCACCGTGCCGACGTCGACGCCGTCTTCGCGCACGTCGACGAGTTCGTCGAGGCTGGTCGGGAGGTTCTTGCCCACGTAATCGGGGCGGATGGGCAGCTCGCGGTGGCCCCGGTCGACCAGCACGGCCAGCTGCACGGCCCGGGGCCGCCCGTAGTCGTTCAGTGCGTCCAGGGCGGCCCGCACCGTCCGGCCCGTGAACAGCACGTCGTCGACGAGGACCACGACCTTGCCGGTGAGGTCGAAGGGGATCTGGGTGACGGCCTCGGGCATCACCGGGCGCAGCCCGATGTCATCGCGGTAGAAGGCCACGTCGATGCTGCCGACGGGCACCTCGGTGCCCTCGACCGAGGCCAGGGCGCCGGCCAGCCGCCGGGCCAGGGGCACGCCGCCGGTCTGCAGCCCGACCAGGACGATCTCGTCGAGCCCATGGTTGCGCTCGACCACCTCGTGGGCGATGCGGGTGATGGCCCGGCGCAGGTCGTCGGCGTCCATGACCTGGGACCGGGCAACAAAAACGCCCCCATACGGGGGCGACGAAGTTCGGGCGGCGCGCTCTCGGGCTCCCACGCTGGCGACTCCTCAGGTCCGTGCCGGCCTCTCGGGACCGGCGTTAACGGTGCAATGAGACTAGCGCGGCGGGACCCGTTTACCGTGACCCGCCGTGTCCGCCCCCGACACGGGCGCCGAGCCCGACGTGGTCCTGAGCCTGGCCGTGGAGCTGGCCCTGTCCACCGGCACGCGCATGGTGGAGCCGCCGGCCATCGAAGCGGCGGCCGCGGCCGAGGGCATCGGCCACGACCGCCTGTTCGCCGCCCTCGTCGAGTTGCGCGGGCGTGAGCTGGTCCAGCTCGCCACCGCCGAGCCGTCGCAGGTCGTCCTGCTGGCCGTCACCAACGCCGGCCTCCGGGCCCACCTGCGGGCCACCCGTCAGGACCTTGCCGACATCGAGCAACGCCTGGCCCGAGCCGCCGCCGCAGCGGCCGGCCAGGGCGCCGTTTCCCTCGCCGAGGAGGTGGGCGAGGCCCCGCTGCTCGTCGAGTGCCTGCTCGACGACCTGGTCTCCAAGCGCCGGCTCATCTACAGCAAGGCCCCCGGCCGGCGGTTCCGGATCCACCGCCTGCTGACGTGACAGGTTCAGCCGCCGGGCGGCGGCTGCGTCTGGACGAGGAACCCGTTCATCAAGACCGTCTCCTCGTCGGTCTCGATCAGGTGCAGCGGCCCGCTGGTCCGCAGGTGCGCGACTTCGTCAACGGAGATCCACTGGTCCTGGCCGCTGCCGGCGGGGCGAAACAGCTGGTCGCCGGGACGGACCATGGCCGCGGGCGTCCACTTCAGCCAGTCGTACACGGTGCCTCCGTGACGAGGCCGTTGGACGTCGAACTTCATGCCGCACACGACCGTCACCGACCCGGCGATGGTGACGAGCCGGACGGCCGGCTCTTCGGGCGAGCGCGACGGCGTTCCGAGCACCTCAGCGGGATGGCCGCCGATCTGGGTGCCGCGTAGCGCGGTCACGATCCGTCGATGGTTGGAACCGGTCCCTGTCTTCCTCATGTCGCCCCCCAAGCCTTGGCGTATCCCGGCCGTCACCAGCATCCCGCGCCGTGCTGCCGCGGTCAACGGAAGACTGACCAACCGCGAAGATCTAGTCCCCAGTGGACCCTTGGCCGAGCCGACCCAAAATCGACTACTCTGACCAGGACGATGGCCATAATGGCGAGCGGTGCGTCCCCTGGGGACCAGCCGGAGCGAGTCACCTCGCCCGTCCGTGACTCTCGGCTGCGAGCCGGCAGGTCGCAGCAGCAACTCGCGACCGAGCTGGGCAAGTCCAAGCAGTGGGTGGCGGCGGTCGAGGCGGGCCGGATCACGCCGCCCCTCGAACAGTTGCTCGCCCTGTTCCGTGCGCTGCACCCGGCCACGGAGCCCATTGGAGCTCCAACCGGCAGCGAGCACCTGCTGGCGCAGTGGCTCGCGGCGTGGATCGAGACGCACGCCCGAGCGAAGCCGGGCACACGCGAGGACGGCCTGCTGGAAAAGGCCATCGGGCTGCTGCGCCAGCCGACCGTCGCGCCCCAGGCGCACCGGGCGCCGTGGCGTTCGCTCGACCAGTTCCCGGCCGGCTTCGAGCCCCTCACCATCGTCGCCGCCGACCGGAGGGACCAGCCCCCCGAGACCCGGGCCGACGTGACGATCCTGTCCGGCGCCGCCGCCGACCTCACCTTCCTGATGAACCTCCGCCACCCCGATCAGGAGGTGAAGCTGCGCTCGGACAAGCTGATCCTCCTGGGGACCGACGAGATGCGCCGCCGGGAGCTGGGCCGGACGAACCTGCTCGTGATCTCCTCCCCCGCCGCCAACTGGGCGGCCCGGACGATCAACGGCTCCGCCCTCTTCCGCTACGACGTCCCCGAGCGGGCCCAGCTCGTCGACGCCCGCATCCGCACCCTCACCGAGCTCGACGACTCGACGCTCCTGCGCCTGGTCTGGAGGCTCATCAGTGCCGTGCAGGAGAGCCAAGGGGTTCTCGACCTCGATTCCATCGAGCTTGGCGGGCTGCTCCTCGCCCAGCGGGACCGGCTCCACCGGGCCCGCGAGCTGGCCGGTGAGCTCCTGGCCTTCGGCTCGGCCGAGGACATCCTGAGCCAGTTCAGCGAGACGGGCATCCTCGACCCCGTGGCCGACCGGCGCTACCAGATGCCCAGCCAGTCGTTCGACTACGCCATGATCAGCCTGGCGCCCAACCCCTACGCCGAGAGCCACGACTTCGTCTCCATCCTCGTGTCCGGCATGCACGGCCAGGGCACGACCCACGCCGTCGGCGCCCTCGTGTCCGACCCCGACAAGTTCGCGAGCCATCCGTTCGGCGGGACGATCCAGGTCCACGAGCAGATGTACGCCGACTGGGCCGCTCGCCTCCTCACCGCCGACTGGGAGTGGAAGACACCCGGCTACACGCCCGACTCGCTCGTGGAGCGGTTCGAGCAGGCCCTCGGCCAAGAGGGGGAACGCCCGCCGGGCCTGAGCGGGCTCACCGACCAGCACCTCCGGGCCCGCATCGCCTTCGTCCGCTCGCTGGCCCGTTCCGAGGCCTGATCCGACGGCCTATGCCCGCCGGCGCCGTTCCTCGCGGATCTGGCCGACGAGGGTCTGGAGCACGTCCTGGAGGGTGAGCAGGCCCACCGTCCGGCCCCCCTCCGTCACCAGGGCGATGTGGATCTGCTGCTTGCGCATGGCCGCCAGCACGAGGTTGAGCCTGCGGTCGCTCGGGACGGTGAGGATGGGGCGCACGAGGCGGCGGTCCAGCCGCTTGTCCCTGGTCTCGGGCGGCACGTCGAGCAGGGCCTTGGCGTGGACGAACCCGACCACCCGTTCGAGGTCGCCGACGTCGAGGGGGATGCGGGAACGGCCGGTGCGCACGACCAGGGCTTCCAGCTCCTCGGCGGTCGTGCTAAGGGGCGCGGCCACGATCCGCTCGCGGGGCACCATCACCTGCGCCGCCGTGGCCGCGTCGAAGTGCAGGGCGCCACTGAGCAGCTCCTCCTCGAACTCGTCGAGGAACCCCTCGTCGCGCGACTCGCCGATCATCGAGGCCAGGTCCTCGGCCGTGGCCGCGGTCGCCAGCTCGTCGGTCGGCTCGACCTTCAGCAACCGCAGGACGGCGTTGGCCACGCCGTTGAGGGCCCGCAGCAGCGGGCCGAAGACCCGCCCGTAGAGGCGCAGCGGCCCGGCCATCAGCAGGGCCGACTTCTCGGGGCCGGCGATGGCCAGGTTCTTGGGCACCATCTCGCCCAGCACCATGTGGGCCACGACCACGATGGCGAGCCCGACGACGAACGACACGGCGTGGCTCATCCCTTCGGACAGCCCCACCGCATGGAACACCGGCTCGAGCAGGTGCGCCACCGCCGGCTCGGCGACGAAGCCGAGGGCCACCGAGGCGACGGTAACGCCCAGCTGCGCCCCCGCCAGCATCACCGAGAGGTCGCGCGCCGAAGCCAGCGCCCAGACGGCGCGGCGGTCGCCCTCCCCCGCCCGCTGCTCCAGGTACGTGCGCCGGGCGGCGATGAGGGCGAACTCGGCGGCCACGAAGAAGGCATTGATCGCGAGCAGGACGACGGCCGCCAGCGACGGTCCGAGGCTCATTCGGACGCCTCACCCTCGGCGCCCTCGGCGCCCTCGCTCGCCTCGCCGTCGCCGGCGGTGCGCCTGAGTCGCAGGCGGGCGATCCGGCGGCGATCGACGCGGAGGACTTCGAGCGTCCATCCGGCGTGCTCGACGATGGCGCCGGCCTCAGGGATGAGGCCGAGCCGTTCCAGGACGAAGCCGGCGATCGTCTCGTAGTCACCGGCGGCGGCGGCGAAGCCGGTCAGCTCCGTCACCTCGTCGAGGTGCAACGAGCCGTCGATCACCCACGACCCGTCGGCCAGGACGGCGGCGGCCGACGACTGGTCGGCTGCGGCGGGGTCGTACTCGTCGTCGATCTCCCCGACCAGTTCCTCCAGGAGGTCTTCGAGGGTGACGATGCCGTCGGTCCCGCCGTACTCGTCGATGGCGATGGCAAACTCCTCGCCCCGCTCCTTCATCTCCACCAGCAGGTCGTCCAGAGGCCGGGTCACGGGCGTGACGAACGGCAGCCGGCCGATGGCCGTCACCGGCGTGGACGGGCGGCGGTCGACCGGCACCCGCAGGCCGTCGATGACGTGGGCCACGCCCAGGATGTCGTCGAGGTCCTGGCCGTAGACCGGGAAGCGGGAGTGGCCGCTGGTGCGGGCCACGTCGAACAGGTCGGCGATGCTGGCATCGTGGCGGACGGGCACGATGTCGACGCGGGGGACCAGGGCGTCCGCCACCGTCCGGTGCCCGAAGCGGATGCTGCGCCGGAGAAGGATTGCCTCCTCCCGGTCCAGGGACCCGTGCTCCCCCGACGTCCGGATCAGCAGTTCCAGCTCTTCCAGGCTGCGCACGGACCGCAGCTCCTCGCGGGGCTCGACGCCCAGCTTGCGCACCAGCCAGTTGGCAGAGGCGTTGAGGAAGCTGATGAGGGGCTTGAGGGCGTTGCTGAACCACCACAACGGCCCGACGAAGTACCGGGTGGCGCCGATGGGACGGGCGATGGCGTAGTTCTTGGGGACGAGCTCGGCCAGGACCATCTCGGTGGTGCTGACGAGGGCGAGGGCGAAGCCGGCGGCCAACCCGTGGGCGAGGGCGGTCGACGAGGCGCCGAGGGACTCGAACAGCGGCTGGAACGCCTCCGCCAGCGTGGCCTCGACGAGGAAGCCGACAAGCAGGGACGTCAGCGTGATGCCGAGCTGGGCCCCCGAGAGCAGGAAGGACAGCTTCTGCAGCGCCCGGACCGCCAGGCGCGCCCGGGGGTCCTTCTCCCCCTCCCTCTCGAGCCGTTCGCGCGGAGCCGCCACCAGGCCGAACTCCCCGGCCACGAAGACGCCGTGGGCCGCGAGCAGCAGCACGATCGCCCCGACGCCGAACAGGAGGCTCACAGAGGCGGCAGGCTAGGACGCTGGTCGGAAAGCCCTCGTCTGGCGGCCGACCGCCTCTTTGGAGGCGCCGCTGTGACGCAAACGGGCCGGTCAGAGGCAGGTCGGCCGCTTCGGCGCGGAGCGCCGAACGCGAATCCGACCAGCGTCCTATGGGCCGAGCGCGTCGC
>JBOGID010000363.1:0-11823 GCA_050742295.1 Acidimicrobiales bacterium | reverse complement strand
GCTTTCAACTGGGCGGTCGGCCGCCGGAAGAGGGCTTTGACACCAGCCTCCTGATGGGCGCTGACCTATTAGCCATGAACAGCAACTGAGCTTGCGAAGGTGCTGGTCAGGGCTTCGGGCCGCCAGGCACGACCGAGTAGATCAGCGTCCATCTAGGAGGCTGCTGACTAAGCCCTCATTTCGCGCCCGTCGGCGTTGTTCAGAGCCAACCCCGGCAGGGTGAACAGGCTGGTCAGCGGCCATCGGGCGCCTCGGCGCGAAGCGCCGACAGCGAAAGCAGAGCCTCCTGTCCTATCCTAGGAGGCCCGGTAAAAGAAGTAGTCGGCTGTGTAGTACACGGGCGCCTGGGCGCCGACGTGGGCGGCGTCGCACCCGGTGGCGGGGGCGATCCCGCCGGCGGTGTTGACCCGCTGGATGAACGTGGTGTCGGCGAACGTGCCGCCCTCGGGGCCGCCGGAGGGGGTGGCCTTCAGGAGCAGCCAGGGGACGGCACCGGGGGTCGGGGCGGGGGCGCCGTCGACGCGGGACGCAACCACCGAGCTGGCGTCCATGGCCAGCCACGTGGGGCCGCCGAAGTGCAGGGCAAAGGGCTTGTGGCCGTTCTCCAACAGCACGGCCATGGGCTGGAGCAGGGTCCAGCTGTGCCCGCTGCCCTGGGGCTGGCAGGAGTAGATCTGAAAGCCGCGGGCCTGCCCGGCGCCGGACAGCACGTTGCCGGCGGGGACGGCGATGTTGGCGGGCACGTCGGGGGGCGACGGGGCCGCCGACGCCAGCTGGGGGCCGGCGACGAGGGCGGCTGCGGCTGCGGCCAGTCCGCAGACAGCGGCGACGGTCTTGCGCTTGATGTTCATGGCGAAGTGCTCCTTGCGTGCGGTGATGCGATCGCATGCATCGTCCGCCTTCGCCCCGCCGTGCGGAATCACCCGCTCGGCCCCGAAAGGAGCCCGCGAGGAAAGACGCTCCTTACCGTCCGGATAGCCCTCCGTCCGCTCAGGAACGGCGGGCCAGTTCCTCCACCATCTCGAAGAACACGGCCACCGGCCCGGTCTCGCTGTCCGGCGGCACGTCGATCAGGTCGACGGCGATCGTCATGTCCAGGGCCGGTGCGTAGACGAGGACAGCCGTCGCGCCGAAGTACCCGATGGCGAAGTACTGGGGCACGCCGTCGTCGTCGATGCGGCAGGGGCAGAACCCGAACGTCCCCGGCCCGAACCCGGTGAACGGGTCGATGGTCGTCATGTGGGCGTAGGCCTCGTCCGACAAGCCACGGCGGTCGCGAAGGATCGAGATCCCGGTGGTCAAGAGGTCACGCATGCTCGTCTCGATGCCGGCCGTCCCGCCCCGGGGCTCGCCTGCGACCGGCCCGCGGTGGACGGTCTCGCGCAGGTCGAGGGGAGTGAAGAGGGCGTCGTGGAAGAGGGCGTCGAGCGACCGGCCCGTGACCTCCTCGAGCATGAGGCCGAGCAGGAGGTAGTTGGTGCTCGAGTAGTTGTACTCCATGCCGGGCAGGGAGAGCCGGGGGGCCGCCAGGCTGGCGCGGATGGCCACGAGGGGCGAGTCGATCAGCGCCCAGTTGTCGATGTACTCGGGGGTGTCGCGGTACGCAAGGATCCCGCTCGTGTGGTCGAGCAGCTGGGTGACGGTGATGCCCTCTTCGTAGGGGAAGTCGGGCAGGTCGGGGAGGTAGGGCAGGGGGCCGTCGAACTCGACGAGGCCGGCGTCGGCGGCCTGGTGGACCAGTGTGGCGGTGTACAGCTTGGTCAGCGAGGCCAGGTCGATGCGGTCGCGCACGGTGGCCCGCACATTGGTGTCGCCGCGGGTGCCGGGGGCCGCGGTCCAGCGGATGTCGGGGCCGACGGCGACGCCCAGGAGCGCGCCCCGCACGCCGGTGCGCTCCGCCCACTCCTTGACCAGGGCGTCGAGCCCGGCCACCAGCCGGTCCTCGGCCTCGGGCGACTGCAACTGGGCGGCGTCGTCGGAACGGAAGACGGGCGGGGGCGGAGGCTTGGAAGGGATGGGCGGACGCCTGGCAGGCCGGGCTGCCGCCTCCGCCTCCGGCGTCACCGCATGCCGGCTGGCCGAGGTGGCGAGGAGGCCGGCCGTCAGCAGGACGACTGCCGCGAGGGCGAGCCGGCGATGGATTGCGAACGCATCGGCGGGCACGGCCGGTTTCGGACGGGACGGCCGTGGCGCCGGAGCGGGGCCCGGCACGGAGGTTACGACGGCACGGGGTGCGGACTTCCGGCGGCCGGCGGCGACGTCCTCGATCCAGCCGAAGAGCCGGGTGGCGACGACGATGCCCACCGCCGTCAGCAGGACGAGGCCGATGGCGTGGGCCACCGGTTCGTCGATGTGACGGGCCTCGAGGATGTTGACGGCGATGATGATGGCGGCGGTGTGCCAGAGGTAGATCGTGAGCGATCGCCGGCCGATGGTGCGGACGCAGGCGCCGATCAGAGGACGGGAGCCGAGCCGCCCCAGCGTCCCCTGGACGGCCAGCGCGGCCGCAAGCCAGCCCGCGCCGACGAACAGGTGCAGCGGGTGGGAGTTGTTCACCACGCCGAGGGGGACGGGCTGGGTGAGCCGCCAGCAGGCCGCCGCGGCTGCCGCCACCAGGGCGACGGCGAGCCAGCCCCGCCGCGACACGAACCGGAACGCCCCGTCGCGGTGGAGGAACCCGGCCATGAAGAACACCGAGTAGAGGGCCACGTCGCCGACGGCCCACGTGGTGGCGTGCCCGAGGTCGAACACATCACGGCTGCGGGACACCACGTCGAGGGCGAAGACGGCGACGATGGGAACCCCGAACGCGAGCGTGCGGCTGGCCCTCACCGCCCCCAGGAGGAGGGGGGAAGCGAGGAACAGCCAGACGAGGGTGCGCAGGTACCACAGGTGCGACGACAGCCACCCGCCCTCCCAGACCGTGCCCTTCGGGTCGGTGAGCGGGAACACCCAGGCCAGGGCCTGGTGCAGCGGCAGCTCGTCGTTGGACCACAGGGCGACGAGGGCCATGGCCACCCAGGCCACCAGTCCGAAGGCCCAGAGAGGGATCAGCAGGCGCCGGAACCGGTCGAACAGCACCGTCTTGGAGCGCCGTCGCTGGAAGGACTTGGCCAGCAGGCTGCCCGACACGAAGAACATCGCCGGCATTGCGGCGACGAAGTAGGTGATGGCGGCGACGCCGAAGGCGTGCCAGGCGATGACCCGCACGATGGCGATGGCGCGCAGGACGTCGAGGAAGACCTCCCGCTCGCCGACCGCGCTTCGACTCGGTGCGAGTGAGGTGGCGATTTCCGCGGTCTTGGCCATGTGAGAAGAACGGGCGGCGGCGGCGTGCCGGGCCCGCCGTGGGTGCCGCGTAGAAGACTGCTGACTAGGCCCTCGGTTCGCGCCCGACGGCATGTTCATGGCCGACCCATCGTTGTACACACGCTGGTCAGCGGCCGTCGGGCGCTTCGGCGCGATGCGCCGATAGCGATAGTCAGCAGTCGCCTAGAACCAATTGCTTCGGAGCGCGCCGTTGTCTCCCTCCCATCCGTCGGCAATTGCCTCCTCAGAGTACCGCCACCGCGCCGCCGTTGAATCGTCACGTTCGGGCGTTCAGCCAAGGTCGAACTCCAACCGGCCCGTTTTGCAAATGGCTATAGGTGTGCTTTGCTAGTAGCCGTGGGGGGGCAGTATCGCTGGGGATGGATTTGCGCGCTCGTCGGCACCGCGCTGCTTGCCGCGTGCGTCAGCGGGGTCAGCACCGAACATTCGACACCGGTCGTACTGCCCCGACTCGACTCGTCTGTGTCGCTCGTCGACGCGGAAACGCCGCCTCAGGCGCCGGTCCCCGCCCCGCCGGCCGCCCCCGCCGCCCCGGCCGCCGCTGATCCCGCGGCGCCTGCGCCTGAGCCTCCGCCCGCCCCGGAGTACCTGGCGCCGGGGATCCACCAGCACGAGATCAACATCGAGGGCCAGGTCCGGCGGTGGACGACGGTTGTCCCGCCCGGGTCGGAAACGGGGGTGCCGGCCGCTGTGGTCGTCGTGCTCCACGGTGTCGGGGGCCGCGGTGTGGACATGCGCTCGTTCGGGTTCGAGCCGCTGGCCGCCACGCCGCGGGTCGTGATGGTCTACCCCGACGCCATGGGCGGGGCGTGGAACGACGGCCGCCCGGGGGCCGACCCCATGATGCCGGGCGTGAACATCGACGACGTCCGCTTCCTGCGCCTGATGATCGAGGCGACGTCGGCGCGCACCGGTGCCGACCCGACCCGGGTGGGCGTGGTCGGGTTCTCCAATGGGGCGATCATGGCCGGGAGGGTGGCGTGTGAGATGGCCGACAACGTCTCCGCCGTGGTCCTCGTCGCCGGGTCGGGATGGCAGGGGTTCGACAAGTCGTGCCGGCCCAGCCGGGCCGTGGCGATGATGACGGTGGCCGGGTCGGCCGACCCCATCGTCCCCTACGCGGGAGGCAAGGTGGCCGACTTTGGCACGAGGAAGCGGGGCTTCGTGGCGCCCGTCGAGGACTTCTTCAAGTTCTGGCTGAACTACGACGGTTGCGCCGCCACCGACCCCGGCAGCGCGTCGGCCAAGGTCACCGAGTCCAAGGGCCTGGAGTGCCGGGGCGGCGCGACCGTCCTGCGCTACCGGATCAACGGCGGCGGCCACGAGTGGTTCCGGGCACCGGTGTTCGACACGACCAACGCCGTGTGGTCGTTCCTGTCAGCCCGCTTCGTCCTCCCCCGCTGACGAGCCGAATCACTTTCTGGGCACGTCCGTAGTCCTAGTTGGAGCATGGCAAGACTAGCTTCAGACGAGTCGGGCGGGGCTGGAAAGACCACGGAGGGAGCGGGCATGGCGTGTGGGGAGATTCTCGAGGCGATCGAGTGGGCGAAGAAGGGCACGGCGACCCAGAAGCACCCGGTCACGGCCTTCCTGACCATTCACATCGGTATGCGGGGGCAACCGGGGTCGCCGGTGGGGACCGACGTCTGCATCTATGCGTACGGCAACGTCACCTACGTGGCTGAGCCCGAGCCGCACGTGGCCGGCGACCTCCAGTACTTCGGGAACGGCGTGAAGATGGTCCCCGACATGCTCAAGAAGAAGGACATGACCATCGCCGTCAAGGTCTTCGGGAGCGGCAAGTTCTCCTACCAGTACAAGTTCAAGGGCAAGCCCACCGTCGGCCAGCCGACGAGCGTGACGGGCACATGCATCCAGGACGTCCTGCTCACGACCAACGTCCTCAGCGACATCATCACCATCGGCCTGCGCCGGGACCCGGTCAAGCCCGCCTGACGCCGAGGCGCCGGGCGCCGCTCAGGACGGGCGGCGTTTGTGCTTGCCGACGAGGCGGCCGAGGCGGCGGGGGGACTGGCCCACCAGCTTCCCGGCCACCCGGGCGCCGTCGGTGGCGACGCGGGTGACGGTGTCGATCGTCCGCCGGGGGGAGCGGGGCGGGTCGACGTAGGCCGTCCGCCGGATCAGCATCAACACGGCCAGGGCCATGCCCTCGGCCAGGACGACCATGGCCAGGTTGTCGAAGCGCAGTAACAACGGGCTGGCGGCCAGGAGGGCGGCGAGGCCGAAGTCGAGGGCCCGGTGGGTCGCCCGGCCGATCCACCGGAGGGCGGCCAGCGGGCCGTTGGTGATGGCGGCCAGGGTGATGAACAGCAGGCCGCCGGCCAGGGCATGGATCATCGGGGGCCCGACCAGGCGGATGGCGGTCAGAAAGAGCAGGAACCCGAGGGCGTACTCGGCGCACTGGTGCGCCCAGAAGGCGATCCGGGGCCGGTCGTCCATGGCGGCTCAGTCTGCCGCACGGCGTCGCGACTAAACGGCCGCGCCCAGTTGGTAGCGGGTCCAGCTCCCGATGCCGGGCATCGCGGTGGGGCGGCAGTCGCTGGCCAGCGCGCTCCGGCCCTTGAGGGTGGCAAAGGTGGCGGTGCCGCCCACGTAGCCGACCGGAGGGTGCAGGTACACGTCGGCGAAGGGGTACTGCGTGCAGGCGTCCGGGCGTCCGGGGCGTCCGGGCGTCCGGGGGGCCGCCCAGCCACATGGCGGTGGTGAGGGTCTCGGGTGACAGCTTGCCCCAGGCCGTGGGGAGAGTGAGCTGGCCCACGAACGTCCACCGGTTGGGGATGACGTCGAGGACGAAGCCGCCCCAGACGCCGGGGCTGAGCTGGTACACGAACGTGTAGTACAAGCCCTCCGGCTGCCAGTCGAAGGGGATGCCGACGGAGTGGACCGTCCCGCCCGGCTCCGCCACGGAGAAGGCGACGGACCGGCCGGTGGGCCCCGCCACTGCCCCGCCACCAGGCCGATGGTGCCCCGGGCCGGCGATCCGGCGAAGCCGAACAGGTAGCCGTGCAGGTAGTTGGGCGCGGGCTGGCCGACCCCGGCCGAGGGCCGGTTGAGGGGCACGACGAAGTTCCCGATGCCGTCGAGGGGTGACGGACCTCCTTGCGCAACGCAATGTCGACGACCGAGACGTCGTCGCGCCCGAAGTTGGCGACGTAGAGCTTGGTGCCGTCGGCGGACAGGTCGAGGCCGCGGGCGAGTCACCCACAGATATGGGCGCTTCGAGCGTCGCGGTGGCGAGGGCGGCGCCGGCCGGTGTGAAGGCGGCCAGGTGCGGCAGGAGGGCGGAGGCGAGCAGCCCGCCCCTGGCCGAGGTCCTGGCCAACCTCGATGGAGCCGATGACAAGCCCGCGCTTGACATCGACCACGTCGAACGACCGTTCGCGCTGCAGGTAGGCCCGGTTGCCGTCACCGCTCACCGCCACCGCGTTGCGCTCGTTCGCCAGGACACTGGTGTGCAGCGTGAGGTTCCCGTCGAGGACGAGGTTGTCGACGAGGACGCTGTCCCCCGTCCGGTCCAGCGCGACCGACTCGATGAACTCGTCCACCTGCGATTCCACGAATGCGTCGGTCGACACCTGGTAGCGCGCGATCGCGCCATTCGAGATGTTGCCATTCGCCATCCCGATGCGGGACCGGTCCCCGCCGGCGGCGAGAGTGGTCAAGCCCGTCACATAGCCGAAGTTTCCGTAGTCACCACGAACACGGATCGAGTCGTCGCCCAGGTTTACCTGCAGCAGGTCCGTCCAGCCGCCCCCGCCGTCGCTGGTGGTGACGAGCGCGGTCCCGTTGGACGCCACCGCGATCGAGAACGGCCGCTCGTTGTCGAAGCCTGCGGGGGTCGTGATGCGGCGCACCTCCTTGCGCAGGGCGAGGTCGACGACCGAGATGTCGTTGGCTCCTGCGTTGGCCACGTAGAGGGTGCTGCCGCCGGCACTGAAGTCCATGGCCCGCGGCTGCGACCCGACGACGATGGGCGCCTCGAGCGCCTTGGTCGCAAGGTTGATGACGTCGATCTGGTTGCGCGCCCGGTTGGCGCGGTAGGCGCGGGTGCCGGTGGGGTCGACGACGACCTGGGCCGGGGACGTGCCGCTGCAGAGATCGGCGAGGGTGGGCACACAGCCGGGGACGGGGACGGCGTCGCTCGTCGCCACGATGCTCAGGCCGGTGGCGGTGGTGACCACGACGGTCTGCTCGTTCGGGGTGAGGGCGGGGACGCCGAGTGCGTTCCCGACCGGCTCGGGAAGAGGGATCATCCTGGTGTCCAGGCCGCGGTCGAGGTCGAGCACCTCGACCTGCTGCTCCTGCACGCGGTAGGCGATCGTCCCCGCACCGTTGACGGCCACGCCCATGCTGTCGACGGGGACCGTCGCCCGCACGACCAGGTCGTCGTCGAGGACGAAGCTGCCCTGGCCGGCGTTCACGACCAGTTTTGAGCCGGTGCGGTCGGCGGCGCTGAACCCAAGGTAGGTCTGGAGGTACTTGTGCTCGATCGTGCGGGTCGCGACGTCGTAGCGGAACACCGAGCCGCCCGACGAGTTGACCTCGGCGATCAGGATGCTTGACCGGTCGTCGCTCGGTTCCACCCGTGTGCCCGTGGCAACCCGGTTGAGTCCCGCCAGGAAGGGCGGGACCTCGGTCATTGTGCCGGTCGCCCGGTCTAGGCGCAGGAGCGCCTTCCCGGCATCCGCGTCTGCGACTCGGCTGACAAGGGCCGACCCGTCGTTGGCCACGGCGACGGAGAAAGGCCGCCAGTCGAGTGAGCCCGAGTCGGGCGGCATGGCGATGCGCCCGACCTCGGCCCGCAACGCCACGTAGAGCTTGGTGCCGTCGGAGGAGAGGTCGAGGCCGAGGGGCGCGTCGCCGACGGGGATGGGGGCTTCCAAGGTCGCGGTGGCGAGGGCGATGACCTCGACCCGGTCGCGGGCCGGGTTGGCGGCGTAGGCGCGGGTGCCGGTCGGGTCGATCACCACGTCCTCGAGGGGGCGGCCAGCGATGGCGACAACCTTGCCCGATGGCGCTTGCTGGGCGGCGCGGGCGGCGCGTCGGCGCGGGCGAACGCTCCGAGCACCACCAGTACCGGTGCGCCAACCAGGATCCCTGCTTCGAGCCACCGTCTCCGCCTCACGAAACAAGTCCCTGGTCGAACGATCCACGGGCGTGCCGTTCGCGCCTCCGTGTGGGTATCGGCCGCCGTCGGGGCGGGGCTGAGCGCTTCGGTGTTAGCCGGGTGTGAGGCGGCTGGTGCCGTGGCGGACGGTCCAGCGGGCCGCGCAGGTCTGGTGCGGTGACGGACGGAGCACGGTGTCGACGTGCCACCACTCGGCCGCGACACGTTCGGGGGTGACGTCGACGACCACGTAGCCGTTGCTGTCGAGCTCGCACCACCGGACGTGGGGCAGGGCCTCCCCGTAGGCCGCCTCGATGGCCAGCGACTCGGTGCGGGGCGCCCAGCCCATCTTGTCGTCCACGTTCTGGGACGTGAGGCTGGCGGTGACGAACTCCACGGCGGTGGGCATCTCCATGGCCAGCGAAACGTGGACGTCGCCCGCCAGCACGACCGTGTCGGGGGGCAGGGCGGCAATGACGGCGTCGCGCTCGGGCACGTAGCCGTCCCACTGGTCGGGGTCGGGGCCGTTGCCGTCGGGGGCGATGAGCTTGACGGTGGCGAGAGGTTGGCGGGTGAAGGCTGGGAGGGTGTCCGACCACGTCGGGGCCAGTGGCGAGGGGTTGGCGAGGAGCCGCCACCGGGCCTGCGACCGGGCCAGTTCGCCGAGCAGCCATTCCCGCTGAGCCGGGCCAAGCATGCCGCGCCGGGGGTCGTCGATGGCGGCGGCCGACGGCTCGTCGCGGTGGGTGCGGATGTCGATGAGGAGCAGGTCGGCGAGGGTGCCGATCGGGACCGTCCGGTACACCGTCTCGGCGTCGGCGGGGTCGGGGGGGCGGAATGGCAGCCATTCCCAGTGGGCCCGCCATGCCGTTGCCCGCCGCCGGGCGAACGGGCCGTCGCGGTCGGGGTGGTGTTCGACCGACCCGTCCCGCCACGTGCCGTCGGCGAACTCGTGGTCGTCCACGGTGGCGATCAGGGGATGGGCGAGGTGGAGGGCGGCCACGTCGGGGTCGAGGCGGTAGCGGGCGTAGCGGCGGCGGTAGTCCTCCAGGGTCTTGCACTCGTGGAGGGGGTCGACCTCGCGGCCGATGTCGGCGGCCGGGGTCTGGCTGGGCGGGGGCGCCTGGGCCGCCTCGTAGATGTAGTCGCCGAGGTGGAGGACGAAGTCGAGGTCGTCGCGTTCGGCTATGCGGGCGTAGGCGTTGAAAAACCCAGCGTTGTACTTGGCACAACTCACCATGGCGAACCGCACGTTTGTGGCGTCGGGGCCGGGCAGGGTGCGGGTGCGGCCGATGGGCGACGAGGGGCCGTCGGGCCAGAAGAAGCGGTACCAGTACGTGGTGGCGGGATCGAGGCCGCCGACGTCGACGTGGACGGTCCAGTCGGTGTCGGCAGCGGGCGGCGGGAGGTAGCCTCCGGCCACCACCCCGGTCACCGCTGGGTCGGTGGCGATCTCCCAGATAAACCGGCTGGGCGCGCCCTCGACCCTGGTCCAGAGCACGACGCCGTCAGGCCGGGGATCGCCGCTCGCGACACCGTGCCGGAACAGAGCCGCGGTTCCGATCAGCGCTCGGCGTTGAGCCGCGGTGGTGTGGGCAAACCGATCCCCTCCCCTGGCCGGACAGGCTAGGACACCCCATGCAGACCGCTGGGTTCAGTCGGCGATGGAGCGGGACCAGAAGGCGGGGTCGCCGCCGATGAGCTGGCGGACCAGCGACCCGGCGTTGTCGACGATGACGATGAGGCGGCCACCGTTGCGTTCCACGCTGGCCACCCGGGAGTCGCAGCAGAAAGCCTGGAGCGGCCCGTAGGCGGCCGTGACCTGGCTGGCCGTGTCGCCCACCTTGATGCCCAGCGCGGTGGTGGGGCCCACGGCCGTCACCTGCCAGTCGGTGAGCAGGGGCGACGTGGCCGACGGCGTGCGGAAGTTGAGGGTGAGCCCGCGGTTGCCGTCGAGGGACCACCGCAGGAAGTCGTAGGTGGCGCCGCTCAGGTCGGTGGTCTGACCCGAGACGGTGGGGATGCCGAGGACGCCGATGGCCGCCGACTTGTTGGCCCCCAGCGGGATGCCGGCGACGGTGTCGGGCCCGATGATGGCGGTGGCGGGGGTGGGAAGGGCCGTGGTCGTCGTGGCGGCTGCGGCGGGCCTGGTCGTCGTGGCGGCGGCGGGAGCGGTCGTGGCCGTGGTGCTGGGCGGGGCGGTTGCGGGCGGAAGCGTGGTGGGCACCGCCGTGGCCGTGGTGGTCGGGGAGGCGGAGCCCGACACGTCGCCGTCGCCGCAGGCCGGGCCGGCGAGGGCCAGGACGGCCGCCGCCAGGGCCGTCAAGGCAGGCCTGGGCCGGCGGTTCACAGCATCCTCAGCAGATCCTCCAGGGTAACGGCTCGGGCGTTCTCGGCCCGGCCCAGGGCCCGGTTCATGCCCGCCTGGGCGTCGGTGATCTGGGCCAGCACACCCGAGGTGAACTGCCCGAACTGCTGGCCCTGGGCCGGGCCCGCGGGGATGACGGCCTGGAACAGCCGGTTGGGGTCGCCGGACGGGGCCACGTCCGTGACCTGGTTCATCACGACCCGGAACGTCGACAGCAGCTCGCCGACCGTGTCCTGGAGCCGGTAGAACTCCCACAGCACCGGAAACTCGATGAGGTCGCCGAGGTTGCTCTTGGCCGCGTCGGCGCCCTCGCCGGTGAGGATCGCCTCGATAGTCCGCTCGATGAGCCGGGTGGGGGCGGCGCACACCTGGCCCGTCTCGGGGCGAACGAGCTGGCGGTGCTCCTCGGCGTAGGCCATCACCTCGGCTGCGGTCATGGGGTGGGACGGGCCGAGGTCATTCTCGAGCTGGACGGAGAACGAAAAGATGCCCCGGCTGGCCTTGAAGATCGACGCCACATACGGCGGGAGGGACCCGTGGGGCGGGGCGGGGTCGACGGCCCGGTGGAACAGGACGTGGGCCAGGCTGACCCCCAGGTAGCTGGTCACGAACAGCCGGCGGGGGGCTCCGGTCGCGACTTCGGGGTCGTCGGCGGCGGCCGCTTGGGCGTTCTCGGCCAGCCAGGCGAAGCCGTTGAGGATCTCGGCCACGTCGTGGCGCAGGGCCTCGTAGGCCGACTGGTTCATGGGCCCGCCGTGGCGCGACGGCGTGTCCTGGTAGGGGGCGGGGGCGGACTCCATGGGGATGCCGGCCTGGCGGGCCTTGCGGATGGCGGGCTCGGGAGCGGAGTCCTCCAACAGCAGCCGTCCCGCCGAGTCGGTCTGGTCGCTCAGGGCCAGCAGCTGGCCGATCCGCATGCCCGGCCGCCGGGTCGGGCCCGACGAGGAGGCCGCGACCGGGCGCGGGGCGGCGGGCCGGGCAGCTGCGGGCGTTGTGG
>JBOGID010000362.1:0-24481 GCA_050742295.1 Acidimicrobiales bacterium | reverse complement strand
GGCCCGCACCGTCCGCTCCGACAGCACCACCCCGTGCGCCCGGGCGATGGCGTCGACGATCTGGGCCGCCGAGCGGGTCGGCAGCGCCCGGCGCAGCCGCGCCGCCTCCTCCAGCCAGCGGCCCTGGGAGCGGGCCCGCCCCCGGCCCGAGCGGGGTTCCGGCCGCAGGCCAGCGAGCCCGTCGCGCCGGTACGCGACCACCCACCGGTCGATGGTGCCCCGGGCAAAGCAACGCTCCACTCCTTCGGGGGTCGTCCAGGTGCGAGCGGCCAGGGCTCGCACGATCAGGCCCCGCTCGGCGGGCGTGAGCCGGGGGCTGACCGCTTCGGAGATCACGCTGAAGCGGAACAGTGCGACCTCCTCGGCCCGGTCGCGGTGGCGGGGGTCGTCCATCGGGGGCTCCCTTCCGACGTTCGCCGACCGTCGGCAACCGTCGATGGGCATCCAACGGCAACCTCAGGCCGCTGCCCAGGGCGGGCCCGTGTTGGTCGACAGCAGATGGCCGCCGACCACGGCGTTGGCCAGCCGCCACAGCCCGCCCACCCCGTCGCCGAACCGTCGCCGTGCCCCTCGCCACGCGGCCTTGGCCGCCGCCACGGCCACCGACTCGGGGTGGCCGCTCAGCCGGGGAGCGAGGTCACCGACGGCCACGACGTAGCGGCAGAACCCCACCGCCAGCAGGGCCGCCCGCCGGGCGAACCGGCGTCGCCAGTCCCGCACCGTCGTGTGCTTCAAGCCCAAGCCGTCGGCCACGCGCCGCATCCCGACGCCCTCGCACATCGTCTCGACCGCCGGGCCGATCACCTCGACCGCATCGAGGCGGCCCCACGTCACGAACCCGGGCAACAAGGCATGCGTCCGCCTGCACTCCCGGCACCGGGCCCGGCGCACCGCCAGCCGGCGGATCACCTCGGCCGTCACCCGGACGTCCCGTTCGTACCACCCCCAGAACCACATCGGCCGGCTGCACACCGGGCAGTCCGGCCGGGCGACCTCCACCCCACGGCCCGCCGACGCGTACGTGTCGACGTCGAGCTCGGTTGGCCATACGATCGCCATCGGCAGACCGCCCTTCCGGGCCCCTCCCGACGAGCGACGAACTCAGGTGATCGGGAGGGGCCCTGTCGCGCTTCCAACAGGTCCTGCCGATCCTGGCCAGCCCCCCAGGCCGCCGTCCAGCCCGACTCGATCCTCAACTACACCAGCCGGACCAAGCCCCTACGTCCTCACGGAGAGGTGCCCGTAACAACGAGCTGAAGGCCGAGGCCAGCAGCGATCTCACCGTCGGAGGTGCGAACCTCGCGGCGCAGGCCTTCAAGGCCGGGCTGCTTGACGAGTGCCAACTGTTCGTCTGGCCCATGCTCGTCGGCGGAGGCAAGCCGGCGCTGCCCAGCGCCACTCGCACCGACCTCGAGTTCCTCGATGAGCGCCGATTCGGAAACGGCGTCGTACACCTCCGCTACCACATCGCGACCTGAGCGTCCACGGTCCAGAACGACGGGTCGCGCTCGTGTGTCCCCGGTTGTCGTTGCCTTGGACGCAGGCCACCCGTCGGCCCCGGTCGGCACCGCCGAGTGCCGGCCGCTTCATGATGTGGGACGGACCCCGACGGGCCGCGTCTGGCCCTGCATCCGGCATTCTCGCCCGTGGGCGACGGCTATCTCAAGACTCCGCTCGCGAGTCAGGCATGCGCTACCACCTCACGGACCTCGATATCTTCCAACATGACCCCCTCCGGCACGGTCGCCGGGATCCGTTCGCTGGCGGCCCGGGCGGTGTCCTCGGATTCGAACACAATCATGGACAGTCCGGTGTTGTCCTTGCGCGTCCAGTACCCCGCTACGAAGCCGGGTGCCTGCGACACCTGAGGCACGACCTCATCTCGCAGGGCGGCCAGAGCGGCCCCTTCTTCACTGATCCTGACCCTGACGACGACTGCATGCATAACGCCCCCTCAGTTGCTGGGATGGGAAGCCTCGCGAAGAGTGTTGCAGCGACCTGCTCGGTGGAGAGGCTACAAACCCTTGGACTGGTCAGCCACCGGGCTGGCCGAAGGAGGTGTTAGAGCCCTCTGCCGTTTGGCCGGCCGGTCGTTCTCCTCAACAGGATGTGCCGATCGCGCTCGGCGGAGGTCCTGACCGCCAGGAGGTGCTCTCTGATCGCCAACTCGGCGACGCGCACAGAACCGTTCTTCTCGATCGCTGGTCGACCCCTTCCTTCGTCCGATCGGTAGCACCCCGAACGACGGTGACGTGCGGTCTTCGGGCGCGACAGATCGCCGGGTCCTGGCGGGACCCGCCGCCGATTCGATCGCATCGGCCGGGAATCGTGGCGATGACCGCGCGCTTGCGCATTCCCTGCCCTCGGCCGGGCTGCGCGACGTGCTCGGGAAAGTAGCGCGTAGCTCGTTCCGCAAAGCAGCCGACGGCGACGTGAAACAAACGCCAGGCGATCGTGGTGAACGGCGGAGGCTGGGGGTGGAGGCCAGTCGAAGTCGTACGCGACCTGGTGGTTGTCGGTGGCGCGCAGCGTCCAGCAACTTTGGGGCCGGCTCCCAGATACTCGTCGTCGGTGAGATCGGCGATCCGCGGCCATGTGCCAGCGCGCCAGTGGGTAGTCGATCTGGCCAGTCACGGCACGAAACACTCCGGGCATGCTGAGAGAGTCTTGTGCCAAGGTCCAGCGCCGGCAGAGCTGCCCTCAAGGCCGGATCAGCTGCGGCCGGAAAGCCAACGCTGCACCGCCCTGCGCCCACGGAGCAAGACGACCTCCGCGTCAAGCGAGTACTTCGCGATCGCGGCCATGAGCTCGGAGTGGCCCCCGCGCCTCCACCGAAGCACCCAACGCCAGAAGTCGCGTCGCTCGTGGCCGCGACGGAGCGCTCGCCACGTGCAGAGCCAAAGCGGCATGTCGAGGACGACCACGGTGTCAGCTCGGCGGAGCCGGGACGCGGGATCGTCATAAGGACCGAGGTCACCCGTCCATGATCCAGCGAGGCTCCTCGACCATGGTCTGCAGCCGCTCGCGCCAAAGATCCAGTCGCATCGGCTGGAGGTCTGCGCTCCAGAACTCCTTGTCCAGCTCGACCACCGGAAGGTCCGCCGACGTGCCCAGCTCGCGGGCGAGCACAGACTTCCCGGCCGCTCCTCGCCCGAGCACGACGAGGCGTTGCACCAACAATGTCTACTAGGTCCCGATTGAGTGCGCGTCCCAGCTAACAATCCATGTGTGAGGGCCGCGCCGGTTGGTCGTCAGGTCGGAGCGGCGGTTGTTGTGGAAGATCGGTCGGCTCCGGTGCGGGAACGGGGGCATCGAGGCAACGTTGGTGGGGTCTCGAGGTTGGGGGCTTCGGGTTGGCCCCCGTTCCCTACTGGTCCATTGTTGGTCGGTGGACGCGTCTGGCAGGGTCGGCGTCAAGCGCCGGTCGCGCCTTAGACCGCGACGGCGTTGGGCCGCGCGGTTGGCTCCCTTGACCGCTTGACCCGACCCGGGGATGGCCGGGCGACGAACGGGGGACCAGCCTCGGCAACCATTGGGGTGGCGAATCGTCCCTACTGCTGCAACGAGGAGGTCCCCGATGAGCATGGTATGTGGGTTGGATTTGCACCGAGGGCAGATCACCTTCGACGCGTTGGAGGTGGGCAGCGGCGAGGTGTGGCGAGGCCGGATCTGGCAGCCCGCGCGCATGGCGAGCCTGTCGCGATCGCGGTCGAGGGCTGCACAGGGTGGCGGTATGTGGCCGAGGAGATTGTCGCGGCGGGCTTCGAAGCGCACGTGGCCGAACCGGCCGACACCCAGGCCGCCCGGGGCCGCAAGAAGCACGCCAAGACCGACCGGAGCGACGCTCGCCTGATCCGGGAACTGCTCCACAGCGGGGAGCTGCCCGAGTCGTGGATCCCGCCGGAGGGGGTGCTGGAGTGGCGAGAGCGGGTCCGCTTGTACAAGACCCTGTTGGATCAGCGACGCATGTGGATCCAGCGGATCCACGTCGAGCTGTCCCAACACGGGGTGAGCCTTCCCGAGGGTCAGATCAGCTCTGCCGCGACGAGGGACTGGTTGGCCGGCGACACGGTGGCGCTGAGCGCGGCCGCAACTCAGCGTGTCGCGGTCGGCTACCACATGATCGCCGCCACCCAGGCGGCTCTGGTGGCATTGCGAGCAGACATCGAACGCTTCGGTCGGCGCCAGCCGGCATGCAAAGCGCTGGTCGCTGCCCACTACGGGATCGGGCCCCTGACCGCGGTCGTCGTGTGGGCCGAGCTCGGGGATTGTCGACGGTTCTCCCGTTCCGACCAGGTCGTGCGCCACACCGGGCTGGATGTGACCGTGGACTCCTCGGACCGGCATCGCGCCGGCGGCCACCTGTCGCGCCAGGGTCCGGCGACGCTTCGCTGGGCGCTGTTCGAAGCGGGGATGGCCGCGTCGCGGGCTACCAGCCCAGACCGCTCCTACTACCAGGCTGTCAAGCACGCCCACGACGGCAAGCTGGCCGCCATCTCCATGGCCCGCAAACTCGCGCGGCGCTGCTACCACACGCTGCGGGCCATCGATCCTGAGGCGGTCTACGCCATGCCGCGCTGAGCGTCGTCACCACAGGTATCGACAGCTCGGCCCGCCCGTCTCGAACATCAGGGTCTCCGCGGTCCGCTCCTGAAACCGTCGTGCACGCCAGCACTCGTGCTGGACAGCCTTATAACACTGACGCGACCGCGGCTCCCACCAACGGGGGTCACCCAATCCGCATTGTTGTCACCGACGACATCACGATCGTCGCGGACCTAGGAAACGCAGGGCGCCCCAACGCCGCCGGCAACCGGCCCAACACCGAAAGTATCGACCAACAGATCATCGCCTCCCGCCAAGAATGGCCTTGACAACCGGGCCCACACAGGAAACGACGGCTCTGGGCCGGGCTGATGACCGCACGGGTGCCCCAGAGCGAGCACCCAGAACGCTCGAGACGCACCGCTCGGGCGCGTGGCCGAAGTGCGGTAGGACACGGCCGCCAGCTCGCACGATCGTTGCGAGCGATGGCTTCGTGACGACGGTGACCGCCAGCGGGCAGTTCGCAATGGCCAACTGGGCAGACCGCGATGGCCGCCAACAAGGGACTCCGCACGCGGCGGCCGCGAGCCCCCCCGCGTCCCTACGGTCGTCCAGTTATGAGCGAGTCCGACAGGTACGCCTGGATCACGATCGCAGGGGCGGCGAGGCCCTTGGGCCTTCACGGCCATCAAGTACGCGGGCGCCGCCTACCTGTTGTGGCTCGGCGTCCGGCGCTGGCGGTCGAAGGCGGGCCCGCTGCGCCCCACGTCAGCGGGCCCCGACGACGTGGATCTCGGCCGGCTGTTCCGCCAGGGGTTCGTCGTCAACCTGCTGAACCCCAAGACGGCCCCGTTCTTCTTCGCCTTCCTGCCCCAGTTCGTGAGCGTGGAACGGGGCCACGTGCCGGCGCAGGTCGTCCTCCTGGGACTCACGTTCATCGCCCTGGGCATGGTGAGCGACGGGACGTATGCCCTGGCCGCGTCGTCCCTCGGCCGGTGGCTGAGGCGCAGCCCAAGAGCGGCCAAGGCCGAGCCGATCGTGAGCGGCGGCGTCTACGTCGGGCTCGGCGTGGCGACGGCGTTGTTGTCGGGCCGTTTGGCCCACGCCAGCCGCTGACGGCCATACTCGGCCGGAAATGGCCACGACCACCAACGACCGCGACGCAGCCGCCTTCCGGGTCACCGCCTACGTCGAGGCGCTCACCTACCTGGTGCTGCTGGCCTTCGTCGTCGTCTACCGGGTGTTCGACGGGCTCGACCTAATCCGGGTGCCGGGCCTGGTCCACGGGATCGTGGTCCTCGTCTACTTCGTGATGGTGCTGCGCATCCGGGAGAGCCAGGGTTGGGGTGCGGGCGAGACGCTGCTGATCCTGCTCGCATCGGCCCTGCCCTTCGGGGGGTTCTGGGCCGGGCGCCACCTCACGTAGTCACGTAGTCGTCGCGCCCCTCGCCGCCAGCTGGTCGCGCACCTGGCGCTTCATCCGGAACAGGATGGCGCCCATGCCCCGGAGGCGCAGCGACGAGATGGCCTCGCCCAGCCCCATCCTCAGGTAGAAGTCGTCGGGCGTCTCGAGGACCTGGTCGGCGGTCGTGCCGTTCAGGCCCTCGTGGAGGATGCCGGCGAAGCCCCGGGTGGTCGGCGACTCGGCCGGGACCTGGAAGTGCAGCGCCACCCGGTCGTCGTCATCGACCTCGGTGGCGAGGAAGAACGGCGTCTGGCACTCCGGCACCGGTTCCAGCAGTTCGGGGTGCTCGGTGTAGCGCTCGGGCAGGGGCGGCACCTTGCGGGAGTACTCGAGCAGAGCCTGGACCCGGAGGTCTTTGGGCGCGCCCGCGAACAGGTCAACGATGCGCTGAAGCGGCAGGGCACTGGCCATGGGTCCATCCTCTCATAAATTCCGACCTGCGAGGTCGGGATTCGGGCACTAGGCTGGCAGGCAGCGAACGAACGACCCACAAGGGGGACCACATGCCCGTCCCGCAGGACCCCGCTTCCGAACTGCAGCAGTACGCCCACCCCGAACGGCTCGTCACCACCTCGTGGCTCGCCGACAACCTCGACAACCCCGACCTGGTGGTCGTGGAGTCGGATGAGGACGTGCTGCTCTATGACACCGGCCACATCCCCGGCGCCATCAAGGTCGACTGGCACCTCGACCTCAACGACCCCGTGACCCGTGACTACGTGGACGGCGAGGGGTTCGCCCGCCTCAACTCCCGGAGCGGCATCCGGCGGGGCTCGACGATCGTGTTCTACGGCGACAACTTCAACTGGTGGGCGGCGTACGCCCTGTGGGTGTACACGCTGTTCGCCCACGAGGACGTGCGGCTCCTCAACGGCGGGCGGGCCAAGTGGATCGACGAGGGGCGCGAGATCACCAGCGACGTGTCCAAGCGCGAGAGGTCCGACTACCCGGTCGTGGAGCGCAACGACGCCCCGATCCGGGCCTACCGCGACGACGTGCTGGGCCACATCGGCCAGGGCCCGCTGATCGACGTGCGGTCGCCGCAGGAGTACTCGGGCGAGCTGCTGCACATGCCCGCCTACCCCCAGGAGGGGGCGCTGCGGGGCGGCCACATCCCGACGGCCAAGTCCAAGCCGTGGAAGACGGCGGCCAACGACGACGGCACCTTCAAGGACGCCGACGCCCTGCGGGCCATCTACGAGGAGGAGCTCGGGGTCAGCAGCGGCGACAACACCGTCGTGTACTGCCGGATCGGCGAGCGCTCGAGCCACACCTGGTTCGTGCTGACCCACCTGCTGGGCCACAGCACCGTGCGCAACTACGACGGGTCGTGGACGGAGTGGGGCAACCTGGTGCGGGCCCCCATCGAGAAGACGTACCAACCCACGTAACGTAACGTAGGAGACGGCTATTTTTCGCTCTCGGCGCTTCGCGCCGATGCGCCCGACGGCGCTGACCAGCGCGTTTCGACGACTCGGGTAGCTACGAACACGCCGTCGGGCGCGCCTGCTGCGCCGCGGCTTCTTCGTGTCCAACTGCCTAGTAGTGCTGGTGGCGGCGGCTCTCGGCGGGCTGGGCGTGCACACGAAGACGGTCGAGGCCTCGGGCGGCGGCTACGACCTGCCGTGCCCTACATCACCCGTTCGGAGTTGGCCGGGAACATGACCATCGAGATCCGGCGGACGGGCGCCCGCGAGGTGGGCGGCTCGCTGCCGGCCATGATCGACGGCCATTGCGCGTCCTAGGGCGACATGTGCGACGTGAACGGGACCGACCCCGAGCCGGTCGAGGCGTTCACGACCGAGGACGGGGTGGTGCAGCGGTTCCAGGCTCCGCCCGGCGGTTCGGCCATGACGGTGTCGATCGACGCCCGGGTTCAGCCCGGCGTCCATCTACTCCTTTCTGTGGCTGGTGGCGCGCGGCGTGGGCAAGCGGGAGCTGAGTCAGCTCACGGCCTTCGAACTGATCCTGCTGGTGGTGATGGGCGGCCTCGTCCAGCAGGGGGTGACCCAGGAGGACATGTCGATCACGGGAGCCATCCTGGTGATCAGCACGCTCACGTGCTGGATCGTCGTGATGTCCTACCTGTCGTTCAAGTTCAAGGGGACCCGGGCGGTCTTCGAAGGAGTTCCGGTCGGCGTGGTGCGCAACGGCGAGCCCGTCGACCAGGTGATGTACCTGGAGCGGTTGACGCTCGACGAGCTCAAGGAGGAGGCCCGCAACCACGGCATCGCCCAGCTGTCCGAGATCGAGGTCGGCGTCCTGGAGCCGGACGGGAAGTTTTCCTTCCTCACCGCGGGCGGGGACGAGCGGCCGGCGAGCCCCGACGACGAGGCGGGGATCAGGTAGAGAAAGCCGTGGTGTCCGGGCGACCACGGTGCGTACACTTGTGTCCGTCGTGTACGAGATGTCGATTGAGGTACTGGACGGTGCGTATTCGGCGAGCCTGTGGGCGGAGGCCCATGGCGACAACCTCATCGAGGCCGCCATCCACCACGGCGCCACCGACTGGCGGTTCCACGAGCTGGGGTGGGGCGTCGTGTTGGAGCTCGGGTTCGCCAGCCAGGACCAGTGGGACGCGTTCCGGGCGAACGTCGCGGTCGAGGCGGCCCTCGATGCCGTGCCAAACCCCGATGGCCTGCTGATCTACCGGGGCTGGGGCGGGAGCGCCTGGCCGCGGGAGCCCCGCCGTCCCCGGCCGTTGGCCGGCGCCGGTGCGGCCGCCCTGCCGCTGCCCGACGAGTGGCTCGTGGTCGAGCCGCTGACGCCGTTCACGCCGCGCGTCCTCGTCTGCCGCTGAGGCTGACGCTGGTCGCGGTTGCGGCCAGCGTGGTCGCGGCCGCCTGCGCTCGGTCCGCCGATCCCGCCGCCCTGTCCTCGGCACCGCCGACGTCGGCGACGACCTCGGCCGTCCCTGCGACCACCACGTCGACGTCGGTCCCCGTGGTCGTGGTGCCGTACCGGGTCGAGCGGCGGACGACCGACGCCGCCACCGCCGACTTCGAGTCGGTGGTCCGTTCGACGCTGGCCGACGGGCGGGGCTGGTCGCGGGCCGGGTTCCGGATAGTGGCGGCGGCTGACGCCGAGTACCGGGTCGTGCTGGCCGAGGGCCCCGAGGTGGACCGGCTATGCGCGCCCTACACGACCCGCAGCACGTACTCGTGCCAGCTGGGGCCGGTGGTGGCCCTCAACGCCGACCGATGGCGCACGGCCACCCTCCAGTGGACGGGTGACCTGGCGTCGTACCGGGTGATGCTCGTCAACCACGAGTTCGGCCACCTGCTGGGCCAGCACCATCCCGACGTCCAGTGCCCGGGGCCGGACCGGCTCGCGCCGGTCATGGCCCAGCAGAGCACCGAGCTGCGCGCCTGCCGGCCCAACCCCTGGCCCCTCGACGCCGAGATCGAACGGGCCGCCCGCCACGACCTGCCACTCGCGCCGCCCTACGAGCGGTAGACCGTGTCACACCGACGAGTTCGCTCGACGGCCGCCGTCTCACCTGCCAGGTTCACCGACCACCGCATTGGAGGCACCTCATGAGGAAGATCATCGCCGGCATGTTCATGTCCCTCGACGGCGTCGTGGAGGCCCCCGACCAGTGGCACTTCCCCTACTTCAATGACGAGATGGGCGTCGCCGTCGACGCCAGCCTGGGCGGAGCCGACACGATGCTGTTCGGCCGCAAGACCTACGACAGCTTTGCCGGGGCGTGGCCGGAGCGTGAGGCGGCCGGCGGGGAGGACGCCCCGTTTGCCAAGGCAATCGGAGACGCCCGCAAGATCGTAGCGTCGAGCCAGAAGCTCGAGTTCACGTGGCGGAACTCCGAGCAGCTCGAGGGCGACCTCGTCGATGCTGTCACCGCCCTGAAGCACGAGCCGGGCGGCAAGATCACCATGAGCGGGTCGGTCTCGGTCGTCCGCCAGTTGCTGGCCGCCGGCCTCCTTGACGAGTTGCATCTCCTGGTGCACCCGATCGCCGTGCGCAAGGGCATGCGGCTGTTCGACGAGGGCGACGCCACGATCCCGCTCAAGCTGGTCTCGTCCGAGACGTTCCAGACGGGCGTGATGAACCTGGTCTACGCCCCGGCCGAGCCGCCGGCCGACGCGACCTACGACGACGCCAAGGCCCACCTCCCGAAGAGCGAGTAGTTACACGATGACGCGGCCGCCGTCAGGGTCGAACTGGCGGCGGAGGGAGAAGGCCAGGGGCGTCGGGCCCTGGTCGCGCAGCAGGCGGAGGCGGGTGAGGCCCTCGTCGACCGTCGGCCGTTCGTCGTCGGGGACCCACCACATGGCCGTGGTGAAGCCGCCGATCGGTTCGAACCAGCGACCGCGGCGCTGCATGAACAGGCCGTGGGCCGTCCGGTACACGTAACGCTGGAGGGCGGGGAAGTCCATCCACAGCGACAGGGTGACGACCACCTCCATCCCGTCGAGTTGGCCGTAGGCGAGGGCCTGGCCCTCCTCGGGCGTGTGCCGCCACACGAACCCCGGGCTCTGGTCGGCCAGCCAGAACACGTCGGCGAGCGCCTTGCGCAGGCCCGACATGGTGGTGTCGTCGAGGGGCGCCCGCAGCTTGGCCACGTTGGCCTCCGCCAGATACACGCCGTCAGCGTACGTGGGTGAGCCGGGCCCGGAGGCTGGTCTCGAACCGGTCGAAGCGGTCGACGCGGTAGGCGAGGACCGACTGGCCGTCCAGGACGGTGCGCAGCTGGGCGGCGTGCGGCGTGTCCTCGCTGAGCAGGGACTCCAGGCGGTCACGGCGCCCGACCAGCACCCACTCCCGGCCGCGGGTGGGGCCGAGCTCGTGCAGCTCCCACAGGAGGCCGCCCGACACCTCCGAGACATCGATCACGATGGCGTCGGTGAGCTCGGCCAGGCGGCGGACGACGGTCTGCCACACGGTGTCGGCGCAGCGGACGACGGTGAGCCGTGGCGCGTAGATGCGGCGGGCCTGGCGGCGGACGCGGCGCGTCACGTCGTCGACCTCGCCCGCCTCGTTGACCTCGGTGGCCCGGCGGCGTTCGGCTCGGCGGATGGCGCGGCGACCGCCGACGGAGAAGAGCAGGACCGAGCCGGCCAGCGCGGCCGGCGCCAGCGTGACGATGAACAGGATCATCCCGACCACCAGGCCGACGATGAGGGTGGCCAAGAACGCCCCGAAGACAGCGGAGATGGGGTCGTCGGCCTCGTCCACGGTCTGGCTGACGACGTCGTCGATGGCCGAGTCGAGCTGGGACTCGAAGAGGCCGGGCAGAACCCAGACGAGGATGACGAACAGGCCAACCCCTAGCAGCCACGGGGTGACGCGGAACAGCCACTGGCTGCGCCCGCCCACTCCTACGGGCGCCACCTTGGAGTCGTCGAGGGTCACGAGCCGCCACCGCCGGCCCAGGCCCCGGGCCACGGCCGTGCTCAGGGCCTCGGTGGCGTCGGTGAAGCCGAACCGGCGCAGGAAGAGGGCCGACTGCCGTGCGCCCCGGAGGAGCCTGATGCCGACCCGGAGCACGACGTAGCCGGCGAGGACGCCGCCCACCACCCACAACCACGTGGCCGGCTCGTCGCCCAGCTCGACGGTGCCGTTGAGCCGGAATCCCAGGACGATGGCGCCGATGACGAACATGGCGGGGAGGAAGGCGACGAGCCCGACCAATACCAGGGCGAGGCCGATCAGGACCAGCGGCACCCGCCAGACACGCGGGAACGCATCTCTGGCCTCGACATCGTCGACGATCACGAACCCCATCCCCGGCACGGTCTACCGCAGCGCCGGGCCGGGGCGGGGCTACTTCACGACAGATGCCGCCCTGGAGGCTGCGAAGTTAGGTCGATCAGGCGTCGATGTTGGGCAGAATGGATCCCGTTGACCGGCCGGCCGGCTCACCCGACGAGCTTGCGGGCGGTATCGGCAATGGCGTGGGCGTCGATTCCGGAGGCTGCGACCAGCTCGTCGGGCTTGCCCGACGTGGGCATGGCGGTCACGGCCAGGGTGCGGATGTGCAGGGGGCCGTCGGTCTCGGCGAAGACCTCCAGCACGGCGTCACCCAGGCCGCCCTCGGGCCAGTGGTCCTCGGCCACCACCAGGTTGCCGCCGCACTCCCGTGCCGCCTCGGAGATGGTGGCGGCGTCGATGGGCTTGACCGAGTAGACGTCGATGACCCGTGCCCTGATCCCGTCGGCGGCCAGGGCGTCGGCCGCCTTCAGGGCCTCGTGCAGGGTGATGCCGGCGCCGAGCAGCGCCACCTGGTCGCTGTCCGACCGGCGCACGACCTTGGACCCGCCGATCGGGAACGTCTCGTCAGGGCCGTACAGGACGGGTGTGGCGCCCCGGGTGGTGCGCAGGTAGGCGATGGCGCCCTGCGGCGTCGCGCCGGGGGGCTGGGCCGCGGCCAGGTCGGCCATCTCCGCCACCAGGGCGGCGGCCGACGTGGCGTCGGACGGGTAGAGCACGACCGACGAGTGCAGGGCCCGGAAGGCGGCCAGGTCCTCGAGGCCCATCTGCGACGGCCCGTCCTCGCCGATGGAGCTGCCCGCGTGGGACCCGGCGATGCACAGGCGGGCCCGGGACACGGCCGCCATGCGCACGAAGTCGTAGGCGCGCGTCAGGAAGGCGGCGAAGGTCGAGGCGAACGGCACCCACTTCCGGACCTGCGCACCCACGGCGGCCGCGATCATCTGCTGCTCGGCGATGTAGCACTCGATGTACCGGTCGGGGTGGGCCGCCCGGAAGATCTCCGAATAGGTGGAGTTGGACACCTCGCCGTCGAGGACCACCACGTCCCCCCGGACTTCCCCGATGGCGGCCAGGGCGTCGCCGTACGCCTTGCGGGTGGCGACCTCCGACCCGAGTTTGTACGTCGGCAGTTCGACGGCGCCGGTCGCGCCCGACGGCACCGCCTTGGCGGGCGAGCCCTCCGGCTTGGCCACGGTCACCGAGAGGTCCCGATCGCCGCCCAGGTGCTCGATGGCCTCCTCCCACCGTTCGACGGCCTTGCCGTGGGCGTTGAGCTGGTCCTCCACCCACGGCACGCCCGCGCCCTTCTTGGTGCGGGCGATGACGGCGGCGGGCCGGTTGTCGGTGGCCGCCGCCTCGGCGTAGGCGGCGTCGACGGCGGCCGGGTCGTGGCCGTCGCACACCACCGTATGCCAGCCGAAGGCCTCGAATCGGCGCTTGTAGGTATCGGTGTCCCAGCCCAGGCGGGTGGCGCCCGACTGGCCCAGGCGGTTCACGTCGATGATTGCGCACAGGTTGTCGAGGCCCCAGAACGACGCCGCCTCGGCCGCCTCCCACATCGACCCCTCGGCCATCTCCGAGTCCCCGCACAGGACCCAGACCCGCGACGGCGCCCCCTCCAGCTTGGCCGCGGCGTAGGCCACGCCCACGGCGATGGGCAGGCCCTGCCCCAGCGAGCCAGTGGCAACGTCGACCCATGGGATCACGGGCGTGGGGTGGCCTTCCAGGCGCGAGCCCAGCTTCCGGTAGGACTCCACCTCCTCGGCCGTGACCGCGCCGACCAGCTTGTAGATCGCGTACAGGAGCGGCGAAGCGTGGCCCTTGGAGAAAATGAGGTGGTCGTTGGCCGGGTTGTCTGGGGCCGAGAAGTCGTAGCGGAGGTGGCGCGCCACCAGCACCGCCATCAGCTCGGCCGCCGACATGGACGACGTGGGATGGCCGGAATTGGCCTTGCCGCTCATGCGCACCGAATCCACCCGGAGCTGCTGGGCGACCTCGTGGAGAAAATCGACGTCGGTTGTGCTGGTCGTGGCGTTGCTCATTGAGCCATCGTAGGGAACGGGCGGCCGTCCCCCGACAGGGGGAGCGTCTGGGTGAGGACGCCGGCGGGCGGTCGTCCCCCACCCGGGGGAGGAGACCGGGTTAGGCCGTCAGGAGGTCGCGCCCGCCCCGGGACGAGCGGCGGCGCAGCTTGGCGATGGCCTTGAGCTCGGCTTGGCGCACGCCCTCCCGGGTGAGGCCGAAGAACTCGCCCACCTCTTCGAGGGTGCGGGCCCGGCCCCGGTCGAGCCCGTACCGCAGGCAGAGGATCTCCCGCTCGCGAGGGTCCAGCACCGACAGCAGCTCGGCGACCTGGGCCGGCAGCATGGCGTCGAGCGCCGCCGTGTCGGGCGGGACCGAGTGCGTGTCCTCCACGAGTTCGCCCAGCTCGACGTCGCCGTCGTTCACCCGGTCGGACAGCGAGAGGGGCTCGGTCAGGTAGGGGATGAGCTCGTCGACCTTCTTGGCCGGCACCGAGACGGCGGCGGCCAGCTCGCGCGGCGTGGGCGCGCGCCCGTGGCGGACCTCGAAGGCGGTGGTGGCCATGCGGATGGCCAGCAGCTGGTCGCCGGCGTGCACCGGCAGGCGGATGGTGCGGCCCGTGTTGGCGATGCCTCGGGCGATCGTCTGGCGGATCCACCACGTGGCGTAGGTGGAGAACTTGAAGCCCCGCCGGGGGTCGAACCGCTGCACGGCGTGCATCAGCCCGAAGTTGCCCTCCTGGACGAGGTCGAGGAGGGGCACGCCCGAGGACTGGTACTTCTTGGCGATGGAGACGACGAGGCGCAGGTTGGCCCGCACGAACCGGCGGGCGGCGTCGTCGGCCACGCGGATGCGGTCCTGCAGGTCGGCCAGCCGCGCCGAGTCGACCCGGTCGCCCATCTTCGCCAGCTCCGCTTCCGCCTTGCGACCGGCCAGGACCAGCTCGCCGAGGTGGACCTCCTCGGCCCGGGTGAGCAACGGGTACTTGCCGATGTCGTTCAGGTAGAGCTGAAGGAGGTCTTCCTCCTCGCTGCTCCATCCCCGTTGGCTGCCCAATTTGCTCTGATGCCTCCCCCGAGGGTCACGCTACCAGAGGACGTTCGTATTTCAACAGGGCTCTGGATGGGCCTTTCCGCAGGTCACGGGTGGAAGCAGAGGCGGAAGCAGTTGCTCCCGCCGCGGCGCTCGAACTCGTAGCGGGCGGCGATCTGGCTGATGAGCCAGATGCCCCGCCCCCGCTCGGCGAGGGTGTTCGGCGGGTGGCCCGTGTACCAGTGCGGGTTGAACCCGGCGCCGCGGTCGCACACCTCGACGACCACCTCGCGGTCGTCGACGTGGGCGGTGGCGCTGATGCAGCCGCCGGCGTGCTGCTCGGCGTTCATCACTGCCTCATGGACGGCCAGCACGACGCCTTCGACATCCCCCTGCCACCCCGCCGAGCCGAGGAGCGAGCGCATCGCGCGCCTCGCCCGCCCCGGCGAGCGGGGCAACGGATACGAATCGGCCAGGCCTGTCGTGCTCATTCGCCCCTCTGGCACCCTCCGGTTGAGGCGCGCGCGTCTACCAGGGCAGATCTTGCCCAGAGGGGCACTGAGGAAACGTCAGGCGCCGAAGACGGCCGACAGTTCCTCGGGGACGGCCGAGTCGAGCTGGGAGTACGTGCAGCTCGCCGGGTCGCGGTCGGGGCGCCAGCGCACCAGTGAGGTGGCATGGCGGAACCGGTCGCCCTGGAGGTGGTCATAGGCCACCTCGGCCACCCGTTCGGGCCGCAGCGGCTCCCAGGACTGGTCGCGCTGGTTGTTCCACCGGCTGGTGCCGCCGGGCATGCGCCCCGTCGCCTCGGCCATGACCTCGGCCCAGCCTTGCCACGGGTGGCCGTCGAGGGCGTTGGCCCGGTAGGGCTCAAGCTCGGCCACCAGTTCCTTCTGGCGGGCCACGCTGAAGCCGGAGGCCACGCCCACGTGGTGGAGCGTTCCCTCGTCGTCGTAGAGGCCGAGCAGGAGGGAGCCGACCACGCCGCCCGTCTTGTGCCACCGGAACCCCGCGACCACGCAGTCGGCGGTGCGGGCGTGCTTGACCTTGAGCATGATCCGCTCGTTCTCCCGGTAGGGCAGGTCCTCGCGTTTGGCCACGACGCCGTCGAGGCCCGCCCCCTCGAACCGGTTGAACCACTCGACGGCTACCTGCTGATCGCGAGTGGCGGGCGTGAGGTGGATGGGGGGCTGGGCGGCGCCGAGGGCCGCCTCGAGGGCGCTGCGGCGGGCCGCGAACGGCTCGTTGCGCAGGTCGTCGTGGCCGAGGGCGAGGGCGTCGAAGGCCACGAACGAGGCCGGGGTCTGCTCGGCCAGCAGCTTGATGCGCGACGCCGCCGGGTGGATGCGCTGGAGGAGGGCCTCGAAGTCGAGCCCTGCGGTGGTCGCGATCACGATCTCGCCGTCGATCACCGCCTTGTCGGGGAAGTGGGCCCGGATGGGGTCGATCAGCTCGGGGAAGTACCGGGTCAGGGGCTTCTCGTTGCGGCTCCCCAGCTCCACCTCGTCGCCGTCGCGGAAGGCGATGCAGCGGAACCCGTCCCACTTGGGCTCGTAGATCAGACCTCCACGCCGTTCGGGCCCGGAGCCGGCTTCGGCCGGCATCTCCCGGGCGAGCTTGGCCAGCATGGGGCGGACGGGCGGCATCACCGGCAGTCGCATTGGGGAATGATCGCGTACCGCCATGCAAGTTCCTCGCGCCACCTACCGGGTCCAGCTCCATCGGGGGTTCGGGTTCGACGACGTGGCGGCGGTGGCGCCGTACCTGGCGGCGTTGGGTGTGAGCCACGTGTACTGCTCGCCCTACCTCCAGGCCGCGCCGGGCTCGACCCACGGGTACAACGTCGTCGACCACGGCCGGTTGAATGACGAGCTGGGTGGCGAGCCGGCGTTCGAGCGCATGGTGTCGGCCCTGGCCGCGGCCGGGCTGTCCCACATCGTCGACGTCGTGCCCAACCACATGGCCATCGCCCCCGCCCGGGCCAACGCCTGGTGGTGGGACGTGCTGGAGAACGGCCAGTCCAGCCGCTGGGCCGCCTTCTTCGACGTGGACTGGGCTCGCCACGGCGTTCGGGCCACGCAGGCCGGGGACCGGGTCCTGCTGCCGGTGTTGGGTGACCACTACGGACGGGTCCTCGAAGCGGGGGAGCTGTGCGTGGAGCGGGACGGCGGCTCGTTCTCGGTCTGCTACTTCGAGCACGAGGCCCCCGTGTCGCCGAGGACGCTCGACGAGCTGCTGGTGGCGGCGGGGGAGGCGGCCGAGTCGGACGAGCTGGTGAGCATCGGCGTGGCCCTGGGCCGGCTGCCGCCGGCTACGGCCACCGACCGGGACAGCGTGGAGGAGCGCCACCGTGACAAGGAGGTGTTGCGCGGCAGGCTGGCCCACCTCCTGGAGGAGTCGCCCGAGGCGGCGGCCGCGGTCGACGCCGAGCTGTCGGCGTTGATCGGGGACCTCGACCGGCTCGACGCCCTGCTGGCGCGCCAGAACTACCGGCTTGCCTTCTGGCGGATCGCGGGCCAGGAGCTGGACTACCGGCGGTTCTTCGACGTGCCCGAGCTCATCGCCCTGCGCATGGAGGACGAACGGGTCTTCGCCGAGTCGCACGAGGTGCTGTTCGCGCTGGTCGCCGCCGGCAAGGTCGACGGGCTGCGCATCGACCACCCCGACGGGTTGCGGGACCCGGCCGGGTACCTGCGGCGCCTCCCCGCGGTCTACGTGGTCGTCGAGAAGATCCTGGAGGCCGAGGAAGGGCTGCCCCGGTCGTGGCCGGTCGGGGGCACAACCGGCTACGACTTCCTCAACCGGGTGAACGGGCTGTTCGTGGACCCCGCCGGGGAGGAGGCGTTCACCTCGTCCTACGGCGAGTTCACGGGGGAGGAGACCGACTTCGGGACGGTGGCCTACGAGGCCCGGCTCCAGGTCATGCGCGAGGCCCTGGCCGCCGACCTCGACCGGCTGACGGCCCTGGCCTCGGCCGTGTGCGAGCGCCACCGCTGCTACCGGGACTACACCCGCCGGGAGCTGCGGGAGGCCCTCCGGGAATTGGCCGCCCACTTCCCCGTCTATCGCACCTACGTGGTGCCGGGCGAGGAGCCATCGGCGGAGGACGGGGCCGCGTTCGCGGCCGCGGCTGAGCGCACGGCGCTCGACCCCGACCTGCTCTCGTTCCTGTCCGAGGTGCTGCTGGGGCGGGTGGCGGGCGAGGCGGAGGCCGACCTGGCCTTGCGCTTCCAGCAGTTCACGGCGCCGGTGGTGGCCAAGGGCGTCGAGGACACCGCCTTCTACCGCTATCTCCGGTTCGTCGCCCTGAACGAGGTGGGGGGCGACCCGGGCCGGTTCGGGGTCGGTGTGGACGAGTTCCACGCCGCCAACGCCGAGGCGGCGGAGCGGTGGCCGGCGACGATGCTGTCCACGTCGACCCACGACACCAAGCGGGCCGAGGACGTGCGGGCCCGGCTGGGGGCGCTGTCGGAGGTGCCCGACGGGTGGGCGGCGGCCGTGCGCCGGTGGTCGGCGGGGAACGCGCATCACGGTCCGCCGGACCGCAACACCGAGTACCTCGTGTACCAGACGCTGGTCGGGGCGTGGCCCATCGAGGCCGACCGGGCCGTCGCCTACCTGGAGAAGGCGGTCAAGGAGGCCAAGCGCCAGACGTCGTGGGTCGCACCCGACGAGGCCTACGAGGGGGCCGTGAAGCGGTTCGTGGAGGCGGTGCTCGGCGACGCCGGGTTCATCGCCGACCTGGAGGCGTTCGTGCGACCGCTGGTCGATGCCGGACGGGTCACCTCGCTGGCCCAGACCCTGCTAAAGCTGACGTCCCCGGGCGTGCCCGACATCTACCAGGGCAGCGAGCTGTGGGACCTGAGCCTCGTCGACCCTGACAACCGCCGTCCCGTCGACTTCGAACTCCGCCGCCGGCTGCTGGACAAGGTGGCGCAGGCTGAACCGGCCGAGGTGGCGGCGTGGGCCGACGAGGGCGCCTCGAAGCTGTGGCTCATGCTGCGGGCGCTGGCCGTGCGGGAGCGCCGGTACTCGTCGGCCTTCGCCCCGGGCGCCGCCTACTCGGCGCTGGCGGCCCACGGTGACAAAGCCGACCATGTCGTCGCCTATGTCCGGGGGGACAACGACGTGGTCGTGATCGTGCCGCGCCTGGTCGTGGGCCTCGGGGGGACGTGGGGCGACACCACGGTCACCCTGCCGCCCGGCACGTGGACCGACGAGTTGGCGGGAACGGGTTCGTGGGAAGGCCAGAGGGCGGTGTTGGTGTCCGACCTGCTTGCCCGGTTCCCGGTCACCCTGCTGGGACGGCGGTGATCCGCGTCTGGGCGCCGGGGGTGGAGTCGGTCGAGGCCGTCCTCGGTGACGGCGGCGAGCGGGTTCCGCTAAAGGGGCCGGACGAGCGTGGCTGGTGGGAGGCGGCGGTGGAGGTGGCACGAGGCCAGCGGTACGGGTTCTCGGTCGACGGTGGGGAGGTACGGCCCGATCCCCGGTCGCCTTCACAGCCGGACGGGGTCCATGGGCTGTCGGCGGCCGTCGACCAAATGGCGTTCCCGTGGACCGACGGCGGCTGGGTCGCCCCACCCCTGTCGGAGGCGCTCATCTACGAGCTGCACGTGGGGACGTTCTCGGAGGCGGGGACGTTCGCCGGTGCCGCCGCACGGCTCGACCACCTGGTGGACCTGGGCGTGACCCACGTCGAGCTGATGCCGGTGGCCGAGTTCCCGGGACGGTGGGGGTGGGGCTACGACGGCGTCGACCTGTACGCGCCCCATCACGCCTATGGCGGTCCCGACGGGCTCAAGGCCCTGGTGGACGCGTGCCACGCCCGGGGCCTGGCCGTCCTGCTCGACGTCGTCTACAACCACCTCGGCCCGGCCGGGAACTACCTCGGCACCTACGGGCCGTACTTCACCGACCGCTACGCCACGCCGTGGGGCTCGGCCGTGAACCTCGACGGGCCCGATTGCGACGAGGTGCGGGCCTTCTTCGTCGACAACAGCCGGATGTGGCTGGAGGACTACCACGTCGACGGCGTGCGTCTCGACGCCGTCCACGCCATCTTGGACACGTCGGCGGTCCACCTCTTGGAGGAGCTGGCTCACGACGCTCCCGGTGTGCTGATCGCCGAGTCCGACCTGAACGATCCGGGTGTCGTCAGGCGGCCAGAGGAGGGCGGCTACGGGCTTGACGCCCAGTGGAGCGACGACCTCCACCACGCCCTGCATGCGGTCCTGACCGGCGAACGGACGGGGTACTACGCCGACTTCGGGTCGATGGCCCAGCTGGCAAAAGCCCTGCGCCAGGCGTTCGTGTTCGACGGGACCTACTCGGCGTCGCGGCGGCGCCGGCACGGGCGCTCGCCGGCCGGGGTGCCGCCCACCAGGTTCCTGGCCTACGCCCAGACCCACGACCAGGTCGGCAACCGGGCAGAGGGCGAGCGTCTGAGCCACCTGGTCGGCGAGGCGCGGTTGCGGATGGCCGCCGCCCTCGTGCTGTGCTCGCCGTTCGTGCCCATGCTGTTCCAGGGCGAGGAATGGGGCGCGTCGACCCCGTTCCAGTACTTCACCGACCACGAGGACCGCGAGCTGGGCAAGGCCGTGAGCGAGGGCCGCCGCCGGGAGTTCGCCGCCTTCGGGTGGGACCCCGAGGACGTCCCCGACCCCCAGGACCGGGCCACCTTCGAGCGTTCCAGGCTGCGGTGGGCCGAGGTCGACACCGAGCCCCACGCCGGCCTGCTCGACTGGCACCGCCGCCTCATCGCCCTGCGCAAGGAACGCCGGCTGTGGGAGAGCGGTGTCGACGTCCACTACGACGACGAGGCCCGGTGGCTCGTGCTTGGCCGGGGCGAGGTCGTGGTCGCGGTCAACGTCGGGGAAGGGGCGGCCGAAGTCCCCCTCGGGGACAGCGCACCGCATCGGATGGCGCTGGCGTGGGGGGAGGTCGAGGTCGGTGGCGCCTCGGTTCGGTTGGGCCCGGACAACGTCGTCGTGCTTGCCCGGTAGGGTCGGTCCATGGCCAAACCTGACGTCACCATCCCCGCAGACACCCAGCCACCCGCCAACCTGGTGATCGAGGACATCGTGGAGGGCGAGGGCGAAGAGGCCCGATCGGGGCAGAACGTCGAGGTCCACTACGTGGGCGTGGCGTGGAGCACCAACCGGCAGTTCGACGCCTCGTGGGACCGCGGGGAGACCTTCCAGTTCCCGCTCGGCCGGGGCCAGGTCATCGCCGGCTGGGACCAGGGCGTGGCCGGCATGAAGGTCGGCGGCCGGCGCAAGCTGACCATCCCGCCCAACCTCGGCTACGGCAAGCGAGGCTCGGGCGCCGCCATCCGCGGCGACGAGACCCTCGTGTTTGTCGTCGACCTCATCGGCGTCCGGTAGGCGAACTGTGTCGTGGAGCGGGTCGTGGCGACCCGCTGGACGACACAGAATGGGTTACCGGGGGCGGCGGGTCGCCCGGTGCTGCCAGCAGGCGTGGTGCCAGTGGCGGCGGAGGTCGGGCGCGCCGGGCGGCACGGCGACCACGTGGCCGAGCCCGACGGCGATGTCCTGGTTGCAGCCCGGGCACAGGTAGACCTTGTTGGCTTGGTACGGCTGGACGCGCCGCACCTCGACGTCTTCGGTCACTTCTGGGCGGCCCAGGCCACCAGGTCGTCGGCGGAGCGGGTGTTGACGACCCGGTCGATGGGCACGTCGCACTTGGCGGCCCGGATGGCGCCGTTGGGCTGCCACTCCAGTTGGCCAGGAGCGTGGGCGTCGGTGTCGAGGGAGAACCAGCAGCCCGCGGCCACGGCCATCGACAGCAGGCGCAGGGGTGGGTCGAGGCGCTCCGGCCGGCAGTTGATCTCGACCGCGGTCCCCGTCTCCGCGCACGCTGCGAACACGGCCTCGGCGTCGAAGGTGGACTCGGGCCTGGCCCGGGCCGTCAGCAGGCGGCCCGTGCAGTGGCCGAGGATGTCCATGTGGGGGTTGGCGATGGCGGCCAGCATTCGCCTGGTCATGAGGGGCGCCTCGGCCCGGAGCTTGGAGTGCACCGAGGCGACGACCACGTCGAGCTGGGCCAGCAGTTCCTCCTCCTGGTCGAGGGTGCCGTCCTCGTTGATGTCCACCTCGATACCGGTGAGGATGCGGAACGGGGCCAGCCGCTCGTTCACCTCGGCGACGACGTCGAGTTGGCGGCGGAGCCGTTCGGCGGTCAGGCCCCGGGCGACCGTCAGCCTTGGCGAGTGGTCGGTGAGGACGATGTAGTCGTGGCCGAGGTCGCGGGCCGTCTCCGCCATCTTCTCGATTGGGCTGCCGCCGTCGGACCAGTCGGAGTGGGTGTGGCAGTCGCCCCGCAGCGCATCGAGGTACACGGCCGCCTTGGTGTCATCGGCCCCGACGACCTCGCCCACCTCCTCCTCCAGCTTGGCCAGGTAGGCGGGGATCTGGCCGGCCAGGGCCTCGACGACCACCGCTTCGGTGACCTGGCCGATACCCGGGAGATCGCGGAGCCGGCCCGTCTTGGCCCGGGCCTCGAAGTCGGCCGGGTCGAGGTCCCGGAGGGACGCCGCCGCCCCCCGGAACGCCTGCACCCGGAACCGGGGGGCGCCGGTGCGTTCGAGCAAGTAGGCGATGCGGTCGAGAGCGGCGAAGGGGTCCACCGCCGCGGGAGCGTACCGTCGGGCGGTTATGGCCCTGGTCGTCGTACTGGCCGACACCCACATCCGCAGGGGAGGAAAGCGCCGGCTGCCCGACTCCGCCTACCGGTGGTTGGAGCAGGCCGACGTCATCCTCCACGCCGGCGACATCGTGGTGGCGGACGTCCTCGACGAGCTGCGGGGTTTCGCGCCGGTGCACGCCGTCCTCGGCAATAACGACCTTGAGCTCACCGGCCTGCTGGCCGAGGTGGAGGATCTGGAGATCGAAGGCGTGAAGGTCGGGATGATCCACGACTCGGGCCCGTCGACGGCGAGGGCCGGCCGGATGCGACGACGGTTCCCCGATGCCGACGTCGTGGTGTTCGGGCACAGTCACGTCCCGTTTGACGAGGCCGGCCTCGACGGTCAGCTCCTGTTCAACCCCGGCTCACCCACCGAACGCCGGGCCCAGCCCGAGCACACTCTCGGCACCCTGCGGCTGGAAGACGGCCGGGTCTGCTCCTCGGGCATCCACGTGCTTTAGTGCGCGCCGCACAGCTCCTCGTGCAGCTTCTCGCTCTCGGCGCTGGGATGGAGGTCGAACGCTCCCAGGTGCGTGACCAGGGACTTGAAGGCGGCGTCGGCCTGGTCGGGTCGGGACAGCTTGGCGTGCAGGCGCATGATCCGCCGGTAGAGCTGCTCGGCGAGGGGGTCGACCTCGATGGCCCGTTCCAGCGCCTCCAGCGCTCCCTGGACGTCCCCGGCCACGAGCCGGGTGGCGGCCAGTGACACGAGGACGTCGACGGCCCGTCCCCGCAGGTCCTCCCGGGGGACCTCGGCCCACGGCCAATCGGCGCCCGCCAGCAACTCGCCCCCGTACTGGTCGGCGGCGGCCTGGAGGGAGGTGGCCCAGCCCTGGTTGCCGCTGTTGGAGCCGGCCACCGAAAGGGCGCTCTCGAACCGCCACAGGTCGACTTCGAAGATGGGCTCGATGCGGTAGCGGTCGCCTTCCCGCTCGATGACCTTGAGGTCGCGGTTCTCGGTCGCCGACCGCAGGCGGCTCCGGAGGTTGCCGAGGGCCGTCCAGAACCATTCCGACCCGCGGCGGGGGTCGGCCTCGGGCCAGAGGGCGTCGGTGGCCTCCTCCAGGGTCGTCCCCTCGGGGTGGAGCAGGTAGAACGCCAGCAGCTCGCGGGCCTTGGCCCGCAGCCCCGACCGGACCTCCTTGCCCCGGGCGTCGACGCGGTACCCGCCCAGCAGCTTCACCTGGATGAGGGCCGGGGACGCCTCAATGCCCTCGAACGGCTCGTCCGCGGGCTGGGCGACCTGCTCCCCCTCGGCCTCGGCCCGCGACGAGGCGAGGACGTCGAGCAGCTCGCCCGCCGCGTCCCGCTCGGCGATGAACATGCGGGCGCCGGCCAGGTCGCTCACCTCGTTGGCGGGCGTCACGCTGGCGACCCGCGCCGGGCCCTGGAGGCGAATGGCGGTGATCCCCTCCAGGGGGGCGTCGACGAGCACGCCGACGATGCCCAGGCGGGCGCCGTCGTCGAGGATGGTGCCGAGCCGCCCCGCCTCCAGCGTCGTCATCTCGTCGGCGGCGACGAGCACGATGGGCATGGGCTCGTCGGGCCGCCTTGCCCGGTACGCGCCGATGTCGTGGATGCCGGCCTCGGCGAACAGGGCCTGACGGCGGGACGCCTCGGCTTGGAGGCCGCCCAGCGCCGAGCCGACGTCGCGGGCCCGCCCCAGGCCGTCGAACGTGGGGCCGGGCGGGAACAGGTTCCCGACGACGATGGCCCGAGCCGCGCCGGGGCCGTTGTCGGCGACGAACGTGAGGACGATGGCCCGGGCCACGTCCCGCGCCCGGGGACCGATGAGGCTCAGCCCGCCGGCCCGGCCGAGGGGCAGGTTGACCTCGTGGCCCTCCCGTTCGCCGGCGGCGATCATGCCGGGGTCGCCGTGGGCGGCGGCGGTGGACCCGTTGATGCCCGCCCGCTGGGCCAGGGCGAACAGCTCGACGCGGCGGGTCAGCTCGCTGGCGAACGGGTCGCGGCGGTAAAGGC
>JBOGID010000361.1:0-9992 GCA_050742295.1 Acidimicrobiales bacterium | reverse complement strand
ACGCCCGTCAGCGGGGGCGGGTGGCGGTCGAGGTGCCGAACCGTTCGGCCGACATGCGCTTGATCGCGGCCGGGAAGTCGGCCAGGACCTCGTCAAACAGGGGCCCGAGAGCCTCCTGCGCCGCCTCGTCGCCTCCGAAGGCGGCCAGCACCTGCTCGGGCCGGCAGTTGGCGAGGACATCGATGGCCCCGGCCACGCCGAGTTGCGGGCCCAGCGTGAGCAGCCTCGACGAGCCCGGGTACACGTGACCCCGATAGGTGGCGAGCGTCCGGCGGAGGCGGTCGACGTCGCCCGACGAGTCCTTGCAGGCCACGGCGGGCAGGTCGTTGAGGACGTCCACGGCCAGGCCCGGCGGCGACACCAGGGGGAAGTGGTAGGCGATCACGGGGACGCCGCCCGCCGCTTTGGCCACCTCGTCGTAGTACGGCCGCGGGTCGTCGGTGCCGGGCGGGGACAGCACGAGCAGGGCATCGGTGCCGTGGTCGGCGGCGGCGGCCGAGAAGGCGGCAGCCTCGGCAGCCGTGGGAGCGCCGGTGCCGGCAATGACGGGCACCTCCGGCGGAAGCGCGGCGCGCACGGCGTCGATCAGGGCGGTGCGTTCGTCGGCGGTGAGGGCCCACGCCTCGCCCGTGCTGCCCGCCACGAGCACGCCGCTGATCCCCAGGTCGACCAGTTGTGCGGCCAGGCCGGCGGTGGCGGGGGCGTCCAGCACCCCGTCGGCGTCGAACAGGGTGACGAGGGCGACGGCGACGCCCGTGAAGGGCGCCGGGTCAGCGGCGGCCACGCGACCGGCTGCGCTCGCCCCGTTCGAGGCGGTCGAGGATGCCGTCGAGGCCCGACTGGATGTCCTCCACCCGGTGGCGGTACAGCCGGGTGCCGGCCCAGTGCCCGGCTCCGGCCACGCCCGCGCCGGCGGACGCCAGCACGAGGAATGCCGGGTGGCTGAAGGCAGCGGCGGCCGTCCCGACCGTGAGCCCACCGCCGACGACGGCCGCGGAACCGGCCAGCGTGCCCTGGGCGTGGCGGGCGGCCAGGACGTCGACGTCGAGGCGGACGACCACCCACGGCTCGCCGTTGTCGAGCACGGACACGTCGATGTGGTTGACCTCGCGCAGGATCAGCCGGCGCTGGACGGCCCGGTCGATGGCCCGCCGGGCCGTCGCCTCCAGGCTGCGCCGGCGGATCCACGTGGTGCGGCTCCCGTGGTCGCGCCGCAGCTCGAACAGCTGGTCGTCCAGGAACCGGTGGAGGTGGCGCTCGACCTCTGCGGTGGGACCGGGCACCGTGCGGGTCACCACGAGCGTGGCCGGCCCGAGCAGGCCCCGTGGGCGGTGGTCGCGGGGCCGGTCGAGGAGGCCGACCCGGTACTCGGCCAGGGCCCGGCGCACGGCGGGCAGGGACAGCCCGGCCTCCACCGCCGCTGCTTCGACCGCCGCCTCGTCGAGGCCGTGCTGGCCGCCGCTGCCGACGTCACGGTCGAGCTCGGCCGCCCTCCGGAGGACGATGGCGATCTGGTCCTGGTTCAGGCGTTCCGGCACCGCCACTGACGGTACGTCACCGCTCGACGAAACGGCGACCGGATGGGCAGGCCGGGAGGAAGTCGCAGGTTTGGCAGTACGGGCCGGGTGTCGGGTCGAACCGCTCGGAGGCCAGGCGGTCGAGGGTGTCGGCCAGGTCGGACCGCACTTCGGCCAGCGCCGTGGCGTCCCAGTCGGCGGACAGGAGGGCGGGCGGCCCGTCCTTGCGCAGGTAGCAGTACGTCGTGCGAAGTCGGTCGGGGTCGGCTCCCCAGGTGTCCACCGCCGCCAGCCCGTAGAGGTTGAGCTGCAGGGTGGCGGGACGGTCGCCCAGGGCGGCGGCGCGGCCCGTCTTGAAGTCGACCAGTTCCAGCCTGCCATCGCGCTGGTAGACGGCGTCGACCCGGCCTCGCACCGTGTGGCGCCCGGCGGCCAGGGCGAACGGCGCCTCCACCCGTTCGGGGTCGAGGTCGGCCCAGGGGCTGGCCAGGAAGGAGTCCTTCAGGGCGGCCACGACGTCGCCGTCGGTGGGGAGGGCGTCGGGGTCGTCGACCCCCGGCTCGATCAGGGACAGCTGGCGCCCCGAACGCTGCTCGATCCACCGGTGGACGGCGGTGCCCAGGCGGGCCGCGGGCGACGATCGGCGGGGGAGGGGCCGCACCACCGACCAGTAGAACTGCTTGGGGCAGCGGGCGTAGCTGACCAGGCCCGTGACCGAAAGGGCGTCGGGCACCTGGCGGGGCGGGGCGGTGGCCGCCGGGGAGACGGCGAGCTCCTCGAGGCGGAGCTGGGCAGGGTCCGACGCCACCGGGGCAGCGTACCGAGCGACCGCGGCGTCCCGGTGTCTTTGCTTGGTCGCCAGGTCGGGGTCGACGGTGGCGGGGTCGTGGCGGAACCGTTCGTGCACCAGCCCCTCGGCCGCCAGCCCGGCCAGGAACTCGTAGAACTCCGACGGCCCCTGGGGCTCGACGGGGCCGGGGTACCAGTGGGCGGCCGAGCAGACGAGGTGGTACTGGGCCCGCGTGCAGGCGACGTAGAACAGGCGCCACTCCTCGTCCTTGCGGCGGCGGCGGAGGGCGTCGACGATCGCTGTCTGGGCGGCGTGGCCCAGGTCGGGCAGGCCCTCGTCGTCGGCCCGCAGCCACCACGGGAGGGCGGCGGCGGTGGTCATGGCGTTCTCGTGGGCCCGGTCGTCGGGGAAGATGCGCGACGACCTGCTGCCCGCCAGCCCGGGCACGTAGACGACCGGGAACTCCAGGCCCTTGGCCTGGTGGATCGTCATCACCCGCACCGAGTCGTCGTCGCTGGGGTGGGCCTCGGCCACGTCCTCCTCGGACTGGTCGAGCAGCTGCAGGTACTCCACGAACGCGGTCAGGGTGGGCTCGCCCTCCACGGGGGCGAACCGCTCGGCCAGGTCGAGGAACCGCAGCAGGTTCTCCCGGCCGATCTTGCGTGTCGCCCGCCACAGGCCGGTGTGAAGGACGACGGTCTCGGCCAGGTCGAGCAGCGGCACGCGGGTGGCGACGCCGGCCAGGTCGGTGCGTTCGCGGCGGAAGTCCTCAAGCCGGGTGCGGGCCGCGTCGGACAGGTCGGGGACATTGGCGATGTCCTCCACGGCGTCGGCCAGGGTGCCGTCGTGGGCGCGGCCGTGGCGGGCCAGGGCGGCGAGGTCGCGCAGGCCGATCCGGTAGCGCGGGCCGCGGAGGATGCGCAGGGTTGCCACCAGCGCCCCCGGGTCGGCCAGGACCTCGATCCACGCCACCAGGTCGACGACCTCGGGACGGTCGAGCAGGCCGCTCGCCCCCACCACCTCGACGGGGACTCCCCGTTCCTCCAAGGCGGCGACGATGGCCTTGATCAGCCGCCGCTTGCGACACAGGACGGCGTGGTCGGACCACGTGCGCCCGGCCTCGTGGCGCGCCACCACGTCGTCGGCGATGGTGGCCGCCTCCTCCCCGTCGTCGGTGGCGAGGAAGCACTCGACGGGGGTGGCGGGTGCGCCGGGCTGGGGCTCCAGCTCCTTGTGGAGGGCGTCGGTCACCTGGGACTGGATGCGGTTGGCCACCGTCGCCAGCGGCTCGCCGAAGCGGAACGTGACCTGCAGCGGCTGTTCCCGGAGGGCGGCCACGCCCGCAGCGGCCCCGGCGGCGAAGTGCCGGCCGAAGTTGAGGATGTTGAACAGGTGGGCGCCCCGGAAGGCGTAGATCGACTGCATGTCGTCGCCCACCGCCGTGACCGCCGACCCCGCCGGGTAGATCAGCTCCAGCAAGCGCCGCTGGGCGTAGTTGGTGTCCTGGTACTCGTCGAGCAGCACGACCGGGTGCCGGCACCGTTCCGCCTCCGCCACCTCGGGTTGGGTCTCGAGCAGCCGCACGGCCAGTGCCACCTGGTCGCCGTAGTCGAGGAGGTCGCGTCCCCGCTTGCGCCGCTCGTAGGCGGCCACGACCTGGCACAGCTCAAGCCGGGCGGCCGCCGTGTCCCGGACGTTCTTCCACTGCGAGTCGCGCACGAGGTGCTCGCAGTCGGAGGCCACGACGTCGATGGGGACGAGGTAATCGGCCGCCCTCGACGCCAGGCCCAGGGCGTGCTCGAGGACCACCTGGGGCATCAGGGCGCTCCGCCGCTGGAACCGGAACTCGTCGAACACGGTGAACAGCAGCTGCCACGCCTGGGCCCGGTCGAGCAGCTGGGTGCCGGGCGCCAGCCCGAGGTCGAGGCTGTGGTCTCGTACCAGGGAGGCGCCGAAGGAGTGGTAGGTCGCGATCGTCACGCCCGCGTCGGGCCCCAGCGCGGCGCGGACCTTCTCCTTCAGGTTGAAGGCCGCCTTGTTGGTGAACGTCAGGCCCAGGATCTGCTCGGCCCGGGCGTGCCCCTGGTCCACCAGCCAGAGGATGCGCTGGGCCATGACCGTCGTCTTGCCCGTCCCCGCCCCGGCCACGAGCAGGAGCGGGCCCAGGGGCGCCTCGATGGCCGTCCGCTGCTCGGCCGTGGGCTCGAAGGCGGCGGCGCCCGTCACCGGTCGCCGACCTCCCGGCCCGCGTCCTGCAGCGGGCACAGCCGGTGGAACGCGCAGTTCCGGCAGTTGGCGTGGACCGATGGCAGGAACTCCTCGCCCACGATGGCGTCGGCGGTGGCCAGGATCCGGACCTGGGTCGAGGCCTCGTGGCCGGCGGTGATCGGCTGCTGGTACGTCCGCTGCGAGCGCAGGTAGCGCAGTTCGAGCTGCACGGGCGGGCCCTCGGCGGCCAGCGCCTCGTCCCTCGTCGCTGCCAGGTGGTAGGTGGCGAGCTGGAGGTCCTCGGCCACGTCGGCCCCGCTCGGCTCCTTCTTGCCGGTCTTGTAGTCGACCACCCGGATCCCGCCCGCCACCCGGTCGATGCGGTCGATCGACCCGGCCAGCCGGTGTGGCCCGACGGGGACGTCGAACCTGCGCTCAGTGTCCACCACGTCGGGGAAACGGCCCGAATCGGCCCCCTCGGTCTCCCACCAGCCCTTGAGCATGGCCACGAAGTCGCGCCTCGCCTCCTCGATCTGCGGGCGGTAGCGGGCGACCTCGTCGGTCCAGACGGCGTTGGCCACGGCCATGAGGCCGTCGAGGGTGCGGGGCGCCTCGCTCCCGGGACGGAGGAACTCGGCCAGCACCTCGTGCACCAGCGTGCCCAGGTTGGCGTGGACGCCGGCCTCGTCGCGCGCCTTCAGCCCGTAGGCGTAGGCATAGCGGAGGGGGCAGTCGTCGTAGGTGTCGAGCTGGGTGGCGGACAGCGTGAGGACGCCGCTGGGCCACACCGGCGCCGCCCCTGCCGTCTCGGAACGCACGGGCGGCACGCGCCCGGGCGCCAGCGGGAGGCGCAGGCCGTCGGGATCGGGCTTCCACGCCTCCACGAACCGGCTCAGGAGGACGCCGGGCTCGGGCGCGGCGGTGGCGACGAGGGTGGTGGTCGCCCGGCTGGTGGCCAGGGCGAACAGCGCCCGCTCGTCGGCCAGGCCGGGTGCGGTGCGGCCCAGGGCGGCGGGGTCGAAGACGGGCGTCCGGGACACGGCCCGGGGCAGTTCGCCCTCGACGCACCCTGCGACGACGACGGTGTGCCAGTCGCGACCGGCGGCGGCCGCGATCGACGTGATGGTGACGCCGTCAGGGCCGGCCCCGGCCGAGAGCCGCCAGGTCGCGGGGGAGAGGTCGCCCTCGGCCCAGGCTGCCAGCGCCTCGCCCAGCGTCGCACCGGGATGGCGCTCGCCGTGCGACGCCAGGCCGTCGACGAAGGCCACCAGGGCGTCGAGGGCCCGGTCGTCGACGGCGCCCAGGCCGGTGGTGCCCAGGTCGGTGAGGCCCCGTGCCCAGGCCTCGTAGGCCAGGTCGGAGGGGGTGTCGCCCGCGGTCTGTCGGTCCCGCAGGTGGTCGTGCAGTTCGACGAGGGGCGCGAGCCGGGCGTCCTCGTCGAGGGGCCGGCCGGATTCCCGGGCGTCCCGGCGGACGGCCCGCACGGTGAAGGGGTCGAGCCGTGCCAGGGGAGAGACGACGAGCCGGTCGACGGCCGTGGCGTCGCCGTCCACCCACCGGAGCAGGTCGACGACGGCCCGGACCACCGGCTCCTCGGGGGCGAGCTGGGGCATGGGCACGACGGGGACGCCATGGCGGGCCAGGGCACGGCCGATCGACCGTGCCCGGCGGCCGAGCGACCGCACCAGCACCGCCATGTCCGCCCAGTGGACGCCGGCGGAACGGGCCTCCAGCAGTTCGCCCGCCACCGCCTCGGCCTCGACCGACGGATGACCGCACCGCACGAGCCGCCCCGGTGCGGCGACCCGGAACGGCTGCGAGAGGTTGAGTGAGGCGGACGGCGCGGCGGGCCGCGGGTTGACGGCCGTGAGTGCGACCCCGTCGCCCACCAGCGCGGCCAGCAGCCCCGCGGCGGCGGCCGGGCGGAGCGCATCGGCGTCGTCCACCAGCACGTGATCGAACCTCGAAGAATGAGATGGCGCCAGGGCGGTGGCCTCGGCCAGCAGGGTGGTCACGTCGAGCCGCCCGTGGTGCTCCAGCACGGCCCGGTACCGGCGGGCGAACCCCGCCAGCTCCGCCCACCGGCCTCCGGCGGCGGCGGCTGCGTCAACGCCCATCTCCCACACCACGTCGAGGCCGTCGACCACCTCGCCGGCAAAGCCGGGCCGTGCCATGAGGTGGCCGAGCAACGGCCAGCCAGCCGGGTCTTCATCAGCCAGCAGGCTGCGGACGAGGGCCCGCTGTTCCCCCCCGAGCACCAGGTCGACCGGCCGGCCGGCGCGCGTCACGAGGTCGTAGGCCAGCGACAGCGGGCTGGTGACCGGGAGGGCGTCGAACCCGTGTCCCCGCAGGTCGGGCTGCACGCCCTCCCAGAACCGCTGGGCGGTCGCCCGGTCGGGGCAGACGACCAGCACACGGGCGGGGGCCGCGCCGGCGACCAGCCGCCGGTACCGGGCGGCCAGGGCCGTCGTCTTGCCCGTGCCCGCGCCACCGGTCACGGCCAGGCGCAATCCCTCGTGTTCGACCACGGCGAGCTGTTCCGCCGTCAGGACCATGTCCATGCAGGCTACCGAGGGTCTATGACATGACCCACTGGCGGCGTCGCTGCAGCACGTCCTTCAGCAGGGCCGGCCGGTCGGTCATGAGCCCGTCCACCCCGAGGTCGAGCAGCCGGTCCATCGAGGGCTCGTCGTCGACGGTCCAGACGTGGACGGGCAGCGCCCGGCGGTGGGCCGCGACGACAAACCGCCGGTCGACGATCGGGACGCGCCCGTGTTTCACGGGGACCTGCACGCAGGCGCCGGCAACCGGCCCCGTCACCCCGCCGTAGCTGGCCACCCGGATGCGGGCGATCTCGGCGGGGCCCATACCCGTACAGACCTGGCCGCCCGTCAGCCGGCGGAAGCGGGCCAGACGGCGGTCCGAGAAGGCGGCCACGCAGACCCGGTCGAAGGCCTGGGTCCGGCGCAGCGTTTCGACCAGCGGGCCCACCGATGCGTCGTGCTTAGGGTCGATGTTCACCCGGACGCCGGGCCACGTCCCCAACACGTCCTCCAGGAGGGGCACGGCGTGCCCGCCCTCTACGCGGGCGCGCGACACGTCCGACCACGGCAGGGCGTCGATCCGCCCCGCCCGGTCGGTCACCCGGTCAAGCACGTCGTCGTGGAACGCCACCACCACCCCGTCGGCGGTGACATGCACGTCGGTCTCGAGGTAGCGGTACCCCAGGCCGACGGCGTGCGCGAAAGCGGCCATCGTGTTCTCCGGGAATTCGCCGGCCCCGCCCCGGTGGGCGAACGGGATGGGCCCCGGGTGGTCGAGGAACGCCCACGTCGATCCCATACGGTGCGACCGTACCGTTCGCCAGGAGGCTGGTGTTATCCGCGATCGGCAGCCGACCTGCCCCTGACCAGCTCCTTTGTGTCACCGCGACCCGCCCGTCGATCGACGTCGCGCTCGACGGTGAGGTGACGCGGTTGACGCCTCCGGTGCGCTACCGGTCGGTGCCGGGGGCGCTGTCGGTGCTGGTGCCGTCCGGCTCAAAGGCGGGCGCAGCGAAGATCTTCGAGCGGTAGTACGCCAGCTCGGCGAGGCTCTCCCGGATATCTCCGAGGGCCCGGTGGGCGCCCCTCTTCTCCGGGGCGGCGGCGAAGACGCCCGGGTACCAGCGGCGGCACAGCTCCTTGACGGTCGAGACGTCCACCGAGCGGTAGTGGACGTGATTGTCGAGGTCGGGGAGGTAGGCGGCCAGAAAGCGCCGGTCGGTGCCGATGGAATTGCCGCAGAGGGGTGCGGTGCGGGCCTCGGGGACGTGGCTGCGGACGAAGTCGAGCGTCGCCTTGCCCGCCTGCTCCAAGGTGAGGTCGGACGCCACCACCGCGTCGAGCAGGCGGCTGCGCTCGTGCATGGTGCGGACGAACTCGTTCATGCGGGCGAGGACTTCCGGAGGCTGATGGACGACCACGTCGGGTCCTTCGGCCACGACGTTGAGGTCGTCGTCGGTGACGAGGGTGGCGATCTCGAGAATGGCGTCGGTCGCGGGGTCGAGCCCCGTCATCTCCAAGTCGAGCCAGACCAGCATGGGTCGCGAATCGTAGGCTGCGCCGTCCATGGTGGACGTTGCGGTGCTGCGGTTGGACCCCGATCTGCCCTTGCCGTCCTACGCCCGGGTCGGCGACGCCGGAGCCGACCTGGTGGCGCGGGAGGACGTGCTCGTGCCGGCGGGGGGAGGCCGGGCCATGGTGCCCAGTGGGATCGCGGTGGCGATACCAGAGGGCTACGCGGGACTGGTGTTGCCCCGGAGCGGGCTGGCGGCACGGCACGGAGTGACCCTGCTGAACACGCCCGGGCTGATCGACGCCGGCTACCGGGGCGAGGTTGTCATGGTGCTCGTGAACACCGATCCCGTGGCCGACTACCAGGTTCACCGGGGCGACCGCGTCGCGCAGCTGGTGATCCAGCAGGTGGAGCCGGCGCAGTTCGTCGAGGTGGTTGCATTGCCCGGGTCGGAACGGGGCGCAGGCGGCTTCGGTCACACTGGACCCTGACGCCGCCCGCAGAGGTTGCTAAGGTGGGCGCACACACGCGGACGTGGCTCAGCTGGTAGAGCACAACCTTGCCAAGGTTGGGGTCGCCGGTTCGAATCCGGTCGTCCGCTCTGAAGAAGTAGCAGGTCAGGGGCCCTTTCCGCCCTCTCCGTGAATAAGGGTTGCTCTGAGGTGGCTTCCCGGGCTTCGCACCGGACGATGGCAGGCGTTGACGGGTCTGGGGGTTGTCCCCTTGGTGGCGGAGACTGCCTGGTGTTCGTGTGTCGACGGCGCTCGGCGTGCCCGGGTTGTGGCCAACCGCCGGAGCGGAGCGGAGGGGGGCGGCAGCGGGGGGTTCGGGGGGCAGAGCCCCCTGATGGGGAGAGTTCAGGCCGGCCCGGAAGGGCGGCTGCGTTGAGGGTCAGGCGGCGCTGTGACGCGGGCCGTTGCGGGTCGGGGGGATCCCCCACCTGAGCGGCCCCGGCTCCCAAGCTTCGGTTCTTCGGGAATCGAGCAAAAGGAGCCAGGGGCCGTGGCCGACGGTATCAACTTGCGCCTGGGGCGCCGGGACATGAACGTGTTCCGCACGATCGACCGGGCCGGGGAACGGCCGGTGGTCCATGTCGCCGGCCGCCATCCAGCGGCGCTGTGTCCGAGCTGTGCCCATCCATCGGTGGACACCAACGGGACGGGCTGGCGGGACGTGATCGATGTCGTGCGCACGCTGGTGATCACGCTGTCGGTGTGCGTGCGCCGGTTCGTCTGCACCAACGACGCCTGCGGCCAGCGGACCTTCGATGAGCGGTTCGAGGGCATCGGCCGGGGCGGCGCCTCGGAGCGGGCGCTGGCGTTCTTCGCCGATCTGGCCCGGGGCCGGGCCACCGCCGCGGTGGCCCGCGACCTCGGAGTCCCCGACCACTACCTGCGCCTGGCCGTGGGACAGGCCCGAGC
>JBOGID010000360.1:0-9262 GCA_050742295.1 Acidimicrobiales bacterium | reverse complement strand
GTCGAGACGTGCGGGATCCCGTAGTGCTCGGCGAGGCGCGCTGCCTGTGTGCCCTTCCCTGCGCCCTGCTTGCCGAGCAGCACCACACGCGGGCCGCGTCCCATCTGCGCGCTACCTCGGTGCCGGCGTCAAGCGAGGAAGCCTTCGTAGTTCCGCATCATCAGCTGGCTGTCGATCTGCTTCATGGTCTCGAGGGCGACGCCCACGATGATGAGGATCGACGTGCCGCCGAAGGGGAAGCCCGCGATGTTGGAGGCGGCGAAGACCAGGAGGGGGAGCACAGCTATGGCGGTGAGGAACAGCGATCCGGGCAGGGTGAGGCGATTCAGGACCTTTGCCAGGTAACGCTCGGTGGGCGGGCCGGGACGGATCCCGGGGATGAAGCCGCCCTGTTTGCGGATGATGTCCGCCTGCTGCTGGGGGTTGAACGTGATGGCCGTGTAGAAGTACGTGAAGAACACGATCAGCAGGCCGTAGATCGTGATGTAGAAGAAGTTGTCGGGCTGCACCAGGTTGCGGTTGATGAAGTCGACGATGGCCCGCCACTGGATGACGTTCGACAGCAGCACCGGGAAGTACAGCACCGAGCTGGCGAAGATGATGGGGATGACGCCCGCCTGGTTGACCTTCAGGGGGATGTAGGTCGACTGGCCGCCGTACATCCGGCGCCCGACCACCCGTTTGGCGAATTGGACGGGGATCCGCCGCTGGCCCTGCTCCACGAACACGATGGCCAGGATCATCAGCAACCCGACAAGGATCACCACCGTGAAGATGACGTTGCCGCCCTCGGCCCGCACGTTCCCGATCTGGGCCGGGAGCCGCGAGACCACGTTGGCGAAGATCAGGATCGACATGCCGTTGCCGATGCCCCGCTGGGTGATCAGCTCGCCCATCCACATGACGACGGCGGTGCCGGCGGTGATGGTCAGCACGATGAGGGCCACGTGGGGGACGTCGAAGTGGGTGACCAGCTTCAGGTTGGTGGCCCCGCCGTCACCCAGGAGGCCGTTGTTGAACTGGTAGGTGATCCCGGTGGCCTGGAGGACGGCGAGGCCGACGGTCATGTACCGGGTCCACTGGGTGATCTTCTTCTGCCCGATCGCCCCCTGCTTCTGCCACTGCTCGATGCGGGGGATGACCACCGCCAGCAGCTGCATGATGATCGAGCTGGTGATGTAGGGCATGATCCCGAGGGCGAAGATCGCCATCTGGGTCAGGGCCCCGCCCGAGAACAGGTTGAGGAAGCCGAGGACGCCGCCCCGCTCGGCCTGGCGCTGCAGGTCCTGCACGGCCTGGAAGTCGATACCGGGGACGGTGACGTTCGACCCCAGCCGGTAGAGGCCGATGACCAGCAGGGTGAACAGGATCTTGTTCCGGAGGTCCGGAATCTTGAAGATGTTCTTGAGGCTGCCGAACATCGGAATTAGTCCCTTCTAGCGGTTGGTCAGCGCACTGCCCTTGGCCGGCGGGCGACCACTACCGTAGGGGGACGGCAGCACCTCCACGGTACCGCCCGCCGCCTTGATGGCAGCTTCGGCGGACTTGGAGAAGGCGTGGGCTTTGACCTGTACCGCCCGGGTCAGCTCGCCCCGGCCGAGCACCTTGACCAGGCCCTGCTTGTGGACGAGCCCCCGTGCGCGCAGCGTGTCGGGGCTGATGTCGGAACCGTCGAACGCCTCGAGGGCGTCGAGGTTGATGACGGCGTACTCGATGCGGAACGGGTTCTTGAACCCCTTCAGCTTGGGGATGCGCCGGGACAGCGGCATCTGGCCGCCCTCGAACCCGGGCTTGATGTTGTGGCGGGCACCCTGGCCCTTGGTGCCCCGGCCTGCGGTCTTGCCGCCCTTGCCGCCGATGCCACGGCCGACCCGGCGCCGGTCGCGCGTCGACCCGTCGGCGGGCTTGAGGTCGTGAACCTTCATTCCTGCTCCTCCGCGTCCTTCATCTCCTCAAGACGCACCAAATGGGAGACATGGTTGACCATGCCCCGGATCTCAGGACGGTCGGGCAGGACGTTCGTCTTGCCGATGCGGCCCAGGCCGAGGGCGCGCAGCGTCCCCCGGTGCTTGGGCTTACAGCCGATCGCCGACCGGACCTGTACGACTTTGAGCGCCCCGCTCACCGGCCCACCATCCCAGGATGGTGCGCCGGAAACTGCTGAATGGAGCTGCGCTCCTCCGCTTCGCTTCGGTGCTCGCTCATGAGCTACGCGACCTCCACCGGAGTGTGGGGACCGCGCTTGGTCTCCCGGTAGGCCCGCAGCAGGCCGGCGGGGGTGACCTCTTCGGGGGACTTGCCCCGCATGCGGGCCACCTCGTCGGGCCGTTTCAGGCTGCGCAGGCCCTGGATGGTGGCGTGCGCCACGTTGATGGCGTTGGACGATCCCAGCGACTTGGCCAGGATGTCGTGGATGCCGGCGGCCTCGAGGATGGCACGGGCCGCACCGCCGGCGATGACGCCGGTACCGGGAGCGGCCGGCTTGAGCAGCACCCGCCCGGCGCCGCGGGCGCCGAGGATGGGGTGGGTGATGGTCGACCCCGCGAGGGGCACGTCGAAGAGGTTCTTGCGGGCCTCTTCGATGCCCTTCTGGATGGCGGCGGGGACCTCCTTGGCCTTGCCGTAGCCGAGACCGACCTTGCCGCCCCCGTCGCCCACAACGACGAGCGCGGTGAAGGAGAACCGCCGGCCACCTTTGACCACCTTGGCGACCCGGTTGATGTCGATGACGCGTTCTTCGTACTGGGACTCAGCCATGAATGATGGGCTCCTAAAATTCCAGGCCGGCTTCGCGCGCCGCATCGGCGACTGCGGCGACCCGGCCGTGGTAGATGTTGCCGCCCCGATCGAAGACGACCTTGGTGACGCCGGCCCCCTTGGCCCGCTCGCCCACCAGCTTGCCGACCTTGGCGGCCGCTTCCTTGTTGCCGGTGGCGCTGGCCCGCAGGTCCTTCTCGACGGTGCTGGCGGCGGCCACGGTGCGGCCCGAGATGTCGTCGATGACCTGGGCTGTGATGTGCTTGTTGGACCGGAACACGGCCAGGCGCGGCCGCTCCGCCGTCCCCCGGACGTGCTTGCGGACCCGCTGGTGCCGCCGCAGCCGGGCGACCTGCTTCTGCTTGGCGGAAACGGTCATTGTTACTTGGCTGCCTTTCCGGCCTTGCGGCGGACGACCTCGCCGGCGTAGCGGACGCCCTTGCCCTTGTAGGGCTCGGGCTTGCGCAGCTTGCGGATGTTGGCCGCGACCTGTCCGACGGCTTCCTTGTCGTTGCCCCGCACAGTGATGCGGGTCGGCGCCGGCACCTCGAAGGTCACGCCCTCGGGGGCCTCCACCTTGACGGGGTGGGAGAAGCCGAGGGCCAGCTCCAGCGTGGTCGGACCCTGGGCGGTGGCGCGGTAGCCGACGCCCACGATCTCCAGGTCCTTCGAGAACCCCGTCGTGACGCCCACGACCATGTTGTTCACGAGCGATCGCGAGAGGCCGTGGAGGGCCCGGTGCTCCCGCTCGTCGTCGGGCCGCTCGACCTTGAGCACGCCCTCCTCCTCCCGGATGGTGATGTCCAGGGGGAGGACGCGCGCCAGCGTGCCGCGTGGGCCGGTAACGGTCACGCGGCCGCCGTCAAGCTCGACCTTGACGCCGGACGGCACAGGGATGGGGGATCGGCCGATTCGGGACATGTGCTTCTACCTCGCTGCGCTTTCCATCACCAGACGTAACAGAGGACTTCGCCGCCCACCCGCTTTTCCCGGGCCTCGCGATCGGTCATGAGGCCCTGGCTGGTGGACAGCACGGCGACGCCGAGCCCGCCCAGCACGCGCGGCAGGCGGTCGGCCTTGGTGTACACCCGCAGCCCGGGCTTGGACACCCGGCGCAGGCCGGTGATCGTCGGCGTGCGGTCGGGGGTGTACTTCAGGGTGATCTCGAGGGTGCGGCCGGGCCGGTTGGCCTCATCGCCGAGACGGAAGTCGGCGATGTAGCCCTCCCGCCGCAGGATGGCGGCCAGCGACTCCTTGAGCTTCGAGGACGGCATCCGCACCACATCCTGGGCAGCGACACTGCCGTTGCGAATGCGGGTGAGCATGTCGGCGATCGGGTCGGTCATCGTCATGTAGCAGTGCCTCCTTTCACCAGCTCGACTTCGTGACGCCGGGAACCTCGCCGGCATGGGTCAGCTCCCGCAAGCAGATCCGGCACAGGCCAAAGGAGCGGAACACGGCCCTCGACCGTCCGCACTTGCGGCACCGGGTGTACGCGCGCACCTTGTAGCGGGGCTTGCGCGCCTGCTTGATTATCCAGGACTTCTTGGCCATTAGTTGGAGCCTTCCCGGCGGAACGGAAAGCCGAAGGCGTCAAGCAGAGCCTTGCCTTCGGCGTTGTTGCGCGCCGTCGTCACGATGGTGATGTCCATGCCTCGGGGCGCGTCGATCTTGTCGTAGTCGATCTCGGGGAAGATCAGCTGCTCGTTGACGCCGAACGTGTAGTTGCCCCGTCCGTCAAACGAGTTGGGCGGCAGGCCCCGGAAGTCACGGATGCGGGGGATGACCACGCTGATGAGCCGGTCGAAGAACTCCCACATGCGGTCGCCCCGCAGGGTGACCATGCAGCCGATGGAGTTCCCCTCGCGCAGCTTGAAAGCGGCGATCGAGCGGCGGGCCTTGGTCACGAGCGGCTTCTGGCCGGTGATCAGCCCGAGGTCGTTGACCGCGCCCTCGAGCAGCGAGGCCTGCTGGGTGGCCCTGCCGACGCCCATGTTGATGGCGATCTTCTCGAGGCGGGGGACCTCCATGACGTTCTTCAACTGCAGGGAGTCCTGGATCTTCTGGCGCAGCTCGGAGCGGTAGCGCAGCTTCAGCCGCGGCGGCTCACGCGGCGCCAGCGGCTCGGTCGACTCCGGCGCCTTCTTCTTCTGCTGCTGCCCCTGCTCCTTCGTCTTCGTGGCCACTACAGGTCGCCCTTGCACTTCTTGCAGATGCGGACCTTGTTGTCGCCTTCGAAGCGGTAGCCGATGCGGCTAGGGCCGCACGTCGAGCAGATGATGGCGACGTTGGAGGCGGGCATCGGCATGTCCTTGTCGATGATCCCGGCCTGCATGGTGGCGCGCAGGGCGCGCTGGTGCTTCTTGGCCACGTTGACGCCCTCGACGATCACCTTCCCCTCCTTGGGGAGGACTCGCATGACGTCGCCCTCGTCGCCCCGGTCTTTGCCGGAGAGGACGCGGACGCGGTCGCCTTTCTTCAGTTTCATCTTCATCTAGAGCACCTCAGGCGCAAGCGAAATGATCCGCATGAACTTCTTGTCCCGCAGCTCGCGCCCGACGGGGCCGAAGATGCGGGTGCCGCGCGGCTGCAGCGCGTCGTTGATGAGCACGGCGGCGTTCTCGTCGAACCGAATGTAGGACCCGTCGGGACGGCGGTTTTCCTTTTTCGTGCGCACGAACACGCACTTCACGACGTCGCCCTTCTTGACCGCGGCGCCGGGGATGGCCTCCTTGACCGTCCCGACGATGATGTCGCCGATGGACGCGTAGCGGCGCTTGGAGCCCCCCAGCACCTTGATGCAGAGGACTTCCTTGGCCCCGGAGTTGTCGGCGACGCGCAGGCGGGTTTCCTGCTGAATCACAGTGTCATTTCCTTCGCGAAGCTCATTACCGGGCCCGCTCGATCACGTTGACGACCCGCCAGCGCTTGAGCTTCGACATGGGGCGGGTCTCCATGACCCGGACGCGGTCGCCGACGTTCACGTCGTTGGTCTCGTCGTGGGCGTGCAGCCGCTTGGTGCGCTGCACGGTCTTGTCGTAGCGCGGGTGACGGACCCGTTCGACGACGGCGACGACGGCGGTCTTGTCGCCGGCCGTCGACACGACCGTGCCCTCCCTGACCTTGCGACGGTTGGTGGGCCGCGCCGCAGGCGCTTCGTCAGCCACGGCTCGCTCCTTCCTCGGCCTCGGCCGCCTCGATCTCGCGCTGGCGGAGGATGGTGTTGATGCGGGCCACGTTGCGGCGCACCTCGCCCAGGCGCGCGTAGTTGTCGAGCTGGCCCGTCACGTGCTGGAACCGGAGGTTGAACAGCTCCTGCTTGGCCTCGGCCAGCCGGGTGGCCAGTTCGTCGGGGTCGAGCTCGCGCAGCTCGTCGGTGCTCTTGGCGGCCATCAGACCTCCTCCGAGCGGACGATGACCTTGGCCCTGATGGGCAGCTTCTGGATGGCCCGCTCCATGGCCTCCCGGGCGAGGCCTTCGGAGACGCCGGCCAGCTCGAACATCACCCGTCCGGGCTTGACGACCGCGACCCAGTGCTCGGGGTTGCCCTTGCCCGAGCCCATGCGGGTCTCGGCCGGCTTCTGGGTGACGGGCTTGTGCGGGAAGATGTTGATCCAGACCTTTCCACCTCGCTTGATGTGGCGGGTCATCGCGATACGGGCGGCCTCGATCTGGCGGGCGGTGATCCAGCCCGGTTCGAGAGCCTGGATGCCGAAGTCGCCGTAGCTGATGGACGTGCCGCCTTTGGCGTAGCCCACCAACCGGCCGCGGTGCTGCGTGCGGTGCTTGACCCAGCGGGGCATCAACATGGTGCTGCCTCAGTCCTCACTCATCGCCCGTGCGGAAGTGGGGCGTCTCGTGGTGCTGGCGGGTGCGGCGCTCGATCTCTTCCTCTTCGGCCAGGAGGCGCTCCAGCTCGGGGTCGGCCTCCTTGACCACGGGACCGGCATCGGCGGGCACACCGTCTTCGGGCGGGGGTGCGCCCTCTTCGCCCTCGGGACGGCGGCGGCCACCACCGGCGGAGATGATGCGGCGGGGACGGGCGGGGCCCGACGTCTCGCCCACGGCCATGCCGGCCTCGCGCGAGATCTTGTCCTCGGCCGAGGTCTTGTAGGGGAGGATGTCGCCCTTGTAGATCCACACCTTCACGCCGATGCGGCCGAACGTGGTGCGGGCCTCGCGGAAGCCGTAGTCGATGTCGGACCGCAGCGTGTGCAGCGGCACCCGACCCTCGCGGTACCACTCGCTGCGGGCCATTTCCGAACCGCCGAGGCGGCCCGAGCACTGGACCCGGATTCCCTGGGCGCCGGCCTTCTGGGCCGTCTGCACGGCCCGCTTCATGGCCCGGCGGAAGCTGACCCGGCCGGCGAGCTGGTCGGCCACCCCCTGGGCGATGAGAGCGGCGTCGAGCTCGGGCTGGCGGATCTCCTGAATGTTGAGCTGGATCTTGACGTTGTTGGTCAGCGTGGCCAGGTCGCCGCGGAGGCGGTCGGCCTCGGCGCCCCGCCGTCCGATCACGATGCCGGGGCGCGCCGTGTGGACGTCCACCCGCAGGCGGTCACGGGTGCGCTCGATCTCGATCCGGCTGATGGCCGCGTGAGGCAGCTGCTTCATCAGGTAATCGCGGATCTTCCAGTCCTCGATGAGGTAGTCGGTGTACTCGCGGTCGCTGAACCAGCGCGACTTCCAGTCGGTGGTGACGCCCAGCCTGAACCCGTAGGGATTGACCTTCTGACCCATGCGCTACTCGGTTTCCTCGTCGTCGGTGTCCGCAGTCGTGGTTTCGGTGTCTTCGACCTCGACGTCGGGCTCGGGTGCGTCCTCAGGGATCATTGCGGTGGGCTCCTCGTCGACGACCGGTGCGGCCGCTTGCGTCTCGGGCTCCGGCTGCTGACGGCGGCTGGCCCGCACCCGCCGATCGCGCTCGGGCGAGGGACCGCGCTCGGCCGCGGCACCGCCACGGCGGCGGCGGCGGTCGCTGCCGGTCGAGGCCTTGGCGGCGCGCCGCTTGCGCAGTTCGGACTCGGGCAGCCGGCTGACGATCAGCGTCACATGGCACGTGCGCTTGCGGATGCGCGTGGCGCGGCCGCGGGCACGGGGACGCCACCGCTTCAGGGTGGGGCCCTCGTCGGCGTAACAGGCCGAGACGTAAAGCTCCTCGGGGTTGATCCCGTCGTTGTGCTCGGCGTTGGCCACCGCCGACCGCAAGACCTTGCCCACGAGGGTGGCCGCGTCTCGCTCGCAGAACTGCAGGATCTCCTGGGCCCGCTCCGCGTCCTGCCCGCGCACGAGGTCGAGGACCTCGCGCACCTTGTAGGCCGACACGCGCACGTAGCGGGCCACCGACCGGCTGCCGCTGCCCCCCTTGGCCTCGGCGACCTTGCGGGCGGGCCCGTCGGGACGGCTGCGGAGAACGGGCTGCTCGTTGAGCTTGGGACCGGTCATCGCTGCCTCACCGCCTCCCCGACCGTTCCTGGCCGGCGTGGAAGCGGAACGTGCGGGTCAACGCGAACTCGCCCAGCTTGTGGCCGACCATGGCCTCGGTGATGTAGACGGGCACGTGCTTACGGCCGTCGTGGACGGCGATGGTGTGACCGACCATGTCGGGGATGATCGTCGAGCGGCGGGACCACGTCTTGATCACGCGCTTCTCGCCGCGCGAGTTCAGATCGTCCACCTTCTTCAACAGGTGGTCGTCGACGAACGGTCCCTTCTTGACGCTTCGGCTCATCGGGTCGTCACCTCCGGCGCCCGATCCGATGAGCGGAGGGCGATGCTCGATGCGCTGCGCTCCTCCGCTTCGCTCCGGTGCTCACTGATTCGCTCCCTGATTCGACTCATCTGCGGGCACTACCTCCTGGCGCCGCGCGTGCGGCGGCGGCGGACGATCAGGCGCTGGGACGGCTTGTTGGTGTTGCGGGTGCGGCCCTCGGGCTTGCCCCACGGCGACACCGGGTGGCGACCACCGGAGGACTTGCCCTCGCCGCCGCCGAGGGGGTGGTCGACGGGGTTCATGGCCACACCACGGGTCTGGGGGCGCACGCCCTTCCACCGGTTGCGGCCGGCCTTGCCGACCGAGATCAGCTCGGCCTCGGCGTTGCCGACCTCGCCGACGGTCGCCCGGCAGTCGATGGGCACGCGGCGCATCTCGGTGGACGGCAGGCGCAGGGTGGCGAAGCCGCCGTCCTTGGCCACCAGCTGGATCGACGAACCGGCGCCGCGGGCCATCTTGCCGCCACCACCCGGCTTCAGCTCCACGTTGTGCACGGTCGTGCCGACGGGGATGTAGCGCAGCGGCAGGGCGTTCCCGGGGCGGATCTCGGCCTTCTGGCCGCTCTGCAGCCGGTCGCCGACCTTCACCTTGGCGGGGGCGAGGATGTAGCGCTTCTCCCCGTCCACGTAGTGGAGCAGGGCGATGCGGGCGTTGCGGTTGGGGTCGTACTCGATGGCCGCGACCTTGGCCGGGATGTCGTCCTTGGTGCGGTGGAAGTCGACGATGCGGTAC
>JBOGID010000359.1:0-13427 GCA_050742295.1 Acidimicrobiales bacterium | reverse complement strand
GCACGGACCCTCCCGTAGGCGGCCAAGGCCGACGCCGGACGGCCAGCCGCCAGGTGGGCGGCCATCAGGTTCCGCAGGACGACCTCGTCGTAGGGGTCGCGCGCGAGGGCCTGCTCGGCCAGCGCCGCGGCCGCGCCATGATCGCCGGCGGCCACCGCCGCATCCACGGCGATCCGATGGACCTGGTTGATCGTGGCGGCGACGGCGGCGCGCTCGGCCACGATCCACTCGCCGTCCTCGTCGGGGAGCGGGTCACCCCGCGCCAAGCCGAGGGCGGCGTCTGCCGCAGCCCGTGCCGCGCCGAAGCGGCCTTCAGTCAGCGCCCGCGCCGCGACCGCCCCGAGCTCCCGTAGCTCGGTCGCGTCGAGCCAGTCGGTGGCCAAGGCATAGCCAGCGTCGGACCGGGTGATGCGCTCGGCGCCCAGCACGGCGCGCAGGCGGGAGACCAGCACGCCGAGCTGCTCGGCCGGGCGCGCGGGTTGGTCGTCGCCCCACAGCACGTCGGCGATGCGGTCGACCGAGACGGGCCGACCGCCCGCCAACGCCAGCACCTTCAGCAGCGTGCGCCCCTTGCGGCTGCCGAGGTCGCGCGTGGACCAGCCCTCGACCTCGAACGTCCCGAGGACCCGAACGCGCACGCATCCATCTTCCTCGATGGGGAGTCCGCCTCCCATCCGAACCGGGCCGCGACCTCATTGTGCGGTAGGTTCACCCTGGCGATGAGAGAGCGGCAGGCGGTCGGACCGGGTCCTCAGCGACCTCGAACTGTCGTCCGCCGAGAGCTACAGCGACGACGAGGAGTCGAGCTGACGTTCGGCCCCAGGGCCGGTGCGGACTCGCCGTTCAAAGAAGTCCTCGACGGGCGCCACGAAGCCCCGCTTCCTCGTGCCAAAGTCGGCATGCCCCCGGGCCGGGTGATATCATGGGATAGCACAGGGAGGTCAAGGCATGGCCGACATCCTCATCCGCGATGTTCCCGATGACGTCGTGGCGGCGATCGACGCCAAGGCACAACGCGTGGGGCTCTCCCGCTCCGAGTATCTCCGCCGGGCGTTGGCTCGCGAGCGGAGCAGTCAGTTCGATGACGTGACCGTCAACGATCTCGCTCAGTTCGCCCGGACGTTCGCTGACCTCGGCAATCCGGAGGTGATGGGCCGAGCGTGGCGGTGACCGAGTGGCTGATTGACAGGTCGGCCCTGGTCCGCCTCGCTGAGAGCCGTGACGCCGCCGAGTGGGCGGCGCGGATCGAGCGCGGCCTGGTACGCATCAGCACCCTGACCCGACTGGAAGTCGGCTTCTCAGCGCGCTCCGCCGAGGAACTTCGCGCCAGCGCCCGGAGACCACCGCTCTCGACCATGCCAGTCGAGTGCCTGACGCCCTCGATCGAAGACCGTGCGGTTGCTGTGCAGGCCGCTCTCGCCGATCGCGGTCAGCACCGCGCCCCTTCGATTCCTGATCTCCTGATCTCGGCGACAGGGGAGCTGGCTCAGCTCACGATCCTCCACCTGGATCCGGACTACGAGCTGATCGGCAATCTCACTGGCCAGCCGGTCGAGCGCCTTCGAATCGGATAGACAGGATTCGACTCGGCGTGCTGCCTCCGGCCCGCGGCCCGTAGACTGCACCTCCGCGATCTGGGGCTATAGCTCAGTCGGTTAGAGCGCATCCCTGATAAGGATGAGGTCGCAAGTTCGATTCTTGCTAGCCCCACTATGAGGACGATCCGTCGTGGACTGCTGGCTGTCGGCGTGGCCAGCTTCGTTGCCGCCGTGCTCCGCCTCCGGGGTTCTTCCTGCGTGCCGCCCAAGCGCGGCGGCTGGCGGGAGCTCGCCGGCCCGGAGCTGAAGTAGCTCGTGCGGGCAGTCATCGTCGGCTGTGGTGCCGTCGGCGCCCGGGCCGGCCGCCAATTGCTGTTCCTCGGCGAACTCGACGACCTGGTCGTGGCGGACGCCGGCACGGCCCGGGCTGAAGCGGTGGCCGAGTCGTTCGGCTCGCCCGCGAGGGCCGTGGACGGCAACGGCGTGGCCTGCGCCGAGATCGGCGACGTCGTCATCATCGCCACCCCCAACGGTCATCGCCACCTCGCCGAGGAGGCCCTCGAACGGGGCGCGCACGTCGTCTCCGTGGCCGACAGCGTCGACGACGTCCGGGCGCTGCTCGACCTCGACCGCATGGCTCACAACCTGAACCTCAACGTGGTGGTGGGCGCCGGCTTCGCCCCCGGCCTGTCCTGCGTCCTGGCCGCCCTCGGTGCCCGCGCCTTCGAACGGGTCGAGGAGATCCACGTCTCCAAGGTCGGCACCGGCGGTGTGGCGTGCAGCCAGCAGCAGCGGGAAGCCCTGAGCGGCGAGGCCCTCGACTGGCGGGACGGCCAGTGGCAGACACGCCGCGGCGGCTCGGGACGGGAGCTGTCCTGGTTCCCCGACCCGATCCGGGGCGTGGACTGTTACCGCGCCGCCCTGGCCGACCCCCTCCTGCTGCACGCCGCCTTCCCCGACGCCCAGCGCATCACCGCCCGGGTCGGCGCCAGCCGCCGTGACCGCCTCGCCGCCCACCTGCCGCTGCGCCGCAAGGTCGACCCCGAGGGCCAGGTCGGCGCCATCCGAGTCGAGGTCCGGGGCGCCCAGGGCACCGCGTTGGACGACCGGGTGCTGGGCGCCGTCGACCGTCCCGCGGTGGCCGCCGGCACGGTGATGGCCATGGTCGCCCGTTGGGCCCTCGACGGACGTCTCGCCCACAGCGGCGCCTCCGGGCTGGCCGGGCTGGTCGAGCCCGGCCCCTTCCTGGCCGCCCTCGCCGCACGGGGCGTCAAGGTCGCCGTCTTCGAGGGCGCCCAGCACGGCGAGCCCAACGCCAGCCCCGCCGCCGCCACCCGCTGACCGCCGCCCGCCGCCGCAGCCTCGGCGTTGAACCGACGTTCGGCGTCGAACCGACCGTATGCGTCGTTTCGACGCCGGGCCTCGGCCGACTCCGCGCTAGCTAACGCCGGTCTCCCTAGCGCACCAGCCTCGACAGGCGGCGGTCGGCGAGGATCTTGCCGCCGGTCTGGCACTCCGGGCAGTACGTGACCTCGTAGGCCTCGTACGACACGCGCCGCAGGTCGGCGCCGCATCGGGGACAGGGCGTGCCGTGACGGCCGTGCACGACCCAGTGGTCGCCGACCTTCGTGGGTAGGCCGCCCGTCCGCCGGCGTTCGACAACCAGGCCCTCCTCGAGCAGCGCGTGGGCCGCCTCCAGGAGCGCCGTCCGCCGTTCCACCGCAAGGCTCTTCAGGCTGTCGTGCGGCGAGATGCTCGCCCGGTGGAGGATGTCGTCGGAGTAGCCCCGCCCGATCCCGGCCACGGTCCGCTGGTCCCGCAACAACGTGTGCACACGCCGCCCGTCCGTCCCCTCCATCACCAGCGCGGCAAACTCATCGGAGAAGGGCTCGGGCCCCAAGACGGCCATCGGTCCCTCGTCGCCCTCGGCCAGCACCCACCACCCGGCCTTGCGCTCGGTGCCGTACTCCTTGAGCAGGATCGACGGACGGCCGCCGAACCGGAACCGCACCACGGCCCCCTTGGGACGGGTCGTCTTGGGTGGTTCCTCCACGTCGACTCGCCCGCCTTGGGACAGGTGGAAGGCGATCCGCGGCCCGCCGAACTCGAACAGGGCGAACTTGCCCCGCCGCCCGACACCGGTGACGCGCAGCCCCACCAGCGACTCGGGCCGGGGCTCGAACGTCTTCAGGCCCGAGAACTGCAGCGCCACCGCGCCCATGAAGGCGCCGCCCCCGACGGCGGCCTCCAGCCGTTCGGCCATGGCTTGGACTTCGGGCATTTCCGGCATCGCGCCGCCAGCGTAGGGGCGACCCGCCCGTTATCCCAACGACGAGACGGGGACCGTGCCCTCCGACACCAGCCACGCCGCTGTCCGGCGCAACGTGTCCTCGACGGGCCGGTACGACAGCCCCAGCTCCCGCTCCGCCAACGAGCCGTCGTAGCGGTGGCCGTGCAGCAGCGTCCGCAGTGACTCCCGGCAGACCATCGGCGTCCGCCCTCGCAGACGGGCCACGCCCGACGCCGCGCCCACCACGCCCGACACGACTGTCGCAGGCACCATGCGGGGCGGCTTCACGCCGGGCGCTATGCCTCGCATCACCGACATCAGCTCGTCGCTGGACAGCGAGGCTCCGCTTAGCACGTACCGCCGCCCCGCCTCGCCCTTGGCCTCGGCCAGCAAATGTCCCTCGGCGCAGTCGTCGAGGTCCACCAGGCTGATGGTGGTGTCCACCCAGAACCTCAGCTTCCCGCGCAGGTACAGGACGAGCACCTTGCCCGTGCCCGACGAACGGCCCGGGCCCTGCACCGACGACGGGTTGACCGAAATCACGTCGACGCCCAGCCGCTCGGCCTCCTGGAACACGACCGCCTCGGCGTCGTACTTCGACCGCTCGTAGGCCGACAGGAACGTTCCCCGGTGGGGCGAGTCCTCCCGCCCGACCGTCCCGTCCGCCTCTCCCAACGTGACCGCCGAGGACGTGTACACCAACCGCCGTACCCCGGCCGCGGCCGCGGCCACCACGCAGTTGGCCGACCCGGTGACGTTGGCCTCGTGCATCGGCGCCGGGTCCCGCAGGCAGAACTGGTTGACGCCGGCCACGTGGTAAACGACCGTGCACCCGTCCATGGCCCGCTGCAACGAGCCGACATCGAGGATGTCGCCCCGGACCGGCGAAGCGCCCGTTGCCGCCAGCGCCCCAGCCGCCCAATCGGATCGAGCAAGTCCGCGCACCGGGCGCCCGTCGGCCAGCAACCGCCGCACGATCGCCGTCCCCACCACGCCGGTCCCGCCGGTCACCAGGACGGGCGGCTCGGCCATCAGGTCCGAACCGTATCCGCCTTCCCGAGATGACCTAACCCGGCCGGCGGCCGTTCGACAGGCCCAGCAGGCCTGGCACGTCTGCCAGCGCGCCGACGTGGGGATGGTCGTCGTGGGGGCACAGGCCCTGGGGGTTCACGTGGACGGGGTGGAGGCCGGCGTTGCGGGCGCCCTTCACGTCGAAATGGACGGTGTCGCCCACGTAGAGGCAGCGCTCGGCCGGGACGCCCAGGGCGTCCAGTGCGAACTGGAAGATGCGGGGGTCGGGCTTGGACACCCCCACCACCTGCGAGTCCACGACTATGGCGACCTTCACGTGGGCGCTGTCCACCGAACAGATCTCCCGGTTGAGCAGCTGCTCCTCCATGTCACCGGACGCGTTCGACACCACGGCCAGCGGCACGCCCGCCCCCTCCAGCGCCAGCAGGGCCTCGACCGCGCCCGGCGCCGCGACCCACGGCATCTCCAGGTAGGCGTCGCGCAGCTTCAGGCGGGCCGCCTCCTCGTCGCCCTTCGCGACACCGAAGTAGCCGACCATGGTGCGGTCCAGGCCCGACCAGTCGGGCTCGTCGAACCCGTCGATGCCGTGCATGCGGGCGTCGACCTCCCGCATGAGCCGGTAGTGGTTGCGGTGGCAGGTGTCGTCGTCGGGACAGGGCACCCCGAACGGGGCCAGGGCCTCACGGATCGCGTCGGGGTCAGGCAGCAGCAGCACGCCGCCGGCGTCGAGCAGGACGGCGTCGAGTGGTCCGAACGGCAACGTCATCGGCGGCCATTGTCGTCGATTGCCGGGGCTACCCCGCCCGATCGAAGTAGCGGCGCAGGATGCGGTCCCACTTGTTGGCCGGCAGCGTCGGGTCGAGGGCGGCCAGGGCCAGGCAGTACTTGCTCACGCTCGTCGGGCGGTGGCCGGCGGCCCACAGGAACCGGTCGGGAGCGGTCGGTGGGCCCGACGACTTGGTCTCCAGCAGGAGCTCGCCGGGCAGCGCCACCGGCGTCCCGTCCTCCCGCGCACACACCAACCCGCTGTCACACGTGAAGCGGGTGCGGCCGGCGAGGTCGACCACGGTCGTCCGACGAGTATTGCCCCGACCACGGTGCCGACCTGCATTCCGCCGACCACTGCCCCGGGGCCGACGACCCCGCTGCCGATCTGCGCGTCGACCACCATGCTGCCGGCCACGACCCTCCCCGGCGCCACCACCACCAGCACGGTGCAGACGTGTCTGCCCGCGGGTTAGCCCTGCGCCGGATACCCAGGCCGTAGGCCGCAGCTCGGGCCGAACGGGCACAGGCGCGGTGCCGCCTGGCGCAGCACGCCGAACCCGATCTGGCGCATCTGGGGCGCGGCGGCGGCGCCGGGGTCGCCGGCGTCCTCCATCCGTTCGGCCATGGAGAACAGGGAGCCGGCGCTCTCCAGCATGTGGTCGGTGGTGGCGAGCATGACCGCCTTCACGTCGTCCCACGTCACGACCGCCTCACCCTCCTCGGTCGTGTATTTCATGCCCGAACCGTCGATGGCGACGACGTCGACCGTCTCGACCCGGTCGTCGGAGAACGTGATGCCGGCGGTGAAGCTGACCTCGGCCACTGTCGTTCGGCCTCCCTTGACGACTGCTGTCTTTCGCGGTCGGCGCTTCGCGCCGAGGCGCCCGACGGCCGCGGACCGGCACGTGGTTACAGTCAGTCTGTCCTGAACACGCCGTGGGCGCGACCGAGGGCTCGTCCTAATAGATCGTGCGGCCCTCGTTGAGCATGGTCACGAACTGGTCGATGCGCCGGGCCCGGGTCTCGGGGCGCTTGGCGTCCTGGATGCGGTACAGGATGGCGAAGCGGTTGTTGCCCTTGAGCGTCTCGAAGAAGGCCTTGGCCTCGGGGTTGGCGTCGAGGGCGGCCTGGAGGTCGTCGGGCACGCTGGCGACGCTGGGGGCGTCGTAGGCCCGGTCCCACCGGCCGTCGGCCTTGGCCCGTTCGACCTCGGTCAGCCCCGAGGGCTGCATGCGACCGTCCTCGATCAGCTTCTCGACCTTGCAAACGTTGACCTTCGACCAGTTGCTCCGCCTCCGCCGGGGCGTGAACAGCTGGATGAACCACTGGTCGTCGAACCGGTCCCGCTGGCCGTCGATCCAGCCGTAGCAGAGGGCGACGTCGAGGGCCTCGGCGTGGGTCACCGACGGGATGCCGCTCGCCTTCTTGGCCACCCTGATCCACACGCCGGCGGTGCGGCCGTGGTTCTCGCCCAGCCACGCGTCCCACGCCGCCTGCGACTCGAACGGGATGATCTCCCGCTCGGCCCCGGCGGTCATACCGGGTGGCCCTGGCCGTCCGTCCGGTACGACTGGCTGGTGAACTTGGAGACGAACGCCGACCAGCGGCCGGTCGGACGCTGCAGGAGCGTCGCCCCGTCCTGCCAGATGCCGTTCTCGGCCCACCACTGGCTGCCGGCCGGGTCGCCCTGGTTCTGGTGGACGTTGTGCATGCCGAGGCCGGTCGTGAACGGCTCGCCGAAGATCAACACCTTGGGGCTGCCGGCCAGCAACGGCTCGAAGGCCTGGGCCGCGTCGAGGTTGGAGCCCTGGCTCCACGGCGGGACCCGCGGGCCGAACAGCCGGGACAGAAAGGCCAAGACGGGGTCGGGCATGGCCACGAACACGCATCCCGGTCGGGACTGCATCCACCGGCTGCGGGTGTAGTCGACCGCCCCCGACGTCGACGTCATGGTCAGGTCGTGGTAGCCCTCGTCCAAGTCGGAGACGGGCCCGAGGTCCGACGCCGTGAGCCCGTCGACCACCTTCCATTCCACGCCGACGGCCGACTGGTGACTGTCCACGTCCACCGCCGCCCGGTAGTCGGCGCCCTCGGCCCGCACCCGGAGATTGACGTGGAACCAGCGGCCCTGGTCGTCGGGTGTGTCTCGGAAGTGGGCGGTCAGCGTCCCGACCAGGACGCCGTAGCGGTCAAGAGGCACGGGGCGAGAGGAGCCCTTCGAGCAGCGAGGCGATCGACCCCATGGTCTGGAACAGGGCGGCCGCCGACGGCTGGGTATCGTACAGCTGGCTCAGCAGCTCCATGCCCATGAACAGCCCGACCACGCCCATGGCCACGTCGTGGACGGGCGCGGCGCCGTCGTAGGCCGTGCCGCCGACGACCCGGGTCACGGCCTCCTCGACGAGCCTCACCCACGGGTCGAAGAAGGCCTGGAGCTGCCCGGCCAGCTGGGGCGACGACGAGGAGGCGGCCAGCATCTGGGCCAGCACCCGGATGTTGCCCTCCTCGACGTCCTCCCGGTGGCAGTCGGCGCCCACGGCCAGCAGCTCGGCCATGGTCTGCACGCCCGCCAGCCGCTCCTGGTAGCGGGCCATGCGCTGGGCGCTGATGCGCTCGACGGCGGCCAGCATGACCTGCTGCACCGAACCGAAGTGGTAGAAGATCAAGGCCTGGTTGAAGCCGCCGGCCCGGGCGATGGCGCGGGCGCTGGTGCCGACCACCCCCTCGTCGCGGATGGTGTGCAGCGCCGCCTCCACGATGCGGGCGCGTGTCTCGTCGCCGGCGGTGGTGCGGGCCGTGGGCGAGGCCATCGCGCGCCACGGTACACCTGCCGTTGTGACCACGGGAGTGAACGCTCCTAGAATGCTTGCTCATGCGATTGCGGGTCGAGGAGCTGGCCAAGGCGGCCGACGTCTCGGTCGACACCGTGCGCTACTACCAGAAGCAACGCCTGTTGCCGCCGCCCGAGCGCGACGGCCGGCTGGCCGTCTACACGGGTGAGCACCTCGAGCGCATGAACCGGATCAAGGACCTCCAGCGGCGTGGCTTTTCGCTGGCGGTCATCCGCCGGTTCCTGGCCGGCGAGCTGGACCCGGCCGACGAGGGACTGGCCGCGGCCGTGGTCGAGGCGGGCGACGAGGGGCGCGACGGCGAGGCCGAGGAGTTGTTCGACATCGACGAACTGGCGGCCCGGACGTTGGTCCCGGCGCCCATGCTCGACGCCCTGGTGCGCGACGGGCTCCTGGTCGGGCGCCAGCACCAGGGTGCGCTGCATTTCACTGCTGCGGACGTGGCCATCGTCACCGGCGGCATGCGGGTTCTGGAGATGGGCCTGCCCCTGCCCGAGCTGCTGGCCCTGGCCCGCAGGCACAACGTGGCTACCCGGGCGTTCGCCGTCGAGGCCGTCGAGCTGTTCGACACCTACGTGCGCCAGCCGTTGCGTAGCGCCGACCTGTCCGAGCCGGAGCGGGCGGAACGGATGGTGTTGGCCTTCCAGACCCTGCTGCCGGTCGTCACCGAGCTGGCCACCTACCACTTCCGGCGCGTGCTGTTGCAGGTGGCGCAGGAGCACTTCGAGGACGTGCTGTGACCGCGTTGCCCGAGGGCGCCGACAAGGTACGGGCCGTTGAGAACATGTTCGACCGCATCGCGCCGCGCTACGACCTCATGAACCGGCTGCTGACGTTCGGGATGGACGTGGGGTGGCGGCGCCGGACGGTGGCCGCGTTGGGGCTGCCCCGGGAGTCCCGCATCCTCGACATCGCCTGTGGCACTGGCGACCTGTGCCGAGAGCTGCAGTCAGCCGGGTATGTGGCCGTGGGCCTCGACCGGTCGATGGGCATGCTGGTGGCGGCCCGCACCACGGCACCGTTGTTGCGTGGCGACGGCCTGTGCCTGCCTGTGCCGGACGGGTCGGTCGACGGGATCGTGTGCGGCTTCGCCCTGCGCAACTTCGAGAGCCTCGGCCCGTTCTTCGCCGAGTGCGCACGGGTGCTGCGGGTCGGCGGGCGGGTGGCCCTGCTGGAGGTGTCGGAGCCGGCCAACCCGGTGCTGCGCATGGGCCACTCCGTGTACTTCGGGCGGGTCGTACCCCTGGTCGGCGGCCTGATGTCGGACAAGGCCGCGTACCGGTACCTGCCCAAGTCGGTCGCCTACCTGCCTGCCGAGGAGGCGATGATCGGGATGCTGGCGGGGGCGGGCTTCCCCGACGCCCGCCGCACGTCGCTGTCGACGGGGATCGCGCAGTTGCTCACCGGCACCCACCGATGACGTTGCGGGCCGTGGCCCGGCCGCTTTCCGGCGAGAAAACGCCCGCACAGGACGCCACCTCGCCGGAGAGCTTTGTGTGGTGGCACGAGGGGGCAGGGCTGGCGGCGTCGGGGGTCGCCGCTCGGATCCCGATCGGCACCGGTCCGGGCCGGTTGTCGAAGGCGGCGGACGAGGTTGCCGCCGTGCTGGGCGAGATCGAGGTCGACGACCCGCTGGAGCTGCCGGGGACGGGCCCGCTGGCCATGGGCGCCATCCCGTTCCTCGACAATCAGGAGGGCGAGCTGATCGTGCCCGCACGCGTCGTGGGGCGGGACGAGGAAGGGCGGGCCTGGGTCACCGAGGTGGGCGACGTGGGTGACGCCGCGGCGGCGCCGCTAGCCCTGGTGGCCCCGGAGCCGACCAGCTTCGTGGTGGAGTCCGAGGGGGGACGGCTGGCGTGGACGGGCAGCGTCCGCCGGGCCCTGGACGGGATCGGTCGGGGCGACTTCGAGAAGGTGGTGCTGGCGCGCCGGGTGACGGTGTGGGGCGACCAGCCGTTCCCGGTGCCGGCCGTCATCGAACGCCTGCGGCGGGCCCATCCGTCGTGCTTCACGTTCGCCACGCCGGGCGGCTTCGTGGGCGCCAGCCCCGAGCTGCTGCTGCGCCGGCGGGGCCGCTGGGCGTGGTCGCGTCCCATGGCCGGCACCGTGGAACGGGGCGGGAGCAAGGCCGAGGACCGCCGGCTGGTGGCCGAGCTGCGGGCGTCCCCGAAGGAGCACGATGAGCACCGGCTGGTGGTGGAGGACGTGCGGCAACGGCTGGAACGGGTGTGCCCGGAGGTGTTCGTCAAGGGGCCGGAGCTGGTGGGCCTGTCGTCGGTGACCCACCTGGCCACGTCGGTGACCGCCCGCCTGGGCACGCCCGCACCCACGGCCCTGGAGCTGGTCGCGGCGTTGCACCCCACACCCGCGGTCGGGGGCGAGCCACGGGAGGCGGCGCTGGCCACGATCTCGGAGCTGGAGGGGTTCGAGCGGGGTCTCTACGCCGGGCCCGTGGGCTGGGTCGACCGCCGGGGCGACGGCGACTGGGCCGTGGCCCTCCGCTGCGCCCAGATCGACGGCCGCCGGGCCATGCTGTGGGCCGGCGCGGGCATCGTCGCCGGCTCCGACCCCGAAGCCGAGTGGACCGAGACCCAGGCCAAGCTCGAGCCCATGCTCCGCGCCCTGGTCCGCGTGTAGCGAGTCAGACCTCGGCCGAACCGCTGTCCCACGTGATGCGCAGCTTTGGACCGTCGATCGTCTCGATCGCCACGCCTAGGACGGCCGACCTGGCGTCCTCGGCCAACTGGTAGGCGCCCTCGTTCAGTCGGTACAGCTCGAACCGGCGGTCCTCGTGCACGATGAGGACTTCGGTGACGCCGCGAGCCGCGTAGAAGGGGAGCTTGGCGTAGCTCTCGTCACCGGGGGACCGGAGCTCCACGACGAACAGGGCGCTGGTGAGGCCCTCCTCGATGCTTTGATCGGGTCTCGCGTAGGCCTGATCGGGCACTCGCCAATCGAGCTGGAGTTCGGCGAAGACGCCCGTCGAATCGCCGTAGGGCTCAAGCCCGAGCCGCATGGCGATCGGTGCGAGCACGAGGAAGAGTTGGCCGTTGAGGTACGGATGCCAGCGCTTTGGTGGGTTCACGAAGTGCCACTCGCCTTCCCATCGTTCGTCCTGGCTGTCGATGCCGAGCCGGCGCCGCTCTTCCACGAGCGACTCGGGGGCGTTGACGAGGACGGCGCGCACGCCGCCAGTATCCCAGCTACCGGACGACGAACGAGCCGCGGACATCCGCTGTCGCGCCGGGGCAGGTCAGTTCCTGCACGGGCTGGGCCGTGGCGGTGATGACGACCTGGTTGAGGGTCGCAGTGGCGTCCGCTCCGCAGCCGATGGCGGTCACGCCAACGGCGCCGCCGGTGATCGTGGTCCGGGACACGGTCTGGTCGCTGTCCACCACCAGCACGCCGAAGATCCGGTTGTCGCGCAGGGTGCTCTGGCTCGTCTGGCAGCAGCCACTGGCGAACGGCGAAGCCCACGCCGACGTCGTTGCCAGAGATGGTGTTGTGAGTGAACGCCGTGCCCGGCCCGGCGTCGACGGCGACGATCCCGAGACCCTGGACCTGGGTGAAGATGTCGGGACCGCGGATCGGGTTCGTGCACAGGGCGCCCGTCACGGTCGTGCCGGTGACCACCGCCCGCGCCCCGTCCACGACGCTGATCCCGGCGGGGCCCTCCACCTCCGGCGCGGGCCGCGTCACGATCCGGCTCCCCGTGACCGCCACCTCGTCCCCGGCGCGCTGACCCGGATGCCGATGCCCCGGGCGCCCGTGACATCGGTGGCCGAGATCACGGCGTGGCCCACTTCAGGGCCGACGGGGATGAACGACGGGTAGCCGACGAACACCCCCGTCGCTGGTGCAGCCCCGGAAGGCGCAGGCCTCCAGCCGCAGGGTGGCCCCGTCCTGCACGCTCACGCCGGCCGGGCCCGGGCCGTCGGTGCCCGCAGGCCGGAAACACCCAGGGCCCGCATCGGTGACCGTGGCGCCGCCGAACACCTCGACGACGTTCGCCCGCCCGGGCACCGGCCCGATGACCAGGGGCTGCAGCACGGCCGGCGCCTGGATCGTCGTCGACCGCGACCGGGCGCCGGTGATGGTCACGCTCTTGCCGATGGTGACCCGCTCGGTCTACACGCCCGACAACACCCCGATGGTGTCGCCCGGGCTGGCGGCGTTGACCGCCTACTGGATGGTGGGACGGGTTGAGCGGGACGACGGTCTGAGTGGCGGCACCGGCCGCAGGAATGGCTGCGACCGACAGCAACAGCAGGAGCAGCAGCGAGAACCCGACGAACCCGCCGACCCCGCCGCTTCGACACGGTCACGAGCCTTGTACAACCTCGGCGACGGCGCGCCACACGTCTCGGTGGCGGGTCACGTTCGTGGCCCGGTCGGTCGGGACGACGACCACCTGCACGCCGCCCGACTTCACGGCGTCGAGCACGGCGGGCACGAGCTCGTTCGCCCGGTCGACGCGCCGGGCCGCAACGCCGTAGGCCGCCACCACCGCCGTCAGGTCGAGGCCGTGGGGCGTGCCGAACAGGGTCTCGAAGGAGGGCTGGTCGGCCTGGGGGAGGAACGAGAAGATGCCGCCGCCGTCGTTGTCGAGCACGACCAGCGTGGCGTCGATGCCCCGGACGGCCGCCCCCAGCAGGCCGCCGATGTCGTGCAGCAGGGTGAGGTCGCCCAGCAACCCGACGACGGGCCCGTTCGAGTCCGGGGCCGAGGCCGACGCCGCGCCCAGCACCGTCGACACGAAGCCGTCGATGCCGTTGGCGCCGCGGTTGGCGAGCCAGCGAAGGCCGGTCCGGGGGGCGACGAAGGACTCGGCGTCGCGTACGGGCATGCTCGACCCGACGACGAGGGTGGCGCCGTCGGGGAGGGCGGCGGCGACGTCGCGGGCCACCCGTCCCTCGAAGGGCTCGTCCCACGAGTCGAGCAGGTCGTCGA
>JBOGID010000358.1:0-9515 GCA_050742295.1 Acidimicrobiales bacterium | reverse complement strand
GCGCCGGTTGCGCCGGTTGCGCCGGTGGCGCCCTGGGGGCCGACGGGACCGGCAATGCCCTGCTGGCTCCACGTCAGCGCCGTCTCGCTGGACTTGCAGCCGGCGGCCGAGTCCACGACCCGCAGGTTGTCCCCGGCCTTGCCGTAGCAGGCGGTGATCGTCCCGTCGCTCGCCGGGATGGCGGCCCACGCGAACGTCCCGGCGGCCACCACCGCCGTCGCGCTGGTACAGGCCACCAGGGCGGCGCGTCTCATCGTCAAGGTTGTACTCCCCTCGTTGTGCCGACCGTCCCAACTGGTGCGGCGATGAGGGGGATTGTCCCAGCGCGGCGCGCTCACACCAGAGTGCGAGCACCTTCCTGCGGGGTGGCAGGCACGCCTGAGACCGGGAGGTCCCCCACACCGAATGCCGCGGAGGACGAGGGTCACCGCGACGCCCGGCCGTCGCCGGACGGTCAGGTCACGCGGAACTGCACGAACGCAGACCGGAAGCTCTTCGCTCCCTCCGCTCTGAAGAACACGTCCGAGCCTATGACGGTGGGCACCCGCAACCTCACTCCCGAGAACGCACCCTTGTCGTCCGCCGTCGTCTCCCCCAACCGGTCCGAACCGACGAGGAGTTCCACCCGCTCGTTCGCAGCGAACCCCGAGCCGCTGAGGGCCACGGTCGTGCCAAACGGCCCTGATGTGGGCGCCACCGTGAGTTCCGTCTCAAGCCTGAGGAGGTTCGGGTCGAGCGTGACACGGCCGATGGTTGTACGGGGGATCGTGCCGAGCGTGACGGAGGAATCGTTCGCCTCGGGCTCGACGGTCTCCGTGGTCTCGTCGACGATGACGTCCTGGTCACCGTCCTCGGGGTCGCCCCCGGCGATGAAGCCGAGAACCATGATCACGGCCAGGGCCACGAGGCCGACCACAATCAGCGTCAGGCGCCTGTTCTTCTTGCCGCCTTGCTCGCGGCCCGTGCGCACGCGGGTCGCCGGCTCCGGCAGCGGTGTCTGCGTCCACGACGACGGCGCGGGCGTGCCCGGTCCCCAGCCCGGCGACGGAGAAGGAGTCGAATGCCCCGGTGTCGGCGCCGGCCCGTCACCACGGGCCACCACACCCAGCGGCTTCTCCAGGCCCGCGGCCAGGCGGCGGACGCCGTCGTGCCAGCCGTTGTCGGTGAGCCGGACGGCGTTGCGGTCGGCCAGCTCGGCCAGGTTGGGAGGCAGGTCGGCCTTGCCCGGCATGCGGGCCTGCTCGAGGAGCACGGGCACGACCAGGACGTCGCGCTCCAGGGCGGCGGCGATCTCCAGCCGCACATAGTCGCCCTCGTTGTCGAGGCGACGGCGGCCGTCCTGCTGGGCCATCAGCCATTTGTCGCCGATCACGGCAAGGAGGACCTTGCAGCTGCCCACGGCGTCGGCGATGGCTTCGGGGAAGTCCACGCCCGGCCCGATGGTGTCGATGTCCCGGAAGATCTGCTCGGGCCCGAAGTGGGCGCCCAACGAATCGCTGAGCAGGCGGGCGTACGGAGCCGAGTCCTCCCGCCGGTAGCTGATGAAGATACCGCCCATTCGCGCCCCCTCTCCCTGTTCCTTCATTCTACGAGCCGCAAGGGTCGGCGCTCCGTACCTTGGGTACGCTCCAACCCGCATGCGATTCCGCCGTGATGCCCAGCTGGACACGTCCCAGGTATCCGACCGGCGAGGGATGGGCGCAGGGCCGCTGGCCGTCGGCGGGGGCGGCGTGGTCGGCGTCATCGTCCTGTTGTTCTCGCTGCTGTCGGGCGGCGGGGGCGGCGACCTGTCCAACCTCCAGCTCGGCACCGGCCAGCCCACCACCGACCTGTCGAAGGACTGCCAGACGGGCGAGGACGCCAACCAGCGCGACGACTGCCGCATCGTGGCCGTGATCAACAGCGTGCAGGAGTTCTGGACCAAGACGCTGCCCGGCTACCGGCGGGCCTCCACGGTGTTCTTCGAGGGCTCGGTGTCGACCGGGTGCGGCAACGCCTCCTCGTCGACGGGCCCTTTCTACTGCCCGCCCGACCAGAAGGCCTACATCGACCTGGGCTTCTACCAGGTGCTGCGCGAGCAGTTCGGCGCCCGGGGCGGGCCCTTCGCCGAGGCCTACGTGATCGCCCACGAGTACGGCCACCACGTGCAGAACCTCCAGGGCACCCTGCAACGGGCCCAGAGCGGGGCCACCGGGCCCCAGAGCGAGGGCGTGCGGGTCGAGCTTCAGGCCGACTGCCTGGCCGGCATGTGGGCCCGCGGCGCGGTGGGTACCGACTTCATCGAGGAGCTGACGGCCCAGGACATCACCGACGGGCTCGACGCCGCCGCCGCCGTGGGCGACGACCGCATCCAGGAGAAGGCGCAGGGCCGCATCGACCCCGAGTCCTGGACCCACGGATCGGCCGCCCAGCGCCAGAAGTGGTTCAACATCGGCTACGGCACGAGCAACATCGCCAGCTGCGACACGTTCTCAGTGGCCGCTCCGTAGGAGGGCGACCACGGGCCAGTGGTCGGACGGGAGGCGACCGTTGGGGGTGGTGCGCACGATCGACGACGACACCACCTCGAACGCAGGCGACACCAGGATGTGGTCGATGCGCACCCCGTCATGGCCGCCCGTGAAGCGGTGAGCCGTCGCCGCCCCCGCGCCCCGGGGCGGCAGCTGCACGAGGGCGTCCCGCAGGCCGCTGGCCAAGAGGGTGGCCACGCCCGCCTCGACGGCCGTGGCGTTGAAGTCGCCGAGGACGATCCAGGGCCCTTCCCAGGCCCGGAGCCAGACGGACAAGGCCGCCGCGCTGTTCGTCCGCCGTTCGGCCGAACGGTGGTCGAGGTGGGTGTTGGCCACGCACACCCGGGCGCCGGTGGCCCGGTCGGTGAGCTGGGCGAGGGTGGCGATGCGGCCCGTCTGGTCCTCGGAGAACCACCGCACCTCCCACCGCACCACGTCGAAGCGGCCGTGGCGGTACAGGATGGGGCAGTGCTCGCCCCGCTGGCGGCCGTTGGCCCGCCCCGCGCTCAGGAACCCGTACTCGGGCAGCTGAGCGCGCAGGAAGCCGAGCTGGATCCGCCGGACCTCCTGGAGCCCGGCCACGTCGGGGTCGACCTCCCGGATGGCGTCGACGAGGGCGTGGCGGCGCAGGAACCACGAGTTCCGCCCGTCCAGGCCCCGGTCGGTGCGGATGTTGAACGTCATCGCCGCCAGCTCGGTCAATGACATGGACCTGCCCGGGCTGCGCCCGCCGGTTCGGCCGCAGGGGTCAGTCCCACGAGTGTTCGCCGGCCCTGTCGCTGGACGAGTACTTCTCGACGGGGCCGGAGCGGGAACGGCCCATCTTCGAGGCGGTCGCCGCCCACCTGGACACGGTGGGCCCGGTCGTCGTCGAGGCGGTGTCGGTGGGCATCCTGTTCAAGCGGACCCGCACCTTTGCGGAGCTTCGTCCCAAGGTCAACTGGGTGGCCCTGTCGTTCTGGCTGTCCCGGACGGTCGACCACGGCCGCATCGCCCGCCGGGTGCGGGGCTCGGGCGTCCGCACCTGCCACTTCGTGAACCTGCGGTCAGCCGAGGAGGTGGACGCGGTCGTGCGCGACTGGCTCGCCGAGTCCTACTTGGACTCCCCCGCCGGCTCCTGATCCCCGACGGGCTCGGGCTCGGGCTGGGCGTCGGGAAGATCGGCCCCCTCACGGTCGGCATTGGCCGGTGCGACCTCGGCGTCGGGTTGCTGCAAGGCCAGTTCGTCGGCGGCGGCCACGGCCATGGCGGCGGCCAGCACGGCCAGCAGGGCCCCGGCGATGCCGCTCAGCTCGAGGCCGACGAGGCCGGCTGCGACGGTGAGGAACGGTCCGAGCCGGAGCGTGTCGCGTTCGACGGGGCGGGCCACGAACACGTCCTCGACGACCTGGTACACGATGAAGGCCACCGCCAGCACCGCGGCCTTGCCGCCAGAGACCACGGCCGCCATCACGATGATGGGCAGGGCGCCGACGGTGGCGCCCGCCAGGGGCACGAGGTCCCACAGGCCGACCCAGATGCCGAGCGGCGCGGGCCCGGGCACGTCGGCCCACCGGGCCAGGACGTAGGCGAACAGGCCGGCCGCCACCGCCATGGCCAGGTTGGCGCTGGCATAGCCGAAGGCGCGCCTGTAGACGGCGGTCACCACCGTGGCGACCCGCTCGCGGCGCTCGGGGTCCCCGATCTGGCGGAACGCGCTCCTCACCAGCTTGGGCCCGTGCAGCAGGAAGAACACGGTGAGAACGGTGGTGGCCAGGAAGGCCACGCCCCGGGTCCCGGCCGCCCGGAGGGCCTCCGCCGGCGAGCCGCCTCGCAGCCGCTCGGGCACGTCTTCCAGGAACCGCCGGGTCCGTTCCTCGAGGCGCAGGTCCCGGGCCAGCTGGCCGAACCGTTCCGACTCCTCCAGCCGCCGGGCCCGCTCGGGCGCCGCCTCCTGGAGCCGGCGGGTCTCCCGCACGACGTTGTCCACCAGGCCGTAGACCACCGCCCCCGTCGAGGCCAGCAGCAGCACCATGACCGCCAGCACGGCCAGCCCCCGCTTGCGCAGCGGCCGCTGGAGGTGGTTCACGATGGGGTGGAGCAGGCCGGCCGTCGTGCCCGCCACCAGGATCCAGCCGATGACCCGTTCCGAGGCGGCGGCCAGGCCCAGCAACGACACGGTGATGCCGAAAATGGCGACGGCGGTGATCACCGACCGGGGGCTGAACCGGAGCCGTTCCCGGGTGCGAGGTGGCGGCGAATCGGGCTGATTGGCGTCCGCCATGCCCTCGGTACAGTACCGACGTGCTGGAGGCCCCCAACCCGGCCGTGCGGGGGCAGCCACGGCGTCGGCACCGACGGCGTTCCACCGATCTGGTCGTGGTCCGCGAGGTCGACCTCGACTGGCATTCGGTGGTGTGGGGCATGGCCGCCTTCGTCGCCCTCGTGGCCGCCACCAACCTGGTCCGCTCGGCCCCCCGCGCCCTCACCGTGCTGGCGGTGGGCACGCTGCTCGCCCTCGGGCTGGACCCGCTCGTGACCAGGGTGCAACGGGCCATTGGCGACCGGCGGGGGGCGGCCGTCGCCATCGTCATGGTGGGCCTGCTCGTGGGCGCCGGCCTCATCATGGCCCTGCTGGCGCCGCGCGCCATCGACCAGGGACGCGAGCTGGGCAGCGACATCGACCGCGTCGTCGGCCAGCTCAACGAGCTGCCGGTGATCGGCGACGACCTGGAGAGGGCGGGGGCGGCGGAGACGGTCCAGCGGTGGGTCGAGGACCTGCCCGGACGGCTCCAAGGCGACGACACGCCCATCGGGGGCGCCCTCGTGCGCCTGGCCGACGGGTTGCTGGTGGCGGGCTTCACCGTCGTGGTGACGATCGCCCTCCTGCTCGACGGCCCCCGCCTGGTGCGGGCCGTGTGCCGGCTGGTGCCCGTTCGCCACCGGGGGCGGGCCGAGCGCGTCGGCCGGCTCGCTTACGCCACCGTCGGGCGCTACGTCGCCGGTTCGCTGGTGGTGGCGTGCGTGGCCGGCACCGCCACCCTGGTGGCGGGCCTCCTGCTCCGGGTCCCGCTCGCCCCGCTGGTGGCCGTGTGGGTCGCCATCTTCGATCTCGTCCCTCAGATCGGCGGCGCGGCGGGCGGCATCCCGTTCGTCCTCCTGGGGCTGACCCGGGGGGCGGGAACGGCGGTCGCCTGCGCCGTCTTCTTCGTCCTCTATCTCCAGTTCGAGAACAACGTGCTCAGCCCGCTCATCGTGGGCCGGGCCGTGAGCCTGTCGCCTCTCGCCACCATGACCGCCGCCCTCGTCGGCGTGTCGGCGGGCGGGGTGGTCGGTGCGCTCCTCGCCGTCCCCGTGGTGGCGGCGGCCAAGGTCGTCTACCTGGAGCTACGGCCCGAGCCGGCGCCCGAGCCCACGCCCTGAGCGCAACGTCAACCGCAGCCGTAGCATCGCGGCGTGCAAGCCACGCCCGAGAATCCCGTCGTCCTGACCCTCGACGCACCGCTCGAAATTGCAAGGTGGCGGCCGCTCGTCGCCTGGCTTCTCGCCATCCCCCATTTCGTCGTTCTCTATGCGCTCGGCATCCTGTTCGGGATCCTCGTCGTCGTGTCGTTCTTCACGATCTTGTTCACGACCCGCATCCCGCCGGCGGTGTTCGGGCTCATGACGATGGTGCACCGCTACCAGTGGCGGGCGTCGTCCTACGCCCTCTGGCTTCGGGAGCCCTACCCGCCCTTTGAATTCGAGCCAACGCCCGACGACACCGGCTCAGATCCAGCCAAGGTTTCTCTCTGGTACGCCGACCGGCTGAGCCGGTTCATGCCACTGGTGAAGTGGCTCCTCGCCCTTCCCCACTACTTCGCGCTGTTTGCGCTGAGCGTCGCGGGGTTCTTCGTCCTCGTCTACGCCTTCTTCGCCGTGCTCGTGACGGGCCGGTGGCCCGAGGGAGCCCGCAGCTTCCTTCTCGCGGTCACCCGCTGGAACCTGCGGGTGTACGCCTACGTGGGCCTGATGACCGACGTCTACCCGCCGTTCACGCTCGATTGAGGACTAGGTGAGCAGCAGGATCAGGATGATGATCAGAATGAGCGTGCCGATACCGATATACATGGAATTCCTCTCCCATCGGTGATGAAGTGACGGGCTGACGGTTCCCGGATCGGGGGCGGAACAAACGTCAGGTGACGGGCGTAGCCACCGTAGGTAGCCACCCCCGAGGCGGGTAGGTATGGCGGTGAGCACGTGACCGTCGATCTCCTGAGGAGTGATCCTCGCAATGCCTACCGTCGATAGGAGCATCGAAGTTCGCCAACCGGTCCGCACCGTCTACAACCAGTGGACCCAGTTCGAGGACTTCCGGTAGTTCGGCACCGGCCTCGGCCTCGTCGAGAAACGGATCGAGGGCGACCACACGCGGTTCACCGGGACGGCCCCCGCCGCGCGCGCGTGCGGGCCGGGCCCGCGCCAGTACGGCCGTACCACCTCGGTAGCCTCGTCCCGTGCGCCGAGCCGTCCTCCTCACTGTGGTGGTGGTGCTGCTGGCCGGCTGCTCGGGCGGCGGTGGCAAGGGCCAGGCGACGGGGACCACCCGGCCCCAGGCCACCATCACGACCGGCCTGCCCACGACCGTCCCCGAGCCCACGACGACCACCATCCCCATCCCGACCTTCGTGGTGGCGACGGCCCAGGTCCCGCGCGTCGGCGTGTACTCGGAGCCCGCCGCGGCGACGGCGGCGCGGACGCTGGCCCACCCCAACCCGACCTACGGCTCGCCGCGGAACTTCCTGGTCACGGAGGAGCAGGGCGACTGGCTCAACATCTACCTGCCGTCCCGACCCAACGGAAGCACGGGGTGGATCAAGAAATCCGACGTCTCCCTGTCCGAGCACCACTTCCGCATCCTGGTGGAGCTGGGCCAGTTCAAGATGACCGTGTACGACAAGAACGACGTCGTGTTCGAGGCGCCCGTGGGCGTGGGCCGGTCGGCCACACCGAGCACGACCGGCTACTTCTACACGACCGAGCTGATCGCGGTGGTGCCCGACCAGCGGGCGGCCTACGGCCCGTTCGCCTACGGCCTCTCCGCCTACTCCGAGGTGCTGTACGACTTCGGCGGGGGTGACGGGCAGATGGGCATCCATGGCACCGGCGACCCCTCGTCGGTGGGGCGCAGCGTGAGCAACGGCTGCATCCGGATGACCAACGACGCCATCACCCACCTGCGCAACCTGCTCCCCATCGGGGTGCCGGTGGAGATCAGGGCGTAGCCGGAGCCCCGGCCTCGCCGCCCACGGGCGTGATGCGCAGCCCGAGGGAGGAGAACTTCTCCAGGGCGTCGTCGTAGCCCCGTTCGAGGTGGTGGACGCCGTGCAGCGTTGACGGGCTGTGGGCGGCAGCCGCCGCGATCACATAGGAGAAGGCGGCCCGGATGTCGGGCATCTCGATCTCGGCTCCGCCAAGCTCAGAGACGCCCCGCACCAGGGCCGAGTGCAGGAAGCCGGCCTCCGCAAACCGGCAGGACTGGCCCACCAGGCACTGGTCGAACAGCTCGACCTCGGCGTTCATGGCCCGCAGGGCGTCGACGTAGCCCAGCCGGTCCTCGAACACGGTCTCGTGGAGCACGGACATGCCCAGGGCCTGCGTGAACAGCACGACCAGGCCGGGCTGCCAGTCGGTCATGAAGCCCGGGTGGGTGTCGGTCTGGACGGCGGCGTGGCGCAGGCCACGAGGCCCGACCTCGGCCGCGATCCCCTCGTCATCGAACTGGAAGTCGGCACCGATGCGCTGGAGGATGGAGATGGCGGTGACCAGGCGATCCTGGGCGCAGCCCACGATGCGGACCCGCCCGCCTGTCGCCAGACCCGCGATCAGGTAGGAGAAGGCCTCGATGCGGTCGCCACCCAGCCGCTGGCGAGCCCCGGTCAGGTGCTCGACCCCCTCGATGACGAACGTGCGGTCGGGCTGGAGCTCGATGCGGGCCCCCATGCGCTGGAGGAACAGGGCCAGCTCCACCACCTCGGGCTCGATGGCGGCGTTCTCCACAGTGGTGCGCCCCTCGGCCGCCACCGCCGTGAGCAGCACGGTCTCGGTGGCCCCCACGCTCGGGAAGGGCAGCCGGATGTGGGCCCCGTGCAGGCGGAGGGCCTTCGCCTCCAGGCCTTCGGGGCTGAGCTCGACCTCGGCCCCGAGCTGGCGCAGGGCGGTCACATGGAAGTCGATGGGACGGGCGCCGATACGGTCGCCGCCGACGAGGGGGACGAACACCTCGCCGATCCGGTGCAGCATGGGCCCCACGAGCAGGATGGGCACCCGGTTCAGGCCCGAGTAGCTGACCGGGATACGGCTGTCGAGCACGTTGGCGGGATCGACCGAGACGCTGCGGGCGGGCTGGTCGATGTCGACCTCGGCGCCCAGCGAGCGCAGCATCCCGGCCGTGAGCTCGACGTCGCCGATGCGGGGGGCGTTCAGCACCACGCCCGGCTCCGACGACAGCAGCGACGCCACCATGAGCTTTGTCACGACGTTCTTGGACCCGCTGATCACCACGTCGCCACGGAGGGGGCCGACGGGCTCGATCCTCCACGTGGGGACGCCCCCGTTGGCCGGCACGGACGACATCATGGCACTCCGTTGACCCCCAGCCGGTCGTTCTCCACGCCACCGATGGGGGCCGGCAGCGGCCGGTGGTGCACCAGGTGCAGGGTCCGGGTGGTCCGGGTGAGGGCCACGTAGAGAGCCCGCAGGCCGTTGCGCCGCTCGTCCACCAGTTCGGCGGGCTCGACCACGACGACGGCGTCGAACTCGAGGCCCTTGGCCCCCTCGACCGGGTACACGGCGATCGGCTGCTCGAGGACGGCGGAGCCGGCGCCGGCGGCGGGGACGACGCCCACGGCGGCGGCCACCTCATCGACCCGGGCGGCGGGGGCGATCACCGCCACCCGGCCTCCCTCGGCGTGGCCGAGGGCCTGGCGGGCGGCGCCAGCGGCCACGGCCGCCAGGCCGCCGGCAGCGGGAACGGCCGTGACC
>JBOGID010000357.1:0-26216 GCA_050742295.1 Acidimicrobiales bacterium | reverse complement strand
CGGCCGAGATCGGCCGCACCTCCAGCCCGCCCAGCACGGGGTCAGCCACCCGGGCGCTCGCCGGGGTGTGCCGGGGCCGGTAGCCGGGCCTCGACGACGTCCATGCCCACGGGACAGGTGCCGTCGTAGTTCGGCGCGCTCTGCCAGGCCCCCTCGACAACGACAGGGCCATCGAGCTCGTCCACGAACATCATCCGCCAGCGCCGCGACGCGTCTGCGGGGAGCACGCCTGCGCTCGTCGTGCCTGCCGCCTGGTAGGCCAGGACCTTGGCGCGCCCGCCGGCCCAGCCCAGCACGTGGGGGCACACGACGCGCTCGTGGCCGTGGTAGCGGGCATGTACCAGCCGCCGCTCGGAGAGCGCCCGGGCCAGGACCTCCCATGATCGAGGGCGTGGGCGCACGCTCCCGGCGCTCGGCGCGTACGCCGCCATCCGGACAACTCGGGGCTCGACATGGCCCGAACCTCTACCACCGGCAGGGGCCGGAGCGCCAGTACCCTCGCGTCAGGCCAGGTCAGGCCCTACGTTGAGCGACTTTGCTGGTAGCCCTGAGCAATAGAGGACCCGCGGCGGCCGGTCGGGCCTCAATTCTGAAGGTCGTTGAGGAGCCTCGCGCGCTGCTCCTCCAGCGCAGCGACTCCGGCTCGCAGATGCTTTAACTCGCGGTCGATTCGTGCGAGCTCCGCTTTCGCTCGGCGTTGCCGATGGTCGCGGTCGTTGTAGGTGCTCTGCATGAGCTCCTCGACCTCGCGCCGCACGAGCCTCAACCACGGATTCCCGTGAATCACACCGACTCGGTACTGAAGCTCACCGGCCTCGATCGCCGCCTCGATCTCCGCCTGGCTCAGCCCGAACTCACTGCGTGCTGTCTTGTCGCTGAGCGTTGCGCCCTTCCGGCGCCACTCTTCCTCCACGGCGGCTTTCCTCGATCTCGGCACACGGGCAGCTTCGCCGCGAACCGTACTCCCCTTGGCGCGCCTCGAGCCCAGTATCGCGGGGCGAGGTGCGAACACGACCTCTGGAGGGTGGGTCGTCGATCGTCTGCGAGTCTCGAGGTGGCGCGACGGCAGTCGGTGTTCGGGGCGACAAGATGCCGACCATCGCCGTCGTTCTGGCCCCGCTCCGCTACACGCGCTCGATCACAACTCCATCAGCATGCGCCGCGAGCGTTCTCAGATCGTCGGCGTCGCCGCTGAGGACCGTGCCACCGGGCTCGGCGAGGGCGACGAGGAGGGCATCGATGGCAGAGCCTTTCCCGGCGCGAGCGCGCAGGTAGCCGGCCCGCCGGGCAGTTGCCTCTGCCACAACCGGATCCACGTCGCAGCTCTTGAGTAGACGGTTGAAGTTGACGTCAGTGCGAGGGGCGCCCGTTGTCGACTCGGCAAGCACGACGGTGGGCACGACCGGCGGCCACAGGCGCTCCGCGCGGAGGGCGTCGATGAGGGCGACTGCCCTACGGTTGCGTTGGCTGAGGCGACTCAAGCCGCCCGAGTCCAAGACGAGCAAGAACGCTCAGCTGGCCCGCGAGGCGGCGCGGTCGCGGATGCGACGGGCGATGGCGGCGGCGCGGGCACGCTCCCGGGTTGACGGCTCACCGGCCTCGGCGACCAGCTCAGCTATGTACGTCTCCGCTTCCTCATTCAGCCGCTGGCGGCGAAGCTCGGCCTCGATGGCCTCCTGCAATAGCTCCGACGCGGGGAGGTGACGCTGCTTGACCGCTTGGTACAGCTCGTCAGGTAGGTAGACCTGCATGCGAGGCATACGTCTAACTATACACACGCAGTCCCCCGGCGGCTGTACATTCGGGCGCGTCCTTGACGATCCCGGAGCCGTCGATCCGGCGCGCGCTGCGACGGGGGTGGTTGCCGTCCGTCGAGCGCTCAGGCCATGCGGCCAATGGATCGCTCGACAAAGGCGGCTACGTCGCTGGCGAAGCGAGCTGGCTCCTCCCACCGCGGCGTGTGGCCGACGCCCTCGTAGATCCGCAGCTCGACACCTCGGATGCGGCCGGCCAGCGAGTCCTGCATGGCACGCGTGACAAGGGGGTCGGCGTCACCGAACACAAGCAGCGCCGGAACGGCGATGTGTTCGAGCTCGGCAAGGTCGTCGTAGGTCTGGAGCCCGGCGAAGGTCTCCTTCCACACGCGGGCCGGCACCTTCAATGGTTCCGCAGCCAGGTCGTCGAGAAGCGCGGTCGGCAGGTCGTCTGATGACGTATCGGTGACGAACGATCGGGCAAAGGCCGGGTCGATCGGGTCGCGCAGCGACGAGACGACTGACGCGATGAAGAAGTCGAGGTCGGGGTCGCTCACCAGCGTCGTTGGTGACGCCTCGAGCACGAGACCCGCGACGCGTTCGGGGTGGTCGAGCGCTACCCGGCGCGCCACGAGGCACGAGCCCGAGTGCCCGGCGACGACCGCCTGTTCGATGCCAAGACCGTCGAGCAAAGGCACCACTTCGCCCGCGAAGTCGTTGACTCGATACAGGCTGGCGCGGCGGCGGCCGTCGCCCTCGGCTGTTGTGCCGCCCTCTGGGGCGGGCTCGTCGTGGCCATGCCTGACCGGCTCGGCGTCAGCCTGCTGGGGGACAGTTGGGCGGCAGCGCGCGAGTTGGCGGTGCCGCTGACGGTCTTCGTCACTGCTTCCGCAGCGCTGGTGCCCGCTACCGCGGGGCTCCGGGCCGTGGTCGCAATGAGGCGGATTCTGTTCACGAGCTTGCTCGCCCCACTCAGCGTCCCGTTCGCCGCGGCCGGAGTCTGGTTGGGAGGCACCGCGGGAGGGGCGGCCGGCTTGGCTGCGGCCAATTGCCTCATGGCGGCCGTGTTCTGGTGGCAGTTTGCCGCTGCCATCCGGTCGGGTGCCGCCAATGACGTAACGCCCGCGCCGTCGGTCGGGAAGCCCTACGCGCACAGTCCCGAATGACAAGGCGTCCTGGATCCGGGCTCGCGACGCCAAACTGCGATGTTGATGGAGCGGGCGACGAGAATCGAACTCGAGTGCTTCAGCTTGGGAAATCGCCCCGGCCCAGTCGGCTGACCTGGGCCGATTCACAAAAGTCCAGTTCAGAGGGCATCTGGGGATACTGCTGGTGTGCGCTGTAGCGCCCTGCTCCACGTGGATATGGCACGAATATGGCACGAATGAGAATGATTCTTATAACAGCTCCACAAGGCGGACGTGCAGATCACCTTGTAAGGTAGCCGGATGGGACGTACAGGAGAGCTGCGAGTGTCCGACCGAGGACAGATGAGCCTGCCGGCCTCCGCGCGCCACCGGTGGGGCCTGGCCGACGGCGGCGCTGTCGGCTGCGTAGACCTCGGCGACGCGGTAGTTCTCGTGCCTGGCGGCGTGCAGGAGTTGCGTCGACAGCTCCTCGGTGCGATCACGGAGAACGAGTGGCGCGACGCCCGCGCCGGGTTCGGCGATGACGACCTCGCGACGGAGTGATCCTCCTCGTCGACGACCAACTCCTCGGCGTCATCCTGGGAGGCGAGCCCTTGCCGGCGCCGCTGGAGCGGGACGCAACCGTCTACACGACGGGCTACTGGTACGTGCGCCTATGCCAGGCGGCTCTCGGCGCCGCTGAGCGTTCAGGCGTCCTGTCTGGCCCGTTCGCCGCTCTGCCGGCGGGACGGCGCGAGGAGGCGCTCGCCGCCGTGTTGGAGCTACCGGACGACATCGGCCTGGTCAGCCTCCGTGAACTCGGACCCGTCATCGCCCGCCTGCGAAGCGCCCACCAGCTCAACATCCTGGCCAGCGAAGCGGTCGCCGCCGCGGTTCACCTTGAGGCAACGGTTGCACTCTCCGCCCGCTCTCCAAAGCTGGAGGAAGCGCTCACCGCCGAAGGCAGACCAGTCGAGCTGATGGGCTGACGTCCGTTGCGACGCCTTCCGTCGGCTACCTGGCGCTGGACGCGCCCCGCCACTGACATGAGTTGCCCCCCTGTCGCAACGTGTCGGTCGTCAGGCCAGGCAGGATTTCGGCGACCTGCCGATCGGATTACCGTTTGGCTCCGCTTGTGCCGTACTCGGGCGGCCCGCATGCCCCCGCCGCGAGGGTCCTGCGACGGCTGATCGGGCGTCGTTATGTTGCGCCGGTCCGAGTTCCGGAGCGGAGCCCTACCCGTCGACCTGGCCCGGACACGCGGGCGCTCGTCGCGTAGACGGCATGTGGAGACCCTCCCCGGTTGCGGATCCGGCAAAGTGCCCGAACCCGAGACCGGGACGAACGAGGAGGAGGACCATGGCCATCGCAGGCGGGCTCGACGTTCACCGCAGGCAGATCACGTTCGACTACATCGACAGCGACAGCGACAGCGACGAGGTACGACGCGGCAAGATCGTCCCAGCGACGCGGGAGGGTCTGCGGGTGTGGCTGTCCGAGCTCGAGGGACAGGAGGGGGCGTTCGCGCTCGAGGGCTGCACGGGCTGGCGCTACGTGACCGAAGAGCTCGGACGCGCCGGGTTTGAGCCCCACGTGGCTGAGCCGGCCGACACTTCGGCCTTGCGGGGGCCCAAGCGCCGGGCCAAGACCGATCGGGCCGACGCTCGCCACTTGCGGGAGCTGCTCGTCGCCGGCGGCGTGCCCGAGTCGTGGGTTCCGCCAGCCCTCGTTCAGGAGACGCGCACGACGGTACGCCTGCACAAGGCTCTCGTCGACGAGCGCTCGGCGTGGCAGTTCCGCATCCACGCCGTGCTCTTCCATCAAGGGGCGCCCGAGCAGAAGGCGCTGCTCACCGAGGACGGGCGTGCTCGGCTGAAGCACGCGGAGCTGTCCGGGGCCGCCCGCCAGGCCGTGGAGATCGCCCTCCGGCACATCGGCTCGGTCAACGAGGAGATCGACCTTCTGCGCTCGGAACTGGTCCCCTTCTCCCGGCGCCAGCCCGGCTGCCGGGCTCTGCAGTCCCAGTACGGCGTGGGGCCGCTCAACGCCGTCGCGATCTGGGCCGAGCTCGGGGACTGCCAGAGGTTCTCCTCCTCGGCCGACGCTGTGCGCCACACCGGCCTGGACATCACGGTCCACTCCTCCGACACCAAGCGCTGCCGCGGGCGCCTGGCCCGCCAGGGGCGCTCGGTGCTGCGGAGGGCACTGTTCGAGGCGGCCAAGAACGCGTCGTGGCGGACGTCCCCCGACCACGACTACCACGCCCAAGTCAAGGACCGTCTCGGCGGGCGCCGCGCCGCGCTCGCCGTGGCTCGCAAGATCGCCCGGCGGTCTTACCACATCCTTCGGAACCTGGGCGACGAGGCCTTCGCCGCCACCGACTGAGGAACGGCCCCAGTGCGCGTGGCGCCCGAAGACCTGATGCTCATGCGGCCAGCTCCTGCAAATCCCCTGTCGCCACGGGCCACGACCCTGGACGACCCTCATAGAACGAGCGGCCGCAACTCTTCCCGTGGGGCTCACCCCATAACCATCATGTCGCCGGAGACGGGAATCCACTCCGCGCACCGAGATAAGGCTGGGCGAGCGCACACGGGGACGTCGTCGGTAACGCGCCCAATGTCCGGGGGGCGAACGATGACCTGACGTGATGCCACACCCCCTCCCGGTTCGCAGCGCAGAGGATCGAGCCCCGGACAAGGGGTCGTGGCTTGAGCGCGGGCGGATCAGAGGACGGTGTTCCCAAGCACCGGGCCCTTGACTGCGAGCGCCTCCACAGATAAGGGGATCGCGTCCCGAGCCGGCTGTCGAGCCTGGCGGCGAGGTGGCGTCCTGCCCTGAGGCCCTGCGGTGGGCCGGTCGATGGTGCTACCTGATAGCACTCATGTGGTGCTAAAGTATAGAACCTATGAGTTCGACGTCGCCGTTCATCTTCGACGGCCCACTGCCGCCGGGCGAGGTCACGGGCCGCGACGATGAGTTGGCCACACTCACCGACCGGGCTGCCCACGGCCGGTTCGTGCTGCTGCACGCACCGCGTCGCTACGGCAAGACCAGCCTCGTCGGGCGCCTGTCCGCCGATGCTGAGCAGACGGGGGACCTGGCGGTCGTGCGGGCTGATCTCGAAGGTGTGCTCACGATCGACGACATCGCTCGGCGCCTGCACCACGCCTATCGCCAACTGCCGTCGGGTGCCCTCGCACGGGCTCTCCACCGGGCTCTTGCCGGGCTTGGCGCGCTCGGCTTCAGCGCCGGGGTGGCCGGTTTCCAGCTCGCGCCTCGTCCCGCAGCAGAGGCCACTCCCGTACTCGAGCGACTCCTCGACTTGCCCTATGAGGCTGCCGCGCGCGTGGGGGCTCGGATCCTGGTTGTGCTCGACGAGTTCCAGGCGATCGGGGCGGTCGTCAATGCCGATGCCCTTCTCCGTTCGCGCATCCAGCATCAGCGCGACCGCGTCAGCTATCTGTTCTGCGGGTCCGAGCAGTCCTTGCTGCGCACGATCTTTGCCGAGCGGGCCCGGCCCCTGTTCGGCCAGGCCGAACAGATCGCCCTAGGTCCGCTGCCACCCGAAGTCGCCGCCGCCTTCGTCGCCGTGCGATTCGAGGCCACCGGCCGTCAGCCCGGCGAGGCACTCGCCGCCCTCGTCGCACTCACCGCCGGCCATCCCCAGCGCGTCGCCTTCCTGGCCGACGCGCTATGGCAGCTCACCGACGAGGGCGTGACCGCCGACCTCGGGTTGTGGGCGGCGGCCCTTGATCGGGCGCTCTCCCGCTCGGCCGCCGAGTTCACCGCTCTCGAGTCAGGCCTTGAGCCCGGGCAGCGCAAGATGGCCCGAGTCCTGGCTGCCGGCGAGCCGCCGACCGGCGCCTACGCCGCCCGCCTGGGACTGTCGAAGGGCGGCGCGCGTGGCGCTCTCGGCGCCCTGGTCGACCGGGGCCACGCCCACGAGACGGACGGGACGTTTCGGCTCGTCGACCCCCTGTATGCCGAATGGGTTCGCCGCCGGTCCTGACACAAAGGCGGTCGAGCGCGCCGGTCGCCGCGCGTTCGGTCGCCGTGCGCGCCGCGCACGCCGCACCGTCGATCGGGTCGACCGGCGCCGACCGGCGGGAGTCCTTGCAGCCCGACGGAGATGACAGTTTATGTGCTTTTCCCGCCGTAACCCGGCGAGGACGCGCAGGCGCGCTGTCGACGTCCCGGAAGACGATCCCCTCTCGGGGCGCGCGGCCACGCGGTCCCGGGGACCGATCGGCTGGCGGGACCGACAGGGAGGCCCGTCGTACGGAGCATCGGTGCAGTAGGTCATGTTGGCGGACCGACGGGAACGTGCCCTCGGCCGGCCCGACGGCGCCACGCGGCCGGATCCGAGACCGAGGCCGCCATTGCTGACTCGCAACGACCACTGGCTCGGGTGTCGGGCCACCGCACCTTTCGTGCGAACGGAGTACCTACTGCCGTTAGTCACGTCAGCCGGGGCAGCCGCGGGTCGGACGACGCCGCCACGGCAGTGGGCCTCTAGCCTTCTTGGATGGTGGTGAGGCCGAGGTGCGTGTTCCTGGCCGGCCCGTCCTCGGCCGGCAAGACGAGCCTCGCCCGGGCCTTCCAGCGCATCGCAGATGAGCCTTGGTTCTTCTTCGAGGGTGACCTGTTCAGCGGTGGGTTCCCGCGCGATCGTTCGGAGTTCGTGACGTTGGAGTGGGATCGGCGGGTACGGGAGGCGTGCGCCCGCGCTGCCGTTGGGATCCTGAAGGCGGGGCTGGGCGTCATAGTCGAGCTTGGTTTCTTCGACCCGTGGGGAAGGGCCAACGTGGCGACGATCTTCTCCGGACTCCCTGCCTTCATCGTACGGGTCCACTGTGACCCCGCCGTCCTCGAGGCGCGGGAGCAGGCTCGTGGGGACCGGTTCCAGGGCACCGCGCGGCGCCAGTGCAAGCAGCTCGAAGGCATTCCGTCGGACTTTGATCTGGTGAGCGACGCGTTTCCTCCCGAACAGCTGGCCGAGGAGCTCGCCAGCTGGCTGGCCTCCGATCCGGTCCCCCGGGCAATACCGCATCTTGCAGCGGGATCACCGCGCGGGTCCCAGTAAGGGTTCCTCCTGCGGGACGCAGGGGCCCGGCCTAGCCCACTTCAACCCGAAGTACAGCGCTGGCCGCCTGCCCCACGAGATGATGATGTCCTGCATCGAGCTTTATGGGAGAGGTTGCGCCGGCCGTTCGCATGGGCCTGTCACCCGGCTGACAGTGTCATGCGTCTGTAGGGTCACAGACGATCGCGAGGAGCGGCCATGACAACGAGAACGGTCCGGACGATGAGCGTGGCGGCGAGTGCGGCCTGGCTCGTCCTGGCCGCCGAGGGGGTCGCCGAAGCCGTCGCCGACGACAGCGGTTGGGAGCGCTCGTACGTGATCGTCGGCGTGGCGATCGTGGTCGGCGCCGCGCTCAGCGTCGCAGTAGCAGCGCGGTTGACCGAGGAAGCCGATCGGCCCAAGCTGCGGACCGCAGGGCTGGTCGTCGCCGCGCTGGGCGGGGTCGTCGCCCTCATCGGCCCCTGGCTGCTGCCAGTGTGGATGTTCCTCCTGGGCGTGGGCTTCGGCATGGTCGCCGCCGCCTCGGCCCCCCGTTGGCGCCGGCCCATGGCCCTGCTGGCCACCGCCCAGCTGGCCGGCATCGTGGTGCTCATCGGCGGGATCACCGCCGAGATCGGCCGGCGCGACTCCTACGGCGACTACCCCGTGGCCGAAGCGATAGCCCTCGGCTTCGTCGGCCTGGCGACCATCGCCGCCCTGCTGTACCTCACCACCGAGCCCCGGCGGGCACTGACGGCGAGGGCCTCAGCCGGGTGAAGTCACCGTGGAAGTCTCTGCGGCCGCTCGAGGCCGGTCAGGAGTACGTCGTCCTCGCCTCGAGCATCCCGCCCCTGCGCCACTCGTCCACCGCACGGTTGTTCCGGGGAGCCAGCACCGTCCGCAAGCAGCTGGCTACGACCGAAGGCGTCGTCGGGTTCTCGCTGGAGGCGCTGCCGCTGGCGAAGCAGTACCGCACACTGTCGGTCTGGCTCGACGAGGCCGCGCTCGCCGCATTCGCCAGCGCCAAGCCGCACGGGGCGCTCACGAAGAATCTCGCGCCGGAGATGGGGCCGACCCGGTTCGTGCGCTGGACGATCGACGGCGCCAACGGGCCACCCACGTGGGCGGAGGCGACTCGGCGCCTGGTCTGAGGTCTCTCGGCCGCGCTCCCGTTGGGGATCCCCTATCGGCTCGGCGACGCTCCCCAGGGATCGCCGGCAGGAACCCGACGAGCGTCTCGCAAGCCGTTCCTCCTCGATCCACCGACTCCAGAAAGCCGTCGATCTGGCGCGCTCTGCCGCTTCCGCCGCTTGTTGCGGGCTCAGCCTCAGTCTGGCGGAGGGTCGAACAACGCCAGTTCAGCAGCGTCCGGGGCCTGGAAGGTGGCTCGCCACTCGTCAAGGTCGGCGCGACCGATGGGCTCGATGTTCCACGGTGGCGTCGTGCTTCGTGCCTCGATCCGCCGCCAGAGCTCGTCGGTTGGTACGTCAAGGAAGTGCAGTTCGACACCGACACCCAGGCCACGAGCCACGGTTCGCATCTCGTCACGTTCGACCCGCGCCCATAGCCCAAAGTCGAGCACGACGCTCATGCCGAGGCTCAGGATCTCTCGAGCCAGGCGCCAGAGTTCCGACTCGATCTTCTCGCCGGCGGACCTGTCCCATGGACTGGAGCCAAGGGCCCACAGCCATTCATCCTTCGTGAGGCGCACGGCGCTCCGCTCCGCGGAAAGCTGCGTTGCGAGAGTGGTCTTGCCCGCCCCGGGCAACCCGCAGGTGAGGATCAATCGGGTCTCCCTCACGGGCGCGCTGCCATGAACACGTACTCCTTGCCCGGACGATCGGGCGCCTCGCGAACTTCATCTACGCGGAAGTTGGTGGCGTTGAGCGACTCGACGATCTCGCCGCGGGTTCGGAACCGGAGGGTGGAGTCCGAGGCCAGCTCGGTGCCGTCGTCGTGGAACACGATCGTGGCGCGGAAGGTCACGAAGGGCAGCGAGACATCGATGACGTCGTACCAGCTATCGACCAAGCCGACGCCGTCGATCTCGACGCTCGAGAAGGAGTCCTTCGGGTTCCACTCGAGCCAACCGCGTCGCTCGGGACGGCGACTCTCGAACACCAGGTAGCCGCCTGGGCGCAGCACGTCCCGCACCGCTTCCAGTGTGCGAAGCCACTCATCGTCAACCAGGAAGACCTGCGCGACGTTTCCGGTCATGGTCGCGAGATCGGCTTCCATCGGCGGCAGATCGGTCACCACCGTGTATCCACCGGACCCGATCGGCTTCCTCCTTCCTGCGGGCGACCGCGAGCATGGCTGCGGCCGGGTCGACGCCCGTAACCTCGAAGCCCTTCGCCGCGAGAGCGCAGGCCGAAGGTGCCAGTGCCGCACCCGATGTCGAGGACGGATCGTGCGCCGAGCTCGCGGGCGATCGACACGTAGACGTCAAGGTCGCCGCGATCGGGGTCGAGATCGTCATAGATCTCAGCCAGTCTCGGTTGATCGAAAACCGGGTCGGCCACCATGTCATCGTGCCTCGTCAAAGCCCCCGCTGCGGGCCGAGTGCTCAGTGTCACCAACAGGACGCGTCCGAGATGGAATGCCCTCAGCACACGGATCGGGATGGCCTGCTCCGAGCCCCAGGCACAGCACGGGTACCAGGACGAGCGCGCCGACAGCTCCGAGAGCCGCGTGGGTGGCCGACGTTGCGCTCCCGGCTTCCGACCCCGAGTCCCGTTCGCCGATCCGCATGCGGGACGGCCTTACGGATCGTCCAGTCACTGATCGATCAGAGCGTGGGATGATGGGACCGTGAAACACCTTCGGTGGCTTGCTGTCGTCCCATTCGCCTTAGGAATGTTCGTCCTGTTGATCGCGATCTTGTGGTGGGAGGAAGCGCAGGCCGCGGTGGCAGTCGCTCTCCTCCTCGTGGCCGCGGTCGTGTGGCGGGTATTCGCGGGCCGCTGGCCCCCAGCTGTCGCCGCTACCTAGCTGAGAGTTCCGCCTTCGCGACAACGGTCACGTTCGCCCTTCTGACCACTCGACGCGGGCCCAGCCGGTCCGGTGGCACCAAGCGGTTTTGCGGCCCCAGGTCGCCCTTCGTGCCCAGGCGATCGTTAGGGCGCGCCAGGCCGGGTTGGGGCGCGGGATCGAAACCCAACTGGCATTCCCCTCGCCTCCAAGTATCTGGCGAATGCACGCGGTGGCCGCGACAAGCTCGTTCGTTGGCCTTGTTGGCGTCAGCGGACTCGCCGTTGAACCACGTCCCGTCGTCGCAGAGGTCGCGGAACGACGACTGGGGCCGCAGGAGGAACGACGACTGGGGCCCGCGGAGGAACGACGACTGGGGGCCGCAGGAGGAACCGCTCACGGCACAGGTCGATGGTGATCGTCCGTAAGCACGCAGCGAATCGTGCCCCCCTCCCAGCTTCCCGGTCTCGGAAGCGGATCCCTTTGCGAGACGAGCGAGCCGCGAGGAGTGCCGGACGCCGTTGGGCAGCCTTCCCGCCGCTGTGCGCGTCGTCCTCCCGGTCCGGCGACGGCTATCCAAGCCGCCCCGCGTTCTGGTCCAGTCTTGGTGACTGCCGGCTGCGAGCCGATCGCCACTCGGTACCCGTCGACGATGACCGGTCGACGCGGAAGGGTATTCCGCGAATGGTCGTTCCGGAACGGTGACCCTGCAACCCGGCCGCGCCACCTAGAGTGGCCCTTCGCGGCACCGCAGTTGTCGCTCTGGAACAGGAGGCCGCGTTCGTCCCAGCGATACTCGGGCCGTGAAATCCGAAACCTACGGAGCAGCGAGTCGTTGGCTGATGACGTCGAGCGCCGGCCATGGCGGACCCTGGCGCAGGGCGCTGAGGATTTCCAGCCCTGCTCGCCGACCGCCGGGGTCGCGGTCGCCTCGCTGCCAGCGCCACGCGGCGACCATGGCAAGGATGAGGCCCCGGCACTTGTCGACCAGCGCTTGATCAGCGTCCGCATAGTGCTCGCTCACGTCTTCGGGCGCATGGGCGATGTCGAACTCGACCGGCCCGCGGCAGCACGTCTCGAGGTCGATGAACAGCGGCTCGCTAGCCGTCCCGAGCAGGTTCCCCGGATGGGGCTCGCCATGAAGCAACTGCTCGGCGGCGCCACGGTCACTGATCGCTCCCTTCAACCCTTGCAGCGTTCCGCTGAGAACCTCGCGGTCCGCGTCGGCGAGCATGGGAGAATCTTCATGGCTCCCGACCACACGTTGTGCCTCGGTAACTCGATCGGTGAAGCGCGGGGTCGTGAGGTCGACCTGGCGCAGGCCGGCATGCAGGCGGGTGAGCGCGTCTGCGTAACTGACGGGCGGGATGCGTCCAGGTGGCGCCGGTTCGCAGTATGTCCACATGTTCATGACGAAGCCGTCGCCCACGTAGACACGCGGCTCGACTCGCGGCTCGAGCGGAACCACCGGGCTCTTGGTCCCCACGAGTCGGTCAACGAGTTCGACCTCGAGCTCTGCGCTCGCGCGAAGCGCCAGAGGCGCGATACGGACGACGACATCACAAGGCAGCAGCCGTAGGACGACCCGGTTCGCGTCCCGAAGGACGATCGCGTCATCGACCGCCAGGTCGCACGCCGAGACGGTCAACTTAGCCGCGGCGACCGCACGCTGAAGATCTGATGCCTGCATCTCCGCCTCACCTTTTCAGCTTTGCGCGGGGCGAACCCTCAAGCGGCTGACCTGCGCAACTCCCGGCGGGACACCGCCCAACGTGCGCCATCCATCGCCGGGAATGGATCATGACCCTTCGCCGGCAAGACGGACCGCCGTGGCAAGGTCCGACGCTGCGGCCGCCATCGCACCCCAAGCCTCCGTCACCCTATCGACCGTCGTGCGACCATCCGCGAATCGGAGGCCATGAGCGAGGTTCAGAGCGGGCCAGAGGAGCCTGAGGGCCTTGTCCGCTGCTTCCCGCACGTCCGGATCCGAGTGCAGGAGGAGGGGCCGGATCGCTTTGCGGCACTCGTCGAACTCCCTCCCGAGGCTGTTGAATGTCTCCTGCGTTTGCCTAGCGCTCCGACCGCAGCGACGGCATCGAGGAGGTGAGTGCGATTCCACGCCCGTAACTCGGCCTGACGTTCACGCCTTCCGCCGAGCCACTCGGTCAGAATGGCTCCAACGACAACTCCGATAAGCCCGAACAGGGCGGCTTCCACGCCGACGACCGTAGCGAGTCAGGGTCGCTGACGAACGTCTCGACGCGCCTTGAAGGGGGTGTCCATATCACCGGGTACAACATCGGCTGGATGAGACGCCAGAAGCCCGGCGGGCCAGACGAGAAAGGATGGCGGAGTGGACGAGTCCGAGGAGCGTCGAGTGCTGGAGACGTTATCCACGCCGATCGAGCACGACCTTCGGCACGCCTACCCTCAGGCCCGAATTGAGTGGGCGCCCGAGGAGGGCGAGTGGTGGTACCGGGTGTTCGGGTCCATGGCTACGTTCGATTCGGTGGGCGAAGTCGACGAGCCCCTCGATGAGGGGGACCGCCAAAGCGCGATTCTGTCGATTGCCTGGAACATCTCCTACAACCTGTGGCCCGACGAGTGGACTGACCCGTGGCCGGCTTGCCCGATGCATGGGGACCACCCGCTTGAGCCCGAGATGTGGCGCGGCAAGGCCGCGTGGGTATGTGTGCACGACAAGAGCGTTGGGCGATTGATCGGCTCCCTCGACGGGACGTTTCGGAGGCGAACCCGATAAGGACGAGGTTCGCAGTGCCAGTGCCCGCACCGGCGGAAGATCCTTGAATCCGACCAATATCCGCGCGGCCGCTCCGCTGTCGAAGGTTCGGTCTCCGGGACGCGCGTGCCGCGCGCCCCGGTGGGCGTTCCGCCTCCACCACACCGGTCGGCGTTCCACGAGCGCCATCAGTCACATTCGTCCGTTGCGGCGTGTCATCACCTTGACCGACAAACGCTGCCACCGTGACGAGGAGGGAAGCAACCATGGAATCCGCGCACAAGCGACAGAGGATCGCCGTGGCCGGGGCCACCGGCGGCGTCGGCCGCCACGTCGTGGGCGTGCTCACCGACCGGGGGCACGACGTGCTGGCGATCTCTCGCTGCGTCGGGTGTCGACGTCATCACCGGCGAGGGGCTCGACGCAGCGCTCGCCGACGTGCCCGTGATCATGAACACCGCCACCGGGCCATCGGCCGAGCAAGGCCCCGCCACGAGTTCTTTACGACCGCGGCTCGGAACCTCGCGGAGGCCGGCGAGCGAGCCGGCATGAGCTGCCGTCGTGTCGATCATCGGCACGGGCCAGTTTACCGCCGGGCACGGGGGCCGCCGAGGTCGCCCACGAGCAGGCATGGCTGAACGGTCCCATCCCCGTCCGCATGCTGCGGGCCGCCCAGTGCCACGAGTGCGTCGGCGAGCTTTTCGAGTTGGACGCCCGGGGCGTCGTCGCCTCCGTCCAGGACATGCGCACGCAGCCGGTGGCGACCAGGACCGTCGCCGAAGCTCTCGCCGACGTGGCCACGGTCCGTGGCCCGCCACCAGCCGCATCTCGGAGATCGCCGGGCCTCGCGAAGAGCAGCTGGTCGACCTGGCGCGGATGCCCGTCGCCGACCGCGGCGTGGCGGCCACGGTCGAGGCGGTCAGTGACGTCAACGACCCCGACCACGACCTCACGCCGGCGGGGCCTTGCTGCCGGGTCAACCGCGACCCTCGCCGGCCAGGCGTTCGCCGACTGGCTCCACACCCGCCGAAGTGGCCTCCCCCGCGTGGCCGGGGGAAGTCGAGGGGAGGAGGCTGCGCCAGCCGGGCGTCACCGATCCGCGGTTGGTGAACCGGGCTGTGCTAATCGAGCACGACTTCCACGATGTAGGTCCGCACCTCCTCGGGCTCGGCGTCCCAAGGGCGCCCGAAGGAGCAGCGGAGGGTTCCCCTTCCGAGGGCGCGCGCCGCGATGCGGACGTGCTGCCGTGGCGGGGATGTGGCGTCGACGCGCTGCTCGACGACGGCGAGGAGCCCGGCCGTCGCCTCGATCCTCCACGTGTGGGCCGGGGCGACGCCGAGCGGGAGCCGCAACTCGAACTCCCTCCCGAGGCGCACCCGCAGCCGCTTCGGTGGTACCTCGACCGTCACGGGAGGGGCGTGAGCCTGGTCCGGCGCCGGCGGGGGCGCTGGCGGCTCGGGCCGGGAGCCTGATGCGGGCGGCTCCTCGAGAGCTGGGTCCCAGCCAGCCGGCGGCGGTTGCGGCGTTGCCCGCACGTACACCCATCCGTCCCGTTCCTCCACCGAATGGGTCGGCAGGTAGCCAGGGTGGAGCTTCCACAGGTTCTCCCGCCGGGCGACCTTGGTGGGTATCACGTTCGCCCCTGAACGGGGGTCGTACATGTAGTTGTGCCGTGGGCAGCGGACGAGTCCGTCCACGAACGTGGCGTCCCGCAGGTCGGTCATCTCATGCGGGCACGCCGCGCCGAAGGCCACCACCCGGCCGTCGTTCAGCCGCCCCACGAGCACGATCTCGTCACCGACCTGCACCTCGCAGACCTGCGACTCCAGCCCCTCGCGGGCGGCGAGGTCGGCGCTACGCATCACCCGCACGAACCCGCGACGAGCGCTCACCGACCAACCTCCTGCGGCCGCTCAGTCTACGGGGACGACGTCGGCTACGGCTGGCGCCCGTGCCATTGCGGTTGCGGGCGTCCGGGAGGATGATGGGGTCGACCGACACGGGCCGGAGCGGAGGTAGGGCGCCATGAGGGTGGGGACGATCCTGAAGGCGAAGGGTCAGGCGGTCGAGACAGCAGCACCTGACGCTGACGTGCGTCTTGTCGTCCACAGGCTGTCCAGGCTCGGCATAGGCGCCCTGGTGGTCTCGCCGGACGGCAGCGAGGTTCGAGGGACGATCTCGGAACGGGACATCGTGCAGGGACTCAACAAGCACGGCGCCGGTGTGCTCGACCTCGTGGCGAGCGACATCATGTCCCGCAACGTCCCGACCTGCTCGACCGGCGACCTGCTGCAGCACGTTATGGCCGTGATGACGCGCAGCAGGCACCGCCACCTGCCGGTCCTCGACGAGAACGGCCATCTCTGCGGCATCGTCAGCATCGGCGACGTCGTCAAGCATCGGCTGGACGAGATGGAGCTGGAGACCAACGTCATGCGCGACGCCTACATCGCGCGCCGGTAAGGGATCGCTATGCGAGACGGCGCGGGGTCTGCCGCGGCAGCTGGTCAAAGGCGAGCGACGGCCTCCTGGAGAAGCTTCTCGACTCGGAGGTTCATGCCGCCGTGATCGACGGCGGTCCGACCTCCTACCTGTCGGGGGATCCCCACGTGCCAGTCCTCGCTGAACGAGAGCAGGGCGGTCACGTCCCATTTCGGGTCGACGGTCCGTCCAGCCTCCCGCTCGTAGTCGTGGCGGAACTGTTCGGCCAGCTCCTCCGAGAACAGCACGGCGAGATTCAGGCGGCAGTGCCCGACATCGATGTCAGCCGGGCCGAGGGCGGCGTGGACCCAGTCGACGACAGCAGTGATCCGGTCGCGGCGCCACAGGATGTTGAAGTGCTGGTAGTCACCATGCATGAAGCGGCGATAGCGGCAGCGGGCCCGGCGGGCGGCCTCAATCGCCATGTCCCAGAGATGCGGCCGGTCGCTCCACGGCGGTGGCGACGCCGAGTCCAGATCGGTCCAACCCTCCCAGGCCGGCGCCGTGATCGGCGATGCGTGGATTCGCGCCAGCATCAAGGCCATCTCCCTCACCCACTCTCGAGGATCCGAGGGCGCCAGTTGGAGCCGTCCCGGGGCGCGGGTCATCAGGACGGCTGGGTTGCCACCAGCGTCCTCGCCGTTGGTGACGGCGACGACCTGTGGCGCCGGGACTGCGCCCGTCGCCAGCGCTTCAAGCGCAGCCGCTTCCTTGGCGACGGCTGCGCGGGTCCACTTCGCCCAGTCGTCTGTGCCCGGCATCCACCGGCGGATCACGAGGTGTCGGTGGACGGAGCCCGTTCGGACCGTGACCCGGTGCAGCGACGCCTGCGGGCTCCCGCCGGTCAGCCGTCGCCACGCGACCACCTGCGCCGTCGGGGACACGGTTCGGGCGATCCAAGCCAGCGTCTCCGGGGACGGCCGCAGCCGGTACGGCTCCACCGCAGCGACCGTACCTGCCCGCGCCGGCGGAGGCCTGGCGTCGGACCACGATGCGGAGGAGAGCAGCGATCAGCGGCGTGCGGCGTGCGCGTTCCCGCCAGGGGATCCGCCAACGGAACGCCGACGCTCGCGAGGGGATAACGGGATACGTACTGGCGATCCTCGCCGGCGTCCCAGATACGGGACGCGATAGCCATAGTGCGACCCGCAGGCTCGGCTGCGGCAGCTCGCCCAGTGTGCTCAGCAATTGGCAAGGGCGTCGAGCGCCTCGCACATGCGCCCACGCGCCCCTACGCCCAGTTCCCCGAGACGCCTCGTCAGTACCGACTTCGGCACTGCGGCGAGGTTGTCGAATGTGGCGACGCTGTCACGGTCGATGCCTTCCTCGGAACTGACGGGGATGCACGTGGGTATGTCGCGCAACGTCGTCGTCACGGGGGCGACAACGACGTTGTTGAGCACCGGGATGGCCTCGTCCCGGGACACGATGAGCACAGGGCGGCGCTTATCGTTGGGGGTCTCCATCAGCCAAAGCTCGCCTTGGGCTACCACGGTTCCGCCTCCGTCAGCGCGATCGCGCTCGCCATGGCCAGCGCGTCATCGTCGGGCGTCTGGGGGCTGTCACGGTATGAGCTGGCTATGGCCGCCCCGACACGTGCTCGGCGAACCGAGTCCGCCAGGTGGAGGACGCCACGGCGGATGACCGCCGACCGGCTCTCGCCGATCCCATCGGCGACGAGCTGGTCGATCAGCGCCAGCTCGTCATCAGTGAAGCGCGTGGGCACGGGAACTGTCATACGAAACAGTATACGTTGCGTAGAGCCGACGGCTTCGAGGCGCTCGGATGAGATCGCCCTCATGCGTGGCTATCGGTTCGGTGGGGCGCAGAGAGTCGGAGGCCAGGCCGTGTCGGGCGTCCCGGGAGCCGATCCCCGTCGGGACGCGCGGCACGCGCGTCCCGGAAGCCGATCCGCTTCCGGGACGAGCGCAGGGCGCAAGGTCTGTTCCGTTGGAACCGACCGGCGTGACGCGAGCGGTCCAGTCAGTCTCCGCTCCCCTCAACCCGGCTCGATTGCGCGTCGATGATTGACGAATGGCCACGCCGCGGAAGCACCCCCACCAGCCGCTCCGGGTACTGGACGACACCCGCAGCTACCGCTTCCGACAAGCGGTGACGCCGGAGTGGCTCCGGTCGCGGTGGCTGCGCGCAGAGTCCCTTTGCGAGATCGCGCAAGAGGCCGACTGCAGCGTCGCCACGATCCGGCGCTACGCAGCGCGCTTCGCCCTGCCTCCGCGGACGCCGCGGCGAGGTGAGCAGGGCTGGCACGAAGTGCTCACGCCGGAGTACCTCCATGCGGCGTACATCGAGGATGAGATGACCGTCGAGGCCATTGCCGCCGAGGTCGGCACGACGGCGAGCACAGTGACCCGCTGGCTGGCGGCCGCCGACATCCCGCGGCGTGGGCACAGGCCGGGCATCGACAATGTCCTCTACGAGGAGCAGTTGACCTCCGACTTCCTCTCACTCCGACTCGCGGAGCGCGCGAGTATCCGCGACATCGCAAGGGAGGTCGGTTGCAGCGTTAGCGCGGTGCGCCGGGCGCTGACTCGCAGCGGCCTCGGCGGAGCGATCGATGGCGTCCGCCCGCCTCGACCGCCGTGCGCGCCCGTCGAGGAGCTCCGCCGGCTGTACGGGGCGGGGCTGTCCCTTGAAGCGATCGCGGGGCGGCTGGGCGTGAGCCGCACCAAGGTCCGTGCCGACCTGAGCCGGTACGGGATCCGACCCTACGCGCGACCGGGCTTCCGGGCGACTGATGGCGCGTGGACCACTACCACTGGCTGAACGGCGATGTGGGTGCCGTAGCCCGATCCCGTCGGGGCGCGCGGCACGCGCGTCCCGGGAGCCGATCGCCGAGCGGGCGCCGGAAGCGGATCGCCGAGCGGGTGCGCGTGCCTGCGTCCGACGTGCCTCGTCATCAACGCCTGTCGGCGCTCATCGCCGAAGCGCCGCGCCTCCCACTGCGGTCACAACGCAGTACGCATTGGGCCGAGTTGAGGTTCATCGGCCTCCAAGGCAACCCTCGTGACCTCCGCGATGAATCTGGACTTGCCGTCTCGATACGCGTCGCGCTTGTTGGCGTCAGCGCCGTGCGCGAGCGCCAGTTCACGCTTTAGCGCCGCGTAGGCAGCCGCCAGACCAGGATGTCCCCTCAGATAGTCCCTGAATGCGATGGTGCCCCGCCAGCCCTGCGACGCCTCCTCCACCAGGTGCAGGTGATGGGTGCGATTCGCGATGCTCGGCGTACAGAACGACCGGACGCGATGCTTCTCGTTGCCGGGCTCCGGAGCGGACACCCACCCAAGATCACCCAGCGGTCCCACCGCGTGCCGGACGTCGTCGATGTCGAGGACGACCGCAAGCATGTCGATGATGGGCTTGGCGGCCATCCCAGGAATGGCTGTGCTGCCGATGTGCTCGATCCCGAGGGCCAAACCCCCGCGGAGAACGCGTTCCAGCCTCTCCCGCTCCAGCTCGAAGGCTCCGGGCCAACGCTCGTCGTAGGGCGAGATCACGATGGGGTCCATTCGCATGTTGAGCGGCGTCACGTCGCTGGAACCTATCCCCGAGCCGGTCGCATTCGAGCGCCGTGCCTACGGCTGTAGTGCCACCGCGCACCGTTGCCGATGGTCTTGCGACGGCTCCTATGCCCAGTAGCCGATCGTCGCAGAGGCACCGGCGTCGCCAGTGAACCTTGTTCTGGTGCCGCAGGCCGATCGCCGAGCGGGTGCCGGAGGCGGATCCTCCTGCGGGACCTCGCTGTGGCCGGCCGGCTGCGGGACCCCCCCGCAAGCCGTTCCCGCTCCGGGGCCCGCGTGCCCGCCCCGGGTGACGATGCCGAAGTTGCCGCCGCTCCCCAGGAGCCCCCAGAACAGGTCGGGGTTCTCGCCCTCGCTGGCCCGCACGAAGTGGCCGTCGGCGGTGGGCGACATCGGCCGAGACGAGGTTGTCGCACGAGAGGCCGAACCTACGGTTGAGCCACCCCATGCCCCGCCCAGCGTCAGGCCGGCCACGCCGGCGTGGGAGATGACCCCTCCCGGCGCGGCCTGGGCGAACGCCTGGGTCTCGTGGTCCAGGTCGCCCCAGAGCGTGCCCGCGCCACATCTGGCCCGGCGGGCGTCGACGTCCATCCGGATACCGGTGAGGCCGCTGAGGTCGATGACCAGCCCGCCTTCGCAGGTGCTGTAGCCGGCGAAACTGTGGCCCCCTGACCGCACCGCCACCGTAAGACCGGCGGACCGGGCCACGTTGACCGCGTGCAGCACATCGGCGGTGCCCGCACAGCGCGCGATGGCGGCCGGGCGGCAGTCGATCGCCCCGTTCCACACGGCGCGCGCTGCGTCGTAGGAGGGGTCGTCGAGCCGGAGCAGCGGGCCGCGCAGTCCCGCCGCCAGCGCCTCCAGAACCTCCGTCGTCCAGGCGGCCCATCCCGATCCCGCCGAAGCACGCCAGCCGCAGCTGCACGACGGCGCGTAGGCGTGGATCACCGGCGCGATCGGCGGAAGGTTCGATGCGGCGCATGGAGGCGTAGGCGTCGCCGACCTCGTCCTCGGCCAGGTGGGCCAGCACCCAGTCGGCGGCTGGGTCCATCACGGCGAGCACATCGAGCCAGCGGGGGTCATCCGCATCAAGCAGCCGCAGCAACTGGCCGAGGATGGACGTGACGGCGCGGTACAGCGACCGTTCCTCCGCCTCCCGTAACGCCCCGATGAGGGCGGACACGGCTTCGGCGTCGCCGACCGACGCGCCTCGCGCCAGGTGGTTCGCGGCAGTGGCCAGGTCACCGGAAGCCAGGAGGGTGCGCCCGACCGACCGGTGCAGCTGCGTCCGGCGGGCGGCGCCGATGGACTCGTGGATCACGTCCTGCACGAGCGGGTGCGCGACCTCGAAGGCGGGGGTCCGCTGGGGTCCTCTCTGACCAGGCGGCGGCGGACGAGCCGGTCGAGGGCGACGGCCACCGCGTCACCGGGACGGCCCGCCAGCCGGGTCAGGTCGTTCAGCTCGGCGCGCGACCCGAGGACGGCCAGGAGGTCCAGGGTCTGGACGCAGTCGTCGTCCAGGTTCCGCATCAACGCCCGCACGCGCTGTCCCAGCTCGTCGGGGATGGCGGCCAGCGCGGGCTCGTCCAGGGCGGCTCCCCTGGTCCAGGAGCGCCCCGAGCAGGCCGGTGGCGTACAGGGCGTTGCCGCGCGAGTGGGCTTCGAGCCATTCGCCCAGGGCGGCGGGCACCGTGTCACGGTCGCTGCGCCTGCGGGCCAGCTCCTCCAGCTCAACGCGGCGCAGCGGACCGAGCCGGAGCCGGTGCAGCAGCCCGTCCTGTTCGAGCGTGAAGGCGACGTCGGCGGCGATGCGATGATCGGCCAGCTCGTTGTCGCGGGCGGCGGCGATGACGGTCATGGGCAGGACGGGCCGGTCGCGGGTGGTCGCGGGTGAGGAAGTGCCGCGTCTGCCATGACGCGGAGTCGGCCAAGTGGGCGTCGTCCAGGAACACCACCGCAGGCCGGCGGGCCGCCACCGCGGCGATGAGCCCGACCAACCCCCTTCGACCAGGCGGTAGCTGGATGCGTGGCGGACGGTCTGGCCCGGCGAGGCGGCCTCTACGCTGCGGAGCAGGGGGGCAAGATCGGGGGCGCCAGGCCGGCCATGTGGCAGACGGTGGCGGCGTCGAGGGTCCGGATTGGCGCTCAAGGGCCTCGATCCACACCGCGAACTGGGCCGTGGTCCCGAAGGCGTGGGCCCGGGCCGTCAGCACCAGGGTGTCGCCTCCGAGGCGGGCGAGGGCCTCGGTGACGAGGGCGGTCTTGCCGATCCCGGCCTCGCCCGTGACCAGCAGGATGCGGAGGTCGCCGGCGCGGCTGGCGGCCACCTCCTGGGCGAGGGCGTCCAGCTCCGAGGTACGCCCCGCGAACTGGCGGCGCTCGGGAGCTCGGACGTTCACGTCAGTAGCCGCGGGCCGCCTGCCCGCCGCCGTCGGTGTCTTCCAGGGCGAGCCGGAGAGCCTCCAGCTCACCCACCACGTTCTCGACGTCGCTGCCGAGGGGTTGGAGGGCGCCGGCCTCAGCGCCCGCGAGGGACAGCTCCACGGCCCGGGCCACCGACTCGTCCAGCTCGGTGTTGAGGCGCTGGAGGCGGGTCTTGGCGTCCTCGGCCACGCCCGCCAGCCGCTCCCCGGAGTCCAGCTGGTTGCGGAGGGACGTGACGATGGCCTGCTGGTCGGGCCCTCCACCCGCGGCTCGGGCCTCGGCGGCGGCGAGCTGCTGGCGGATGCTGGGGAGGTCGAGGACATCGACCGCCTCGTCCAGGGCGTGGCCCCGCTTGGCGATGGCCCACGCCTCGTTGACGGCGTCTTCCACCCGCCGGCCGACCTCGGTCAGCCGCTCCTTGAGGGGGCCGGCCTTGGTCTTGGCGACGGCGTCCTCGAACCGGCGGGCCGTCCACTGGGCCTTGTTGACCAGCTGCCGCCACGGTTCCTGGAGGGTGAACGGGTCGATGCGCTCGGCCCGGGGCTGGCGCACGACGGCGTACCCGACGCGTCCGGCCCAGAACAGCACGGCCAAGACCACGGCACCGGCGATGCCGCCGCCGGCCAGGATGCCGAGCGCCGCTCCGGCCCCGGCCAGGACGATCCCGCTCGGGGACATCATGGCCCGGGCCACGGCCGGCGTCCGGAACTTCACCGGCGCACCATCAGAAGTTGCTGATCACGGCGGTGAAGACCCGGTCGATGGTCTTGGGGTCGCTGGCGTCGTAGGCGGCGGCGTTGGTTGCCTCGGCGATCCGCTTCAGCACGGCCAGGTCGGCGTCCTGGCCGTAGGCGATGGGGAAGATGCGCACCGGGCGGCTCGACTGTCCCTCGTTGCTGGAGCGCAGGGTGGAGAGGAGGCGGTCGACGTCGGGGTTGCGGGGGTCCTCGTTCTTGCCGTCTGTCAGCAGGACCACGGCGTTGATCTTGTCGGCATCGTACCCCTCCTGGAGGGCCTTGTACGAGTCCCCGGCCACCGTGTAGAGCGGCGTCCCCTTGGTCGGGATCAGCCCCTGGATGCGCGCCGCCATCACCTCGCGCTGGGAGGCCACGGGGGCGAACGGCACGAGGTCGAGGTAGTCGGTCGGCGGCCTCGGGCTAATCTCGGTGGAGAAGATGCGCAGCGCCACGAGGTCCTCGGCCTTGAACTGGGACAGGGCCTGGATGGCGGCCTGCTTGGCCAGGTCGAGCTTGGTGTACCCGCGGTCGTCGGCCTCGTCGCCCATCGAGCCGGACACGTCCATGACCAGCATGACCTTGGCCGTCTTGCGCTGCTGGGCCCACAGGTCGAGGATGCGCACGAGGACGGGCGGCTCGGGAACGCCCAGTACGTTCTGGGGCTGGCGGGGGTCGACGCCGTTGGCCGCCTCGATGGGCGGACCGATGGCGACGGCCGGGTTTCCGGGCCGGAAGCCGAACTCGAGGGCTCGCCGCTGGTGCTCGGGCCGCTGGGCGTAGGTCTCGAACTTGCGGGCCCCTTCCCGCTCCTTGTCGTCCACCCACGACGCGTCGAGCACGTAGTAGGGGCTGTCGGAGAAGAGCGTCCCCTCTTTGGGGTAGATCGCCACGAGGGGCACGCGGGGCGGCCGGGGCTGCTCGCCCGGGTCGAGGATGCCGTCGGGGTTGCCCTTGTTGTAGTCGATGACCGACTTCTCCTCGACGGCCACGGCTGACACGTAGGTGAGGGCAGTGCCCCGGGCGTCGGTGCGGTACCAGTTGTTGAGGAACGTCAGCGTGATGTCGCCGTAGTGGACCACGGACGATTCCACGCCCCGGGCGAAGGCGTCGACGTCGGGCCGGTTGAGGTCCTCGTTGGTCAGGCCGGTGGTCTTGCCCGTGGCCGCGTAGAACTGGGCGATGGTGGCCGACAGGGCCGACGTCGAGAAGTTGGGATTGGTCTTGCCGAGCCGGAATGGCCCCCACTCGGGATGGCCCTTGGCGCCCCAGCCGTTGGGGTCACGGGCCAGGTTGAGGACGTCGGCGTAGCCGATGGGCGTGCCCGGCCAGCCTAGGGCCTCGGCCATGGGACGGGGCATGGCGATGACCAGCGGCGTGAGCATGAAGGGCTTGGCCGCGGGAGCCATGGCCGGCTGGTTCCGCACCCGCAGGCGCTCGTTGAGGATGGCGCCCCACGAACTGGCGGCCGGCGACCACACCGCCGGCTGCGGCCCGTTGGTGGGCTCGTCGGGCCAGCCGTCGGCCAGCAGCTGCATGCCCGCGCCCGACGAGACCCGCTTCACGCGGACGAACGAGCAGCCGCCTTCCCGGGACGCCGACGAGTCGGCGTTGAACTTGCGGGCCAGGTCGGTCAGCAGGTCGAACTTCTCCGGCGAGGTCGCGACGTCGACCGCCGTGCACCCCTTCGGGACGTCGCCGGCGGCGTTGGGGTCGGGCGTCCCGCTGCTGAACGTGCACGCGCCGGCGAGGAGCGCCAGCGCCAGCAGGAGGAGCGTCGCCCGGCGGCGTCTCACTGGTCAGACACCTTCACGCCACGAGGTCCTGGAGGGCCTGCAGGAGGCCCGCCGAAGGGAGGCCGCTGGCCGGCGGCAGCGGGGGCGAGTCGGGGATTCCGGGGGCGCGGGCCACGCCCTGGACCCGCCAGCCGATGCCGGCCAGCGACTGGCGGGCGTCGTTGCCCCCGGCAAGCCGGCGCACCGCCGACGCGGTCGAGCCCTTGACCGCGACTGCGAGCACCACATCGGCGGTGGCCATGGGCGAAGGGTAGAGCAGGTTCAGCTCGCCCCGGCGGGGTGAGGCGGCCAGCAGCGGTCCCGCCTCCGCCTCCGTCGTCCCCACCGCGTCGTAGGCCGCGGGCCCGACGGTGAGCATGCGTTGCAGCGGGCCCTCGGGCGGGCTCGGCGATGGCACAGCCCGTTCGACGGCGGTGAACCAGCGTGCGAACGAGTCGTCGTCGAGGTCGGCGGTCGAGAGACTGGCCGTTCCGAACCAGCCCGAGACGGCGTGTCCCAACACCAGCATCCCGGTGGCGTCGGTCGAGGCGGGCCGGTGGCCAGGCTTGATCCGGTCCCATGCAGCCTGGCCGCTGCTGGCCGTCCACGGCCCGGCGGCGACGGCGTCGCCGAGGCAGCGCCAGTCCACCTGCTGGGGGCAGCGCTGGCGCCCCAGCGCCATCGACCGTTCGTTCCACACGACCAGGACGAGGGGCGATCGGGCCAGCGTCTGTTGCGAACCGAAGCTCGGGGGCAGGCTGGCGCGCTGGCGGCGTTGGTCGACGATCTCGGGGTAGGGGTCGGGGACGAGCCAGCCGTCGAGGCCGGGGTCGCCGGAGGCGGTGGCCAGGCGGCCGGCGGTGGTGCCGGCGGGCTCGACCGTCGTCTGGAGGCGGCCGGTGAGGTGCGTGCAGGCCGCCTCCAGTTCGGTGGCGCAGACGAGGCGGACGGTGCGGGCCACCTCGTCGTCGTCGAGCCGCGACCGGATGACGGCCGCGGCGGCGATCATCGCCACGGCAGCCACGACGGCGATGGCGCGACGCACGGCCGGAGCGTAGGCGGGGGCAGACTGCGCCGATGGGCCTGACCACGGGCTGGGAGCCAGACCTGGCGGACGACGACTCGCTCCTGCGGAGGTTCGTGTACTCGTTCGCCGACCGGGGGCGGTTCCTGGCCACGTCCCTCGGCGGGCGGCATCAGCGCAGCGACGTGGCCGACTTCAGCGACCCCGATCCCGCCTTCGTGTTCGACAACGCCGTGACGTTGCTGCAGCCGCCGGCGGGCGACGCGGTGGCTGCCGTCATCGAGGAGGCCAACCGCTTCTGGCCCATCCGGCTGTTCGTGGGCTACGAGGAGGACAGGGCCGTGGCCGTGTCAGGCGCAGGTATCGCCCACGGGCTGGTCGACGTGGAGTGGGTGGCCGTCCTGCCCGATTCCCGCGGCAAGGGCTACGGCAGGGCCATGACCGTCCACGCCATGCAGGCGCAGCCCGACCTGCCGGCCGTCCTGCTGGCGTCCGACGACGGGAGGGGGGTGTACGAGCGGCTCGGGTTCGTCTCGGTGCTCCGGTGCACGATCTGGTGGCGACCTACGCTTTCGCCGTGACC
>JBOGID010000356.1:0-1582 GCA_050742295.1 Acidimicrobiales bacterium | reverse complement strand
AGCGACTGGTAGAGGTTGAACTTGGGCATGGCGATGTAGTCCTTGAACCGGCCCTGCACCGGCTTCCAGGAGGCGTGGATCGTGCCCAGGGCGGCGTAGCAGTCCTTCACCGAGCCAACGATGACCCGCACGCCCACCAGGTCGAAGATCTCGTCGAACTCCTTGTGGCCGACGATCATCTTCTCGTAGATGGACCAGTTGTGCTTCGGCCGGCTGGTCACCTCGGCGTCGATGCGCAGCTCGGCCAGCCGGACCTGCACCACCTCCACGACCTTGTCCAGGTACTGCGTGCGCTCGGGCGCCCGGGCCGAAACCATCTGCTCGATCTCGGCGTAGCGCTTGGGGTAGAGGGTGGCGAAGGCCAGGTCTTCCAGCTGCCACTTGATGCCGGCGATGCCGAGCCGGTGGGCCAGCGGGGCGTAGATGTCGAGGGTCTGCTGGGCGATGCGCAGCTGCTTGGCCTCGGGCAGGGCGGCCAGCGTGCGCATGTTGTGGAGGCGGTCGGCCAGCTTGATGAGCAGGACCCGCAGGTCGTTGGCCATGGCCAGAAGCATCTTGCGGATGGTCGCCGCCTGCTGCGCCTCCCGGGAGTCGAACCGGATCCGGTCGAGCTTGGTGACCCCGTCCACCATGGCCGCCACCTCGGACCCGAACTCGCGGGTGATGTCGTCAAGGGTCAGCCCGGTATCCTCCACGGCGTCGTGGAGCAGGGCCGCGGCCACCGTCACGTCGTCGAGGCCGAGTTCGGCCAGGATCGTGGCCACCGCGACGGGGTGCTGGATGTAGGGGTCGCCCGAGACCCGGACCTGGCCCTCATGGGCCTTGGCCGCCACCTCGTAGGCGTGGTAGATCCGGCCCGGGGACGAGCGGGGGTGGCGGGTCCGGAACCCCTCCACCAGGACGGCCAGCTCGGGCGGCCGCGCCGGGGGCGTGCTGCCCCGCCGCCACGGCAACACCCGGTCGACAGCCGGCATCGGGCCCTCTCCCTCCCCTACTGGTACGTGAGCAGGGACATCACGTCCCTACCTTCGAGTTTGGACCTTCCGGAGAGAAAAGCCAGCTCGATCACGAACCCGAGGCCGGCGACGGTGCCGCCCAGGCGCTCGACGAGCCGGCAGGTGGCCGACGCCGTGCCGCCCGTCGCCAGCACGTCGTCGACGACCAGCACCTCCTCGTCAGGCGCGACCGCGTCGCAGTGGACCTCGAGCAGGTCGGAGCCGTATTCGAGGGCGTACTCCTCCTTCTCGATCCGCCACGGGAGCTTGCCCGCCTTGCGCACGGGCACGAACCCGGCGCCGAACCGGTAGGCGACGGGGGCGGCGATGATGAACCCCCGCGCCTCCACGCCGATGACCTTGGAGACGTTGCGGTCGGCGAAGTGCTCGGCGATGGCGTCGACGCAGAACCGCAGGGCCTGCGGATCGGCCAACAGCGGCGTGATGTCCTTGAAGACGATCCCGGGCTTCGGGAAGTCGGGGATGTCCTGTATGTAGTCCTCGAGGCGCACGGGAGCCGCGTCAGCGGGCGAGCTTGCGCAGATCCCGGATCAGCAGCAGGTGCTTCAGGTGCGACGCAACCGCAG
>JBOGID010000355.1:0-5636 GCA_050742295.1 Acidimicrobiales bacterium | reverse complement strand
GATCATTCCACGCACTTTCACGCAGCGCAAGGGCGGGCCGGGATCAGTGCTTGCTGGAGGTATCCGCGCGATTGGTGGCTATGACCCCCACTTGCGCGATGGCGGTCTACACGCCTTCCGGAGCCGGCGCGGAGCGGAGGTAGCCGAGCATGTCGTCGGCTCGCTGGGGGGCCTTGCCCACCACCACACCCCCGTCCATGCGGCCCCAGAAGCCCTTCGTACACCTGGCCTGACCGGTGGGGTCGGTGATGTAGTGCGACTCGGGCTGGACGACTTCGAGGGCCGACCGTTCCCACGACGGCTCGTCCAGGAACAGCACGGTGCGGGGGCGGCACAGGTCGAGGCGCGCCGCAGCCGGTCGGGCTGGTCGCCGACGTGCACGAGGGCGGTCAGGGACAGGGCCTCGGCCGTGCCCCAACCGGGCTCGGCGGCTCGGTCGTCGCCAGCACCAGCCAGGCGTTCAATGACCCGGGTGAGAACGGTGGCCAGTCGGCAGCCCGTTCGGCCAACGACCGGCGGGCGCGCTTGGACAGGCCTTGCGCGGCGAGCCTGATGACCCGACGATACGGTCGGCCTCATCGCTGCATTCGAGGGCACCGTGATCGGGCTCACGGGCGGCGTCGGTTCGGGCAAGTCCACCGTTGCTGAGTTCCTCGCGCCCTCGGCGCCAACCGAGGACACGGTGTTGGTGCGGTCCAGCTCGTAGCAGGCGAGGTTGTCGCCGCTCCGGACGACCTTGATCTCCTCCTGGTCGCTGCCCTCGAGACCTCCTTGCGAACCTCGGGGGGCAGCAGCTCGGCCGCCACGCCGGGCAGGACGTACACCCCTGTGAGGCCGCCGGCGACCAGCAGGTACCGCCTCTGCCGGGTCACCTCAGCTGCAGGCGCCGCCGATGGAGATGGCCGCACCGGGCCCGATGCCGAGCGCACCGAGCCCGCCCTGCTGCACTTCCAGCGCATACCGGTAGGCGCCGGCTGGCGAGTACGTCGGGCAGGTGGCGGTCACACAGGGCGTCATGTCGGCGGTGGAGACGAGCGCCCCGCCGGCCGCGAACCAGGCGATCGAGAGCGGCATGATCGTGTCCTTCATCCAGAACGAGCCCGTCGTGTTGCTGTCGAAGACGAACAGCATGCCGTCGTGGCCGGCCAGGTCGGTGCGGTTCATCAGGCCGCGGGCGTGCTGGGTGTCGGTCTCGGCCAGCAGGGCACAGCGCTGGGCCGGTGACCCCTGGATGCGGTAGGCGACCTGGCCGAACCCGGCCACCGGCGTCCGGACGCGCACCGTCGTGGGCGGTGAGGTCGGAGCGGGCGTTCCCGTGGTCGCCGCACCCCCGGCCGTCGTGGTGGCGACCCCCGTCGCCGCCGTCGTGATGGGGCCGGCTTCGGGCGTCGAGGACGGCGACGTCGGCAATGCCGTCGAACCGGCGGGCAAGGTCGTCGTCACGCCGCCCGCCGACGACGAGTCGCCGTCGCCGTCGCCGCCCGAACCACACCCGGCGGCCGCCACCAGCAGCAGGGCCACGACGAACAGGGGCCGCAAGGAGTCGCGGGCGAGCACGCCGACCAGTATGTCCCCGCCGGTACGCTCGCCGGCATGCGGGGGCAAGCCGAGCGGGTGCGAGCCCGGATGGGCGAACTGGGTGTCGACGCCCTCCTCCTGTCCCTCGGCGCCGACCTCCCATGGCTGACGGGCTACACGGCCATGCCCCTGGAACGGCTGACGATGCTCGTCCTGCCGGCCGACGGCGACGCCACCCTGGTCGTCCCCCGCCTGGAGGCGCCCCGGGTTGAGCCCCGGCCGCACATATTCGGGATCCGCCCGTTTGACGAGACCGAGGACCCGGTCGCCATCGTGGCGTCGCTCGTGGGCGAGCGGCGCACCGTGGCCATCTCCGACCGGGCGTGGGCCACGTTCGTGCTCGGCCTCCAGGTCGCCCTGCCCGGGGCCACGTGGTCGCGGGCGTCGGCCGTCACCGGGCCGTTGCGGGCGGTCAAGGACCCCGACGAGGTCGACGCCCTGCGCCGGGCCGCCCAGGCCGCCGACCGGGTGGCCGCACAACTGCTGGCCGGCGACATCGGTCTGGTCGGGCGGACCGAAGCCGAGGTCTCGGCCGAGATCGGCCGCCGGCTCGTCGCCGAGGGCCACCAGCGCGTGAACTTCGCCATCGTCGGTTCGGGTCCCAACTCGGCCAGTCCCCACCACGAGCCTGGGCCCCGTGTCATCGGGCGCAACGAGGCCGTGGTGTGCGACTTCGGCGGCACCCTGGACGGGTACTGCTCCGACATCACCCGCACGGTCTTCACCGGCGCGGGCGAGCCGCTTCCGGAGTTCGTCAAGATCTACGAGGTCGTGCAGCAGGCCCAGTCCGAGGGCGTGGCGGCGGCCACCACGGGCACCGCCTGCGAGGCCGTCGACGAAGCCGCCCGCTCCCGCATCGCCGAGGCCGGCTACGGCGAGTTCTTCATCCACCGGACGGGGCACGGCATCGGGATGGAGGAGCACGAGGACCCCTACCTGGTGAGCGGCAACGCCACTCCGCTCCAGGCGGGCCACTCGTTCTCGGTGGAGCCGGGCGTGTACCTGCCGGGGCGGTTCGGTGTCCGCATCGAGGACATCGTCGTCGCCGGCGCCGACGGTCCCGAGCCGCTCAACCGGGCGGACCACGACCTGGCCGTCGTCGAGGCCTGAAGGAGGACATCGGATGGACCTGGGTATCGCCGGCCGGGTGGCCCTCGTCACGGCCGCGTCCAAGGGGCTGGGCCGGGCCAGCGCCCTCGCCCTCGCGCAGGAAGGGGCCAAGCTCGTCATCTGCGCCCGGGGCGAGGAGGCGCTGCGCGAGACCGAGGCGGAGCTGGCTGCCGTCACCGATGTGCTGGCCGTGGTGGCCGACGTGACCGACCCGGCCGTCCCCGCCTCGCTGGCCAACCAGGCCGTCGAGCGGTTCGGCGGGCTGCACATCCTGGTGGCCAACGCCGGCGGTCCTCCCGCCGGACGGTCGCTCGACGTGTCCGACGAGGCGCTCTCGGCTGCCCTCAACAGCAACCTGCTGACGTCGGTGCGTCTGGTGCGGGAGGCCGTCCCCCACATGCGGGCCGCCCACTGGGGCCGGATCGTTCTCATCACGTCGGATTCGATCAAGAAGCCGATCCCGACCCTGTCCCTGTCCAACACGGCCCGCACGGGGCTGTGGGCGTGGGCCAAGACGGCGGCCGCCGACCTGTTCCCCGACGGGATCACCCTCAACACCGCCTGCCCCGGGCTGCACGCCACCGACCGCATCAAGCAGCTCAACCTGGCCCAGCCCGGCGACCCCATCGGCGACCCCGCCGACTTCGGCCGGGTGGTGACGTTCCTGTGCTCAGAGCCGGCCAACTACATCAGTGGCGCCGCCCTACTCGTCGACGGCGGCCGGTTCCCCGGCCTGTTCTGACGCGTCTGACGGGGCGTCGACCTCGCTCCGAACCCGGGCGAAGTAGCCGACGGCCGCCACCAGGCCGATCCCGAACGGGGCGCCCACACCCAGGGCCGCGACCCACCGGGTGCGGCTGCGGCCGGCCCGCCGCCAGTCGGCCACGGGCCGGAGGGTGGCGTCGACGGCGGCCCACAGGGGAATGGCGGTGAGGGCCACGATGACCACGGCCCACCCGAGGGCGCGACTGTCGTTGCGCAGCAGGAGGGCGAGCGCCGAGGCCACAAGCACCGACACCAGGATGGGCCGGACGATCCGGTCGGGAGCGTGGGCCGAGAGCCTGGCCCCCAGGTAGGCGCCGGGCACGCTGCCCGCGATGAGGGTGCCGGCCAGCGCGAAGTCCACGTGCCCGAACAACAGCTGGCCGACCGTCGCCGAAAGGACGAGGGGGACGGCTTGGACGAGGTCGGTCCCCACCAGGGACTTCGACGACAGGCGGGGGTACAGCAGCATCAGCAGCACGATCATCAGCGACCCCGAGCCGACCGAGGTCATGCCGACGATGATCCCACCCGCCACACCGACCAGGACGGTCGGAACGACCTTGATCTCATGGGGCTGCTCGTTGGGCACCTCGCCCCGCGCCTCGGCCCGCCGCCGGGCCCGGGAGGTCAGAGTGGCCTTGGCCACGATGGCGGTGGAGGCCACCAGGAGGGCCCAGCCCAGCAGGTTCTTGACCTGGCCCTCGACGCCCTCGCTGTCGCCCAGCTGGTTGAGCAGGAACGCCCCGAGGAAGGCAGCCGGCACCGAACCGATGACCAGGTACTTCACCAGCGGCCAGTGGATGACCCCGCGCCGCATGTGCACGCCGCTGCCGATCGGCTTCATCACCAGCGAGTTGACGAGGTCGCTGGCCACGGCGACCCGGGGGTCCACCTTGAAGAGCAGGACCAGGCCCGGGGTCATGAGGGCGCCGCCCCCCATCCCCGTCATCCCGACGGCCAGGCCGCCGACGAGGCCGGCCAGGACCAGCAGCAGGGGGCTGGCGTCGGTGCTGGCGACGGCGACGGCGGCGGCGAGCATCCGGGGAAAGCTAGAGCCGGCGCCAGTAGATCACCGCATCCTCGCCGTCGACGGCCTCGGGGATGCGCCCGATGACCGAGAATCCGAGCCGTTCGTAGAGGCGGCGGGCCGGGTTGGAGGCGAACACGAGGTTGAACTGGAGGGCGTCGAAGCCGAGCCTGCGGCCCTCGGTCAGCGAGTGCTCGACCAGGACGGTGCCGATCCCCCGGCCCCGGTGGTCGGCCACGACGAAGTACCCGGCGTTGGCCATGCGGCGGCCCGGCCCGGGAAGTTCGGCCGCAGGTGGTACGAGCCCGCGAGGCGGCCGTCGTCCAGGCGGGCCACCGTGACGAGGGACTTGTCGGCGAGCCAGTAGGACTCGAAGTCGGTACGGCTCAGGGGGCAGGGCGGCTGCGGGTAGCCCTCCCCGGCGGCCACGACGGCGGCAAAGGCGTCGTAGAGGTCGCCGTGATCGCTCGCCGTGGCGGCGTCGACGGTCAGGCGGACGCCGGCGGCGGTCTGCAGGAACGTCAGGCTGGGACGTCGCCCTCCGGCTCGCGGGACTTGCGCCGCCTGGGCCGGTGCGAGTGCAGGCCGTCGTCGAACGGCCGGTGCTCCCGCATCGCCTGCGACCAGGCGATCGCCATCAGGTCGACGTGGGCCAGGTCCTTGCGGAACCGGCGGACCTTCCTCCGGCGGCTGAACCTCGGCCGCAGCCAGAGGAGCGCGGCGATACATACGAGTAGGCCGGGTATGCCGAATGCAATTGCGTTCGAGTTCAACGGAACGCCTCTCCTGACCGTCCTTGCTGGTGCTTCTTCGGCCGGAACGGTCCCGAGCTTGAGGAACGCAGCCGACGCCAGCGCTTCTTCCCTGCAGACCCCTCCCCGTAACCTGCAACCCGTGATCCGCCTCGACGCCGCCACGGTGCTGTTGCAATGGGCGGTGGGTGGGCTGTTCTTTCTGTGGGTCACGAGCCGGCGGCGCCAGGTCGGGATCGGGTACGGGTGGCTGCTGCGGGGGGTCTACGGGACCATGGCCGTGCTGTCGGTCGTCGCCGGCCGCGCCCTCGAACCGTCGGCGGGCCGGGATGCCGCCGCCCTCGGTGTCGGGCTGGCGGCGTTCGCCGCCTTGGCCGTGTCGGGCGTGCGCCGCAAGGCGGGGG
>JBOGID010000354.1:0-10748 GCA_050742295.1 Acidimicrobiales bacterium | reverse complement strand
GATCATTCCACGCACTTTCACGCAGCGCAAGGGCGGGCCGGGATCAGTGCTTGCTGGAGGTATCCGCGCGATTGGTGGCTATGACCCCCACTTGCGCGATGGCGGTCTACACGCCTTCCGGAGCCGGGGCGGAACGGAGGTAGCCGAGCATGTCGTCGGCGCGGTAGAGGTTGTGGGTCGACGGGTGTTGGGGGGCCTTGCCCACCACCACCCCCCCGTCCATGCGGCCCCAGAAGCCTTCGTACACCTGGCCTGACCGGTGGGGGTCGGTGATGTAGTGCGACTCGGGCTGGACGACTTCCAGGGCCGACCGTTCCCACGACGGCTCGTCCAGGAACAGCACGGTGCGGGGGCGGCACAGGTCGATGGCGCGCCGCAGCCGGTCGGGCTGGTCGCCGACGTGCACGAGGGCGGTCAGGGAGAGGGCCTCGGCCGTGCCCCAACCGGGCTCTCGCCGGCGGAACACCTCCACCGACCACCGCCGGACCTCGGCCCAGAACCCGCGCGGGTCCGGGTAGTAGAAGCCCTCGTGGGGCTCGCCCAGCGTCAGGGGCTCCTCCGGCCAGAACAGGAGAGGGTCCCGCCAGCTCGGCGGCTTCGTGGTCGCCAGCACCAGCCAGGCGTTCAATGACCCGGGTGAGAACGGTGGCCAGTCGGCAGCCCGTTCGGCCAGCGACCGGCGGGCGCGCTTGGACAGGCCCTGCGCAGCGCGCAGACGTTCGTCGGGCCGGGCGGAGAAGAGGAACGGGTCGAGCCTGATGACCCGATGATACGGTCGGCCTCATCGCTGCATTCGAGGGCACGGTGATCGGGCTCACGGGCGGTGTCGGTTCGGGCAAGTCCACCGTTGCTGAACTCCTCGCCGCGCTCGGCGCCACCGTCATCGACACCGACGAGATTGCCCGGGAGGTGGTCCAGCCCGGCGGCATTGCCCACGCAGCCGTGATCGGACGGTTCGGCACCCTCGACCGGTTCACCCTCGCTGATCTGGTCTTTTCCGACGCCGCCGCCCGGCGGGACCTCAACGAAATCGTCCATCCTGCGGTCGCCGCCACCGTGGACGAACGGCTCGCCGGCCTCGCCAGCGCCGACTCCCCTGACATCGTCGTCCTCGTCGTCCCGCTGCTCGTCGAAGCGGGCTGGACCGACCGCGTCGACCACGTGGTCGTCGTCGACACACCCGAGGAGGTCGCAGTCCGCAGGGTCGTCGAGTCGGGGCGGCTGGTCGAGGCCGACGTCCGGCGGCGGATCGCCGCCCAGGCCACCCGTGCTGCGCGGCTCGCTCACGCCGACACGGTCATCACCAACGGCGGCAGCCGCGCCGACCTCGTCCGGCAGGTCGATGCCTTCTGGCGGGACCTCCGGCGTCGAAAAGACGGAGGAGGTCGCTTCAACGCCGAAGGTCGCTGAGACGCCGGACCTTGACGCCCTCCGGCGGGAGGTTCGGCGTCGAAGCGACACAGGGCGTCGGTTCAACGCCGATCGTCGCTTGGACGCCGGGCCTCGACCCCGCCGGGACGGACGCCGGGCCTTGACCCCACCATGGCCAGGCGCCTTTGTCACACAGGCCTCGTAACCTGGCCCCAGCCATGCCGCCGTTCAAGGTCGTCGCCGATTTCAGCCCCGCCGGGGACCAGCCCAAGGCCATCGCCTCGCTGGCCGAGGGCGTCAACCGCGGCGACCGGTTCCAGACGCTCCTCGGCATCACCGGCAGCGGCAAGTCGGCCACCATCGCCTGGACGATCGAGCAGGTCCAGAAGCCGACGCTGGTCATCGCCCCCAACAAGTCTCTGGCGGCCCAGCTGGCCAACGAGTTCCGGGAGTTCTTCCCCGAGAACCGGGTGGAGTACTTCGTCAGCTACTACGACTACTACCAGCCGGAGGCCTACATCCCGTCCTCCGACACCTACATCGAGAAGGACGCCACGATCAACGACGAGATCGACCGGCTCCGCCACTCCGCCACGAGCGCCCTCCTCGGCCGCAAAGACGTCATCGTGGTGGCCTCCGTCAGCTGCATCTACGGCCTCGGCTCCCCCGAGGAGTACGCCAAGCAGATCCTCATGCTCCGCCCGGGCGAAACCCAAGACCAGCGGGCCATCCTCCGGCGACTCGTCGACATGCAGTACGAGCGCAACGACATGAACTTCGCCCGCGGCAAGTTCCGGGTCCGCGGCGACACCATCGAGGTGCACCCGTCCTACGAGGAGATGGGCGTCCGCATCGAGCTGTTCGGCGACGACATCGAGCGCATCTCAAGGGTCGACCCCCTCACCGGCGAGGTGCTCGCCAACCTCGACGAGCTGACGATCTGGCCCGCGACCCACTACGTGGCCGGCGAGGAACGCATGCAGAAGGCTATGGGCCGCATCGAGACGGAACTACAACAACGCCTGGCCTACTTCGAGAGCCAGGGCAAGCTCCTCGAAGCGCAGAGGCTCCGTATGCGCACCGAGTACGACCTCGAGATGATGCGCGAGGTCGGGTTCTGCAACGGCATTGAGAACTACTCGCGCCACATCGACGGCCGGGAGGCGGGCGAACCGCCCCACACGCTCATCGACTTCTTCGGCAAGGACTTCCTGATGGTCATCGACGAGTCCCACGTGGCCGTGCCCCAGCTGCACGCGCAGTACGAGGGCGACCGGTCCCGCAAGGAGACGCTTGTCGACCACGGGTTCCGGCTCCCGTCCGCCGCCGACAACCGGCCCCTGCGGTTCGACGAGTGGTTCGAGCGCGTCCACCAGTGCGTCTTCCTCAGCGCGACACCGGCCAACTACGAGACGAGCATCTCGTCCCAGGTCGTCGAGCAGATCGTCCGCCCGACCGGGCTGATCGACCCCGAGGTCATCGTCAAGCCGACCAAGGGCCAGATCGACGACCTCCTGGCCATGATCAACGCACGGGTCGAGCAGGGCGACCGCATCCTGGTCACGACCCTGACCAAGAAGATGGCGGAGGACCTGACCGATTACCTGCTCGAGCTCGGAGTAAGGGTCCGCTACCTCCACTCCGAGGTCGACACCATCCAGCGCATCGAGATCCTGCGTGACCTGCGGCTGGGCGAGTTCGACGTCCTCGTGGGCATCAACCTCCTCCGGGAGGGCCTCGACCTTCCCGAGGTGTCCCTGGTGGCGATCCTCGATGCCGACAAGGAGGGGTTCCTCCGCAGCGAAACGTCGCTGATCCAGACGATCGGGCGAGCAGCAAGAAACGTCGGCGGCCAGGTCGTGATGTACGCCGACACCGTCACCGACTCCATGAAGCGGGCCATCGGCGAGACCTCCCGCCGCCGGGGCCTCCAGCAGATCTACAACGAAGAGCACGGGATCGACCCCCAGACGATCCGCAAGGCCGTCACCGACATCCTGGCCGTGCTCCGGCCCGAGGGGGACGGCACGGCGCCCGTTCCCGGCCGCGACAAGCGGAACCGGCGCCGCGACAAGATCAGGAGCGACTTCGCCGAACTGCCGCCCGACGAGCTCTCCCGCCTCATCAGCACCCTCGAGGAGGAGATGCGCGACGCGGCCGCCGACCTGCGTTTCGAGTACGCGGCCCGCCTCCGCGACGAGATCCACGATCTGAGACGGGAGCTCAAACAGGTGGGCTGACGCGCCGATAACAACGGGGTGACCCTGCTCGACCGGACGGTGCGCGGGCCGGAGGCGGTCGACCGTGGCCGGCTCCACCGGCTCTGGGTGGCCCCCTTGCGGGCCCACCTCGCCCTCCTGACGCTGCTCGTCCTCGCCGTCTTTCCGTTCATGACGCCTTCCGGCGCCTACACGTCGGACGAAGGTGCCTACGCCCTCCAGGTGGCCGCGCTCGAACGGGGCGGCTGGGAGTACGAGTACCGGGCCGCCCCCCACGACCCGAACGGCGACTACTTCCCCCTGGTCCTGTCCGATCGCAACGGTGATGGCGGGTACTACCCCTACGCCAAGCACCCCGCCTTCCCGCTCCTGCTCCGGGGTGCGGTGGCCGTGTTCGGCACCGCCCTCGGCCTCCACCTGCTCCAGCTCCTCGCCGTCGTCGCCACCGCGGCCGCCGCCTGGCTCCTCGCGGCCGAGTTCGACGGCAGCCTGTCGAGACCGGCGTTTTGGCTCGCCGCGGCCAGCCCGGTCCTGGTCAACGGCTATCTGATCTGGGCCCACGCCCTCAGCGCCGCCGTCGCCGGCTTTTGCCTGGTCGCCGCCGTCCGGGTCGCCAGACGAGGGCTGCGGGGCTGGCCGCCGGTCGCCCTTGCCGCCGGACTGGTCGCCGGCGTCCTGCTCCGAAGCGAAGGGCTCCTGTTCGCAGCTGCGCTCGTGGCCGCGCTGGCGTGGACGCAGCTGCGGCGTCTCGGCGTGGTTCCGGGGGCGGTCACGGCCGCCGCAATGGGCGTCCCGGCGCTGACCGCCCACCTGCTCGAGCAGTGCTGGGCCCAGTCGATCGTCGGGACGCGGTCGCCCGGCATCGGCGTCCGCGGCAGCCGCGACAGCGGCTACGTGGTCGGACGAATCAACGGCGCGTGGCACGAACTCGGCCAGGCGGATTACGGCAACGCCCGAGCCGCGGCTCTTGGCCTGATCGTGGTGGTCGCGGTCGCCTTGGCGTGGATGGCCCTCCGACGGGGCGGCCCCCGCTGGGTCGCCGGCCTGGTCGTCGCCTCCGTTGTGGCGGTCGCCGCCCTCTTGATTCGTTTTGCTGTCGCGCCGACCGAGCCCATGCCCGGCCTCTTCGCAGCCTGGCCGGTGGCCCTCCTTGGTCTGGCGGCGCGGCGCAGCCAGGGAACCCCGGAACCGGTCCGGCTTGCGGCGATGACCGGCGCCCTGTTCCTGGTTGCGGTTGTTGCCACCCAGTACGCCGAGGGCGGCGGCCTGGAGTGGGGCGGGCGGTTTTTCTCCCCGGCGATCTCGCTGGCTGCGGTGCTGGCCGTCGTCGGCCTGCGGGACCGCATCGCCGAACGCGCCACCAGCTGTCGGGAGCGCACCGTCGCCGTGGCTGCTGTCGCCGCCGTCGCGATCGCATCCGCGACGTTGGGGCTGGTGACGGTGGGCAGGACCCGCGCCGCGACCGACCGGCTGGTGGCCGCTGTCGCTCGCCACCCGGCCGACGTCACCATCACCGTCGAACCGTCGCTCCCGCGGTCGGGCTGGCGTTTCGACAGCCAAGTCACGTGGATGAACGCGGAGAAGGACGATGTGGCTCCGTTGCTCGCCCGGCTCTGGACTGACGGGGTCCACCAGGTGGCCGTCGTCGCGCCCCGCGGCTTATCCCTGGATGGATCGCCGTACGAGCGCGTCGAGGTCATCGAGGAACCGGTGCTTGCGGCTCGAGACGGTGAGCTGCTGTTGCTTCGCAAGGGAGCCCTCACCCCGTGACTTTCCTCCGCACCGAGGAGCGCGTGGGAAGCGGGCCAGCCGCCGGCCGCCGTGCCGGCCGTTTGGCCCACCGCCTCTGGGCTTTGCCACTGTGGGCGCACGTTGTGGCACTGGGTGTCGTGCTGCTCGCGCTCGTCCCGGTTGTGGGCACCAGTGCGTCGTACTCGGCCGACGAGGGCGCCGCCATCATCCAGGCCCGCTCCTTGGCTGAGGGCGACGGCTGGATCGTCGAGCATCCCCTGCCCGAGGCCGACCCCACCAGCCGCTACTACCCCCTCAGCCTCTCCGACTGGGGCGACAAGGGTCAGGCTCCGTTCGCCAAGCACCCGCTCTACGCCCTGATGCTCGCCGGAGCGGACCGCGCCGGGGGGGTTGTGGGGATGGTGCTTCTGTCCGTGCTCGGCACCGTGGCCGCAGCGGCGCTCGGCGCCGCCATCGCCGCTCGGCTCGATCCCACGCTCCGGCGACCGACCCTGTGGGTGATCGGCCTGGCCAGCCCGCTGTTCTTCGACAGCTATCTGGTCATCGCCCACACCCTGGGGGCCGCCTTCGCGGCCGGAGCTGTGGTCGCCGCGATCGTCGCCATCGAGCGCCGGAGACTCATGGCGGCCGCCGTCGTCGTCCCCTGCGTCGCCCTGGCGGTGCTGCTTCGCACGGAGGCAACCTTCTTCGGGCTGGCACTGGCGATCGCGGCTGGGCTCGTCGCCCTCCGCCAGGGCCCCCGTCGTCAGTGGTGGCCGGCACTGGCCGTCGCCGTGGGGGCGGCGGGGGCAGCCGGCGGCGCCCACCTCCTCGAGCGGGTGTGGGCACGGCAGTTGCTGGGCGGGGCCCGTGCCAGCGCCACACCGGGCACCCCCGACCCCTTCGGGTTCCTCGACGGCCGCCTCCATTCCTTCGTTCTCACCTGGCTCGACCCGAGCGACGTCGACACCCGATGGCTGAACGCGGCCTTCGTGGTCATGGCGGGCGCCATCGCGCTGGGTGCACTGCTCGTCCGCCGGGACCCACAGGAGCGCCGTGCGATCAGTGTCCTCGCCGCCGTGGCGGGAGCGGCCGCCGTCGTCGCACTCTTCATCGACCACCAGCACGCCGTGCCAGGCCTCCTCATGGCCTTTCCCGTGGGCCTCGCCGGCCTGCTGCTCCTCGGCCGGGACACCATCGCCACCCGCCCCGCCCGGCTCCTGGCCGGCATCTTCGTACTGTTCAGCCTGGCGGTCCTGGCCACGCAGTACTCGCGCGGCGGGACGGCGGAGTGGGGCGGCCGCTACTTCGCCATCGGCCTCCCGGTCCTGGTGCCGCTGGTGCTCCTCGCCTTTCGCCACCACCAGGGGAGGATCGCGCCGGCTGCGGGCCGCGCCGCCGCCGCGGGGCTCGCGGTGTGCTCCGTCGCGCTGGCCGCCATGGCCATCTCCGACCTCCGCGCCACCCACCAGCGCACCGGCGATCTCATGGCCGCCGTCGCCAGCGCCGGACAGGCAGCCACCAATGCTCCCGGCGACCGGCCGGTGATCGTCGCTGTGATGGGCGCCGTCCCGCGGCTGGCGTGGGCGACGTTCGAGGATCAGCGCTGGCTCCTGGCCCCGCCCGACGAGCTGGCGGCGGCCCTGGACGGCATCCGTTCGGCCGGCGTCCAGAGCGTCGCATTCGTGACAAACAGCTTCGAGCGGGATGGCGCCGCCCTGGGAACGGGCGTCACCGTCGAGTCGTCGCAACCGTCGCCCGGCGGCCCGTGGCGCCTCTTGGTTCTCCGACTGGTTTAGACCCGGGCCGCCCGAGAATCGTACATACGTTCTCCCCGATTCGACGGTATCCTCGGCGGGTGTCTGACACCCTTGTGATTCGGGGCGCGAGGGAGCACAACCTTCGCAACGTCAACCTCGAACTGCCGCGCGAGAAGCTCGTGGTGTTCACCGGCCTGTCCGGCAGCGGTAAGTCGAGTCTGGCGTTCGACACGATCTACGCCGAGGGGCAGCGCCGCTACGTGGAGTCGCTGTCGGCCTACGCCCGCCAGTTCCTCGGCCAGATGGACAAGCCCGACGTCGACTTCATCGAGGGCCTGTCACCAGCGATCTCCATCGACCAGAAGTCGGCCTCCCGCAACCCCCGGTCGACGGTCGGGACGATCACCGAGATCTACGACTACCTGCGGCTCCTCTACGCCCGCATCGGCGTCCCCCACTGCCCCAAGTGCGGCGCGGTGGTGTCCCGGCAGACGCCCCAGCAGATCGTCGACCGGGTGCTCCTGCTTCCGGAAGGCACCCGGTTCCAGGTGCTGGCGCCCGTGGTCCGTGGGCGCAAGGGCGAGTACGAGGGCCTGCTCAAGGAGCTGGCCTCGCAGGGGTTCGCCCGGGCGCGGGTCGACGGCGAGCTGCACGAGCTGTCCAACCTCGACGAGATCCGCCTGGCCCGCTACGAGGCCCACACCATCGAGGTCGTCGTTGACCGCCTGGTCAAGCGGGAGGGGATCGAGCGCCGCCTGACCGACTCCCTGGAGACCGCCCTCCGCCTGGCCGAGGGCGTGGCCGAGGTCGAGCTGGTGCCCCGCGACGGCCAGGCCGACGCCATAGAGCCGGAGACCCTCACCTTCTCCCAGCACCTGGCCTGTCCCAACGACGGCACGTCGTTCGACGAACTGGCGCCCCGTAACTTCTCGTTCAACTCGCCCTACGGCGCGTGCCCGAAGTGCGATGGCCTGGGCACCCGGTTCGAGGTCGACCCCGAGCTGGTCGTGCCCAACCCCGACCTGTCCATCGAAGAAGGGGCGGTGGCGCCCTGGTCAGGGGCCCGGGGCGAGTACTTCGGCCGGGTGCTGGCCGCGCTGGCCGAGTCCTACGGGTTCAAGCTGACCACGCCGTGGAAGAGGCTCAAGAAGCCCGACCAGAAGGTCGTGCTCTACGGCGCCGGGCCCCGGCAGGTGCACGTTCAGTACCGCAACCGGTACGGCCGCACCCGGGCCTACAACACCCACTACGAGGGGGCGGTCCCCTACCTGCAGCGCCGGCACGCCGAGGCCGAGTCCGACCATATGCGGGAGCAGATCGAGGGCTACATGCGGGAGGTGCCGTGCCCCGACTGCGGGGGCGCCCGCCTCAAGCCCGAGTCGCTGGGCGTGACCCTGGGCAAGCTCAACATCCACCACCTGTGCGACCTCTCGATCGCCGACGCCGCCGACTACCTGCTGGGCCTCGACCTGTCCGAACGCGACCGGATGATCGCCGACCGGGTCGTGCGGGAGGTCAACGCCCGCATGCGGTTCCTGCTCGACGTCGGCCTCGACTACCTGTCCTTGAACCGTTCGGCGGCGACCCTGGCCGGTGGCGAGGCGCAGCGGATCCGCCTCGCCTCCCAGATCGGCAGCGGGCTGGTCGGCGTGCTGTACGTGCTGGACGAGCCGTCCATCGGCCTCCACCAGCGGGACAACCGCAAGCTCATCGACACCCTGCTGCGGCTGCGGGACATCGGGAACTCGGTCATCGTGGTCGAGCACGACGAGGAGACCATCCGGGTCGCCGACCACGTGGTCGACATCGGGCCCGGCGCGGGCGAGCACGGCGGCGAGATCGTCGTGTCGGGCTCGGTCGACGACCTCATGGCCGAGCCCCGGTCGATCACCGGCCGCTACCTGGCCCGCACGCGGTCGATCCCGGTGCCGGCGATGAGGCGGGAGCCCGGGGACGAGTGGGTGGTCGTGAGGGGCGCCAAGGAGCACAACCTCAAAGACATCGATGTCGAGATCCCGCTCGGCATGTTCGTGTGCGTCACCGGCGTATCGGGCTCGGGGAAGTCCACCCTGGTCAACGACATCCTCCACCGGTCCCTGATGCAGAAGATCTACAAGTCCAAGACCGTGCCCGGCCGGCACAAGATCATCGAGGGCGTGGAGTTCCTCGACAAGGTCATCGGCATCGACCAGTCGCCCATCGGCCGCACGCCCCGGTCCAACCCCGCCACCTACACGGGGGTGTTCGACCACGTCCGCAAGCTGTTCGCCCAGACTCAGGAGGCCCGGGTGCGGGGCTACCAGCCCGGGCGGTTCTCGTTCAACGTCAAGGGCGGGCGGTGCGAGGCGTGCGCCGGCGACGGGACCATCAAGATCGAGATGCACTTCCTGCCGGACGTCTACGTGCCGTGCGAGGTGTGCAAGGGCGCCCGGTACAACCGGGACACGCTCGACATCACGTTCAAGGGCAAGAACATCGCCGAGGTCCTCGACCTGTCGTGCGAGGAGGCGTCGGAGTACTTCGCCAACCAGCCGGTGATCGCGCGCCACATGCAGACCATCACCGACGTGGGCCTGGGCTACGTGCGGCTGGGCCAGCCCGCGCCGACCCTGAGCGGCGGCGAGGCCCAGCGGGTCAAGCTGTCCTCAGAGCTGTCGAAGCGCTCGACGGGCCACACCATCTACATCCTCGACGAGCCCACCACCGGCCTGCACTTCGAGGACATCCGCAAGCTTCTGACCGTGCTCGGCCGTCTGGTGGAACAGGGGAACACGGTCCTCGTCATCGAGCACAACCTGGACGTCATCAAGACCGCCGACTGGGTCATCGACCTGGGCCCCGAAGGCGGCAACGGTGGCGGCACGGTCGTAGCCGAGGGCCCGCCCGAACGGGTCGCGAAGACGCCCGAGAGCTACACCGGCCAGTTCCTGGCCCCCGTGCTCGCCCGGAGATAGCTCAAGGCCGCCTCCGGCCAGGCCGATCATCCACAGGTGGACGGTCGATGGCGCCGCATCGTGGAGTGGTCGCTGCTGGCTACCGTCATCGCCGGCGTCGTGGTGCCGGCCTCGGTGCTGGCCAAGGGCTCGCCCCTGATCGTCCTGACCACACCCGGCGCCGACGGACCGGCCGCGGCCGCCTACCGCGAGGACTTCCCGGACCTGGCCCTTCCCGCGGGCCGGGGCCACGACGGCCAGCAGTTCTACGCCATCGCCCGGGACCCGCTGAGCCCCGACGCCGTCGCGCCCCACCTGGACCGGCCTCGGTACCGGCTCCAGCGCATCGCGTACCCGATCCTCGCCGCGCTGCTCAACCCCGGCGCCGGGGGCGGGACCGGCCTGGTCATCGCCATGCTGGCCGTCGGGGTCGCGGCCATGTTCGTGGGCTGCCTGGCCACCGGGGTCCTGGCTACCAGGTGGGGTGCGCCGCCGTGGTCCGCTGCTCTCTTCGTACTCGTGCCCGGCAACCTCGTCGCCCTCCGGATCAGCACCGGGGACACGATGGCCCTGGCCCTCGCCGTCGCCGCCATCGCCCTGCTCGAGCGGGACCGGCCCCGCCCGTGGCTGGCCGTGGCGGCCGGCTCGATGGCCGTCCTCACCAAGGAGTCGCTGCTGGTCGTGCTGGTCGCGTATGCGCTGGCCCGCCGGGACCGCCGCAGCCTGCTGGTGGC
>JBOGID010000353.1:0-3753 GCA_050742295.1 Acidimicrobiales bacterium | reverse complement strand
GTGCAGTCCACCGTCACCGCCACCGGCAACGTGGCCGCCCCCGGTGCCCTCGCCGTCAACTTCGCCACCGGGGGCCGGCTGGTCGAGGTCAGCGTGGCGGCCGGCGACAAGGTCACCGAGGGACAGGTGCTGGCCCGCATCGACGCGGCCCCGGCCCAGGGCAGCCTGGACAACGCCAACGCCAACCTGGCCTCGGCCCGGGGCCGGGTTGCCCAGCTCCAGTCCGGCCTCACCGGCGAGGAGCTGGCCCAGGCCAACGTCACGGTGCAGCAGGCGGTGGCGCAGGTCAACTCGGCCTACGTCACGCTGGCCAACGCCCAGAACACCGCCAGCCAGAACGCGGTCGGCACCCAGAACGCGGTGAACCAGGCAGGCGCCATCCTGGCGGCCGACCAGAACCAGCTCACTGCCGATCAGAACCAGCTGGCAGCCGACGAGAACCAGCTGGCGGCCTACCAGAGCGCGCAGGCCGCCGCCCAGGCCACCGTCGACGCCGACCAGGCCCAGGTCACCGCGCTGCAGACCCAGCAGTTCAACGACGGCTGCACGTCGGGCGGCGCCGCGTCGGGGGGGACGACGGCGACGACCACGCCGTCGGTGTGCCCCAACCACGCCTTCAACCTCCAGCAGCTCCAGTCGAAGCTCTCCTCCGACCAGGCCAAGCTCAACGAGGCCAAGTCCAACACCACCTCGGCCAACAGCGCGGTGACCAGCGGCAAGTCGAAGGTCGCCTCGGGCCAGACCAAGGTGGCCCAGGACCAGAACGCCCTGACCAACGCCCAGAACAGCCAGGCGTCGGGCCAGCTCAAGGATGCCCAGGCCATCCAGTCGGCGCAGCTGGCGGTGAGCAACATCGAGCTGTCGCTCCAGGCGGCCGACGCCGCCTACGCGGTCAAGGTGCAGCCTCCCAAGCAGGGCGACCTGGCCGCCGCCCAGGCCAGCGTCGTCACCGCGGAGACGGCTGTCGACACGGCCCAGCGCTCCCTCGACGACACCACGCTGTTGGCGCCCGCCGACGGCACGGTGGCGGCGGTCGGCGCCCAGGTGGGCCAGACCGTCTCGGGAGGCGGTGCGTCGGCGACATCGAGCGGCGCAACATCGAGCGGGAGCACCTCGACAGCCGGGGGGGCGAGCGCGACCACCGCGAGCAGCGCTTTCGTCAGCCTGACCGACCTCACCGCCCTGCAGGTCAAGGCCGGCTTCAGCGAGACCGACGCGGCCAAGGTGAAAGTGGGCCGCCCGGCGACCATCACGCTCTCCGCGCTGCCCAACCAGGGGTACGGCCAAGATAAGCCGAAAAGGTTCATTGGAACCGGTGTGACATCGCGCATCGACCAAGGAGGCCGGGCCGACACCGGATGAGAGGTCCAGCAAGGGCGACGATTGACCCCTGATACGGTCGGCTGCCGTACGGGGGGTCGGGGCGCTATGGCATCGGTCGAGAGGACGGCATACCCGCGGTTCCGCCGGCTGGTCACCGCCCGGGAGCTGGCCACGCTGACTCCGAGCGATGCTGAGGTCGGGTGGGCACGGGAGCGAACACGCTCCGACCAGCATCTCCTCACGCTGACGGTGACGCTCAAGTGTTTCCAGCGGCTCGGCTACTTCCCGCCGGGCGAGGAGGTGCCGCCATCGGTCATCGACCACGTGCGGCGGTACCTCGATCTTCCCGAAGGCACGTTCCCGGTAGCCGGCGCACGGACCGCCAAGGCCCACCGGGAGCTCGTGCGGTCCCGCTCGGGCGTGACCCACGATCCGCAGCGGGCTCGGGCCGTCGCTGCCGAGGCGATCCGCACCGCCGCGGCCAGCAAGAACAACCCCGCCGACCTGATCAACGTGGCGCTGGAGATGCTGGTCAAGGCGTCGCTGGAGCTCCCGGCGTACTCGACCCTCGACGAGATGGCGTCGCGGATCCGCCGGGAGGTCAACACCGCGATCTTCGAGGGCATCGTGGCCAAGATGCCCCTGCCCGACCGCGTGCGGCTGGAAGGGCTCCTCGACGTTGCCGGCTCGGGGGCCAAGAGCGATTTCAGCCGCCTGACGGCGCCGGCGGGCCGGGCGTCGTGGTCGGAGTTCCGCGAGCAGGTGGCTCGCCTCCGCTGGGTGGACTCACTCGGGAACACCGCGCGATGGCTGGAAGGGGTGGCCGAGTCCAAGGTCGCCGACTTCGCCGGAGAGGCGGCCGCTGCCGACGCCGGCGTCATGCGTGACGTGGCCCCGCTCAAACGGACAGCGCTGCTGGCCTGCCTCGTCCACACCGCCCGGGGGAAGGCCCGCGACGAGCTGGCCGAGCTGTTCTGCAAGCGGATGGCCTCGATCACCAAGCGGGCCCGCACCGAGCTGGAGGAGATCCGCGAGCGCCACGCGGAGATGTCCGACCGCCTGATCGGGAACTACCGGGCCGTCCTCGGCCACCTCGACCCCCGCAACGAGGCCGGGGAGGCGGAGTCGCTGCGAGCGGCCCGCCAGGCTGTCCAGGAGGCCGGCGGCTTCGAGGCCGAGCTGGCCGAGATCGAGGCGGTGGCCGCCCACCTGGCGAACCACCACATGCCCCTCGTGGCGAAGCAGTGGCGGAAGGACCGGGCGACGATGTTCGCCTTCGTGCGGGCGGTCGAGCTGGAGCCGACCAGCGCCGACCGCAGCGTGCTCGACGCCCTGGCTCACGCCCTGGCCCACTCCCACATGACCCGCGACTTCATCCCCGACCACGTGGACGGCAGGGCCCTCGACCTCTCGTTCGCGTCCGAGCCGTGGCTGCGCCTGCTGCGCGACCGGGACCGGCCGGGCCGGCTCAACCGTCGGCACTTCGAGGCGCGCGTGTTCACCTACCTCTGGGAGGAGCTGCGCACGGGCGACGTCGCCGTGCGCGGCTCCGAGGCCTACGCCAACTGGTCGGCCCAGCTCCTCGGCTGGGAGGAGTGCGAGCCGCTGCTGGGCGGGTTCTGCGCCGAAGCTGGCCTGGCCTCCACCGCCCAAGAGTTCACCGAGTCGCTGCGGGCGGCCATGGTGCGCCAGGCGGAGGCCGTCGACGCCGGCTACCCGGACAACGCCGACCTGGTGCTCGACCCGGTGAACGGCCCCTCCCTGCGGCGCCGCAAGGGCAAGGAGCGGTCGGCCAGGGCCGTGGCGCTGGAGGAGGCGCTGAAGGAGCGGCTGCCGGAGCGCACGCTGCTGGAGATCCTGGCCCGCACCGCCTACTGGCTGGAGTGGTGGCGGCGCTTCGGGCCGGCGTCGGGCTCGGACCCCAAGCTGGCCGACCCGCTGCTGCGCTACGTGCTCACCACCATCACCTACGGGACCAACCTGGGCCCGGCCCAGGCGGCCCGCCACATCCGGGGGGTCTCGGCCCACGAGCTGGGGGCGACAGCGCACCGGCACTTCAACGTCGGCAAGCTGAACCTGGCCATCGCCGACATCGTCAACGCCTACCTGGGCCTCGACGTGGTCAAGGCCTGGGGAGACGCGACCTCGGCGGCCGCCGACGGCACCCAGGTCGACACGCTCATCGACAACCTCCTGGCCGAGAGCCACATCCGCTACGGCGGCTACGGCGGCATCGCCTACCACCTGGTGGCCGACAACTACATCGCCCTGTTCAGCCATTTCATCCCCTGCGGGGTGTGGGGGGCGGTGTACATCATCGAGGGGCTGCTCAAGCAGGCCTCCGAGGCCAAGCCCGACACCGTCCACGCCGACACCCAGGGCCAGAGCTACCCGGTCCACGCCCTCGCCCACCTGTTCGGCTTCGACCTG
>JBOGID010000352.1:0-2287 GCA_050742295.1 Acidimicrobiales bacterium | reverse complement strand
GGGCAACACGACGACGGTCCCCTGCGGGCCGTTGCCGCCCATCGCCAAGCCGTAGCCAAGACCAAGAGCACGGAAGCAATCGCAGCATCGGGGGGAGGGGATAGTTCGTCCCCTCACCCCGATGCATCCGCGTGTCGGAACCTGCCGCATCGTCGGCCAGGGTGGGCGACGGGTTTGTGCGGGGATGACGAGGATTCATCTGGCTGGGGTCGGCATTCCGCGCCGGGACGGCATTTCACGCCACCCCTGCTCGGCGCGGTAAAGACCGCTTGGGCGCTCTGCCCACCGGTCAGCTCCTCCGGCTCGCGCCAGCCTGGGGGGGCGCGGTCGCTCACCCAGCGTTACGACCTCTAGGCGCTTGGCGCCTAGGCGCTTGGCGCCTAGCATCGACAAAAAGTTGTCTATGCCGCGACGGCCGATCGCCGGCTGATGCCGATGTCGTCGAAGAGGGCGACCATGTCGCGGCGCAACGTCTCGTAGTGGGTGTCGATCGGCATCAGGTGGGCCGGGGGCCGGCCTTGGCGGGGTACCCGGCAGCCGGCCAGGATCGGTGCGAGGACCTGATCCCGCAGGACGGTCAGCGCCGTGATCGTGCGTGACGCCTCGGGCGAGACGCGGTAGCGGCGCGACCGGCCAGGTTTGACGACGAGGCCCTTGCCCCGGAGCTTGCGCAGGTCGTAGGCCGCCTGGCGGACCGTGTATTCGGCCTCGCCCTGGCCCGTCATCGACCGCACCCTGGCGGCCAGGTCGGCGACGGTGAAGCCGTCGGGGGCAGCCGACAGCGCCGCCAAGGCCGCCATCGCCCGGCGCATCCGCGCCTTGTTCAGGTCGACGCCGCCCACGCGGGTGGCCCCGATCTGTGACGGCAGGGGGAGCTGGTCCATGACGCCGTCGGGGAGGAAGCCGACGTCCACGCAGTCCAGCGCGGTGCAGAACCGGTCGACCATGGCCGCCAGCCGGCCGACGATGTCGGGGAAGCGCTCCAGCGCCCGGCCCACGCCGAGCGCCCTGGTGTTGTGCACGATCGCCTCGAAGCGCAGCACGTGCTCGCCTTTGGTGTAGGCCTTCAGCGTCAACAGCCCGAAATGGACCTTGAACACCGTCAGGCCGTAACGAGGTCTCTCGACCACGGCGGCGAAACGAGACGACAGGTCACGGTTGATGCGGGGCCGCTGCTTGGCCCCGAACAGGGTGCGCAGCGTGGCTACGTCGAGGCGCGAGCGGGTGCGGTCAACGATGGTGTCGAAGACCCGCTCCATCTGGCCGCCCAGCTTGAACATCAGGTTGCGGCTGACCTCGACCTGGTAGACGGAGTAGGAGTAGCGGAAGCAGCTGCGCTCCTGCTCGTCGAGGTCCAGGCCGAAGCACAGGCAGGCCGAGTAGATCCACCGGTCGCAGACCTGGCTCAGGCGCCCTACAGCCGCATGCTGGGACAAGGTGTCTGCGACCCGAGCCAGGGCCTGCGGGTCGGCGACCGCGGTGAAGCAGTTGCCTTCCTTCTCGAACGGTATCCCCGCCGCCGCCGCCCCGCAGGCCACGTGCTCGTGGCCGTTGAGGATGACCTGCGCCCCGAACGGGGGGTGCCCCGACATCTTGATCGTGACGTGGCCCCACGTCGGGTCCATGATGTGGAAGGAGTAGTGGTTGACGTAGGACTTCTTCTTGGCGAGGTTGACGATCACCCCCGTCTTGGAGCGGGTGACCTCCCACACCGTGGCCGGGGCCCGGGCCACCAGGATGAGGAACACGCCCGTGCCGACCTCGTGGCTGGCGAGGTACTCCTCGGCGATCCGGTGCTTGCGCTCGCCGCTCTTGCAGTCGACGACGGGGATGCCCTTTGCCTTCGCCGAGGCCCTGACCCGGCGGGAGAACCGCCCGGCCAAGCGCATCAGGTGGGCGTTGTCCAGCTCCTCGTCGCTGTCGCCGTGGAGCCGCCGCCACCACACCCGGAACCCGCCCGGCGAGTGGCCGAGGGGGTAGTAGGCGTTGAGCACGATCCGGTCCACGCAGTCGTAGCTGCCGGTGAGGAGGTCGCCGTAGCGGGAGCTGAGTTCGTCAACCACCCCGCGACGGTAGGGCTTGACGGGCACACCACGCCTGGGCGACTGCCCCAAAGGGGCCACCGATCACGAGCGAGCGGAGCGAGTCTCGGGAGCGGCGTAGGCGCTTGGCGCCTCCGATCGACAAAAGGTTGTCTATGCCGCCGCCGGCGTGGCCTCGATGCCGATGTGACGGAACAGCGACTGCATGCCGATGCGAAGGAGCTCGTAGTCGCGGTCGACCGCCG
>JBOGID010000351.1:0-1513 GCA_050742295.1 Acidimicrobiales bacterium | reverse complement strand
CCGCGGCCGCCACCCTGGCGGTACCGCGCGCCGCGACGCCCGTGTTCCTCGTCCTGCTGGCGGCGGCGATCGCCGGCGACCAGCTTCGCCTCCAGCCCGAGGTCGTGTCCTTGGCCCTGCTCATGGCCTTGCCGCTGCTGGGCCCGACCGGCATCGGCGTCAGCCGCTTCCACCTCTCCAGCCTGTGGCTCTGGTCGGGCGTCAACAAGATCCTCAGCACCGGGTGGTCGACGGGCGGCGCCGCCTTCATCGCCTCATCGCTGGGCTCGAGCGGGCTGCGGCCGGCGGTGGTCGTGGGCCTGCCCCTCGTCGAGCTCGTGCTCGGCGCAGCAAGCCTGTGGCGGCGGACCTGGCCGGTCGTCCGCGGGCTGGCGCCGGCCCTGCACCTCGGCATCCTCCTCACGCTGTCCCCCTTTTTCGCCGACTGGAACTCGGCCGTCTGGCCGTGGAACGTGGCTTTGGCCGTCGCCGGGTTCGCCCTGTTCCGGCCCGAACCGGCGTCAGCGCCAGCGCCTCGGCCGGCTGGCTCGGGGCGGCCGGCTCTCGTGGCCGCCACCGGCGCCTTCGTGCTGATCGCCTCTCCCGCCCTGTTCTACGCCGGTGCCGTCGACGCCTACCTCGCCCACAACCTGTACACGAGCAACACCGCGGCGGCCGTCGTCTGCCAGCCCAACGGCGCCTGCGATGGCACGCTGTTCGACACCTTCGGCTCGCTCAACGTGCCCGTCCCGCCCGAGCCCCGCTTGTTCCGCCGGATGTTCGACACCGCATGCCGGCCGGGCGAGCGGCTCGTCATCACTGGGCGGGCCACCGTCTTCACCGACCCGCCAACGCAGACAAATCGGGACTGCCCCCGCCGGGCGTAGCAGACTGTGGGGTAGCTCCTTCCCGCGGAGGTGAACGGTGTCCCGAGAGCTTCTCGTCCACGCGTCGGACCTCGACGCCGCCCGCCAAGAACTGTCCGCCGTCGGCGGCCGTCCGCTGCACGTCCTGTCCGACCAGCTCCTGGTCGTCACGCTGACCGACGACGTCCCCCTTGCGTCAGTCCCGAGCCCTGTCCTCGGAGTTGCCCGAGACGATGACGCCACAGGAGCGCCGCATGGCCGAGGCGTGGACCTCACGGTTCGGCCTCGAGACCCTGGAACTGGAGCGTCGCCAGCGGGCCGCGGCCCGTCCCGCCATGGCGTGGGACACGCCTGGCTTTGCGCCTCCCGACGGTCCTCCTGCCCGGGCCGATGCCGATGGCCCACTGGGCCCGACGGTGCGATCGACCGGCACCCCCACGAGCCTGACCCTGACCGGTTCGGTCGCCGTGGGCGTGGTCATCGTGTCGGGGACGGCCACGCCGCCCCACTGGGTCCAGTCAAGGGAGCGCTCCAGCGCGTCTCGGCGGCGAGCGACGGCACGGTGTGGGGGGTCAACGCCGGCAACCAGATCTTCCGGCGCAGGCCCGAGTTCTGGGAGCAGGTCCCCGGTTCCCTCAAGCAGGTCTCGGTCGGGAGCGCGTCGCAGA
>JBOGID010000350.1:0-1674 GCA_050742295.1 Acidimicrobiales bacterium | reverse complement strand
GACAGAACCGCCAGGATCCTCGGCCATCACCTCGGGCGTCGGCAGGGCGGTCACCTCCCCACCCGAACCAGCGCCTACCGCCGCTGCCGCCGCTACGGCCAAGGCCACCGCGATGACGAGTTTCGAGAGTATGAGGGCAACGAGGAGGTCGAGCAGCTTGCGACTGGCACCCCGCAATGCGGGCCACATCTGCGCGGCGAAGACGAGCGGCGCCAGCGCCACGACGATGTAGATGAGCGCCGCCCGCACCACCAACTCCGCGACGAGCACGATCCCGGCCAGGACACTCACCAATGCGAGGAGGAACACAACGAACGCCGTGGCCGTTCCTCCGCTCAAGGCCGAGAGCGAGCCAACGGTGCTGGTGAAGCTCCGGACGTCGTCACTGAAGTGTTCGAGCAGACCGTTCGAGAGCTGGTCGGTGAGCGTGACGAGCGCCTGGGTGACGGTGACCAGGCCCACCATTCCGATGACCGCGAGGGGCAGGTCGAGCGCGACACGGCGGAGCATCCCGCCCACGTCCCCGGCGAGGACGCCCTGGGTGATCCCGACGAGCATGAAACCGACGAGGAGCACGGCCCCGATGCCGGCGGTGGTCGCGTAAGGACCCGTGCCGTGCAGGAACCAGTCGGCCTGGACATTCGGGTCGGTCGCGTCGAGAAAGAAGTTGAAGACGCCGCTGACGACCCACACGACGGCGTCGAGCATCCAAGCGGTGAGGCCGCCGATGATCATCTCGAAACCCTGCGACGCAACGCCGCCGATGAAGCCCTTCACCTTGTCGAACGCCCATCCGACCGGGTTCGGGAAGCCGGCGAGGATGAGGACCGCCTGCATCAGCGCGCCGGCTCCGGCGAGATCCGCTCGAAGCCGCCGAGGGCGTCGTCGAACGGTTCGGGTTGCCAGGGCCTGTCCTTCGTCCCGATGATCGGCGTCGGACCGGGCACGTCGTTGATGGCCTGAAGTCGCCACCCGTCGCCTTCCCAGACGAGATCGACGGTGACGCGCATCCAGTCCGCCTGTGGCAATGCAACATCGGCCGCGGACAGGACCGTGACCGTCCAGACGACGACGCGGGCCGATCCGGGGTCGAAGCGCTCCATCCGCGAGGCGAGCGGGCGGACGATCCACCAGACTCGTCCCGGCGACTTGGCGAGCGCGTCCCGAGCCGCCCGTAGCTCGGCAACGGTCTCCCGGCTAAGGGTGGGCGCGGCGGACGCTGTCGCAATCGCCCTGACCGAACGATCAATGTCGTCGTCCTTGAGATAGAGCCAGTTCTGGGACGCCGCCGCGAAGGCAATCGCGGTTTGGCGCGCACCCAGCTCGCTGCGAACGCGGTTGTACGGGACGGAGGTGGGCGGCAGCGCCGTCGGTACCGGTGCCGTTCGAGCCGGTGAGGGGGCGGGGGCGCTTCGCCTCGACGGGGAGCGGCTCACGACGATCCCGACGAGCGCGCCGAGGACGAACAGCGAGGCGAGAGCGCCGATCCAGATAACGCGTCGCCTCAAGACTCAGCCACCTTGAAGAAGAGGTTGACAGCCGTGGGCGCAACGCCAGCGAGAATTGCCCCGACGACTCCTCCGATGGCCAGACCCTTGCCTCGCGAGGCGTTCGCGTAGCTGCCGCCTTCGCGTGCGAGGCCGTACATGGCAGCCCCTACGAGAAGGGCCGCCA
>JBOGID010000349.1:0-5376 GCA_050742295.1 Acidimicrobiales bacterium | reverse complement strand
CTCGTGCGCCATCTCGGCCCCGGCACCGCCGCCACCGACCCGTTCCTCGCTGAACCCGCGGTGTGGCACCTCGAGTTCAGTCGAGTGACGAGCGAGCACTCTGGGCTCGCCGCTCGCGGAGCGCCTGTGACAGCTGCGGACCGCCGCGACTGGGATCCGTGGCGCGTGGTGATGGTGCTAGCACTGAGCGCGGACGACGCCCGCGCCGACGCGCTCCGCGAGCTGGGCGGCCGGCTCGAAGCCCGCGCACTACAACTTGGGGAGGACTCGACGACTGCGCGGCGCTGGGCAGCTGCACTCGACCGGAACTCCTACGACGCCACCCAGACCGATGAAGGCATCGTCGTGCAGCAGCGCGAGGACCCGGAGGTCGCGGCGGCGCTCGAAGCACAGCGCATGGATTACGCCCGCTTCAACGAGTCGTTGCGCCTGCAGTCCCGCTACGTCGACCGATTCGATCAGATCCGACGGCCACCTCCACTAGTGCTCGACGAGCTCACGGCCGATGTAGCGATCGCTCGCGACTTGCTGGGCACTCTTCCTGCCGGCGGCAATCGACTAGCGACCGAGGGCCCAATCGCAACCGCCGCCGCTGCCCTTGAAGGGGCCTACCTCGACGGACTCAACGTGCCGCTCGACGATCTGCTCTGGGCAGCCCAGGTGCTCCTCGACGTCATTGCCGAGCGCATCAGTCGCACCCGCGATGAAGTCGAGGACGACCAGCTCTACCCGCACGGCGCGGATCGCTCGGCAGCGCGGGGTCTACCGCTCCTGCGAACGCCCGCTGCTGCCGAACTTCGACAGACACTCGCTGCTTCGGGCGCAGAAACTACAGACACGGCGCTCACCTGGTTGTTCACCAAGTCCCCAATCGAGGTGCGCATCTTCGCAAGTCGAGCGCTCGACGCAGCATGGGCCTCGCCCTGTGACGGGCCACCCTGTCACCACACTGCCGCGCTCGACCTCGTCGAGGACTCTGTTCGCTACGCCCGGGTCCGACGATCGTCATGGAACCCAGAAGATGATCGAGGACCGCTGACCGGGCCCCTACTCGCGGCGCTGGCGTCCGCTGGGTCACAGGAGGTGGTTGCTCCCGACCTCAGCCCGGCTCTTCGAGCGCTCGGCGCGGAAGCACGCCACGAGACCTGTGTGCACCCGGCTGCTGCGAACCTCCTACCGGCAGTCCTCGCCGCGCATCGCCGCAGCGTCGCGCCGTTCGAGCACGGCTACCACCAGAGCGAGTCCGACGCGCTGTTCGCTGCGCGAGCCACGCTGACGGTCGCGGCGTACGGGGACAGCGCGCTTCTACTGGAGCACGCCCGCGATCTCGCTGCGGACGCTCCACACGCCTTGGGTGAGTACGTCGAGGCGATCGCGGCCGCAGCGGAGGAACACCTCGACTTGGCAGACGCGGCGCGGGCAGTGTGGCCACAGCTGATGCGCGACGTCCTGGGCTTGCTCGCAAACCCCCGGGAGGATCCTCAGGACGACTCCCCGGATGTCGTCCGTGCGAAGTCCCGCGTCAGGAAGGCGTTCGACCGCTTCCGCCGGAGGTCACAGCGTCCTGCTCCACCGCCCGTCAGGCGGCGCAGGGGTCGCGACCAGTGGCGTTGGCGGGGCCGCGCGCTGGAGGTCCTTCTCCCGCACATGACCTACGAGCACCGGCACCGCTACAGCGAGCTGACGTCAGAGCCGATCCGCTGGCCTGTGCCTCAGCAGTGGCGGCCAGAGATTGATAGCTGGATCGAAGCGTCGAGCGGCGGCCGCGAGGCGATCGATGCGATGGTCCACATGCTGCTGACCCAGCCGATCGAAGAGCAGGCGCGGCTCGGCATCGTCTGGGTCGAGCGAGTCGTTGACAAGGACCCGGCGGGCTCCCGGACCTTTCTTCTGCCCGAGTGGCTCCGCAACGTCCGCTCCTACTGCGGCGAGGACGACCTGCCTGTTTGGCAGCGCCTCGTGGACACGCTGGTCGTTCACGGTGACACCCGCGTCCGCGACCTCGCCGACTGAGGTGCTCGGCGGTCTGCGTACGACAGCCGGGCGATCGCCCCGCCAGGTCTCCCCACCGAGCGGCGCTAACGGAATTGTCTGCGATCTGGCCAGACAGACTCGACATAACGACGGATCAGGTCGCGGACGCGGATGTCAAAGGCGTCCCAGAACGGGCGTCCCAGAATGTCAACCGGGTACCGAGCGGCGCGCCACTGTGCCAGTCTGGGACACTCGCGAAGCGTCGTCGAGCCGCCCGGGAACCGGCGATATCTCGTGCTGACATCGCCCTATAACGTTGGACCCTCGTTGGGTGTCGCTGGGAAACTGAACCTCTCCAGCAACCGTCGGTTCGTTGGCCTACCGGGCTCGGCCAGGGTTCGAGACGAGTCGGTGCTGCATGTCCCTGGCCGTGCTTCTCTGAGCCCGCTCGATGGATGAACGGCTGTGTCCGCTATCCGTGCAGCGCGGTGGCCGTGGGGTTGAGGGGTCCGCCGCCGGAGAGGAGTCGAAGCAGAGAATGGTAGAGGCGAGTCGTCTCGGGGTCCGGCTCCCCCAACGGGTCGAGGGAACGGGCGGCACGCTTCGCCCCTTCGTAGGCTCGCTTGAGGGCGTCGCGGTCGGCGGTGTCGGCGGCGGCCTGCATGCGGGCACGCCACAGGGCTTCACGGCAGGGGCTGACAGCGAGGCCCTTTCGGGCTGCGTACTCGACCCGCGCCGGGTCGCCGGCGTCGAGGGCCCGCTCGGCCAGCGTCTCGGCAGCATCGACGATGCGGGCGATGACGAGGTCCTGGAGATCGGTCAGCGCCCAGCTGTAGCCGTCGGGTGGTAGGTCGGAGAGCGGCACTCCCTCCTCAACGAGGTCAAGCGCCTCGGTCAGCAGGTCGATGCCCTCACCAAGGGGTGCCCCGTCGGCTCGCCGAACGAGGGTCCGGAAGTCACGCCAGTCGGAACCCCAGCCCGAGCCGGCCAGGCCGTAGTAGCCGTTCCGAGTCTTGGGCAGGACGCTATTGCCGTCGGCATCCTGACCGACGGCCGTCCGGGCACGGCTCACCGCTGTCCTGAACGTATTGATGGAACGTTCGTCAAAGGGACGTTCATGGGCCAGAGGGCCTCACGTAGGCGGCCGCGGCTGACGGCGTCCTCGTTGGCGGCCAGGAAGTGGACCAGCTCGACTGCCTTGGAGCCCGCGGGCGGCTCGTTCGGCCAGTCGATCGCTGGTCGTCGCCGGAGGAATCGGGCGTACAGGCAGTGCCCGGCGGGGTCGACCGTTCCGGTCGTCGTGGGGGTCAACTCGACCACCGGCGCGATGTCGCCCAGGTCGGCCCTGGCCTCAAGGAGAGCGCTCGCACCGTCGACGAGTTCCCGGTCGATAACGCTGGTTAGCTCCAACCCCAGTGGATGGAGGACGGCCGTCCTATCCGCGTCGATCATGAGTCGCCACCGGGCTCCGGCCACCGGACCCGGAACGATCGCGACGACGCCGGAGCGGTGCGGGACGGTCGCCCGCACGAGTTCACGTGCAGCTCCCTCCTCCATGGAGCCCAAGTCCGCGACGATCGCGCTCGGGACCCAATCCTCCGACGACTGTTCGGCAACTCGTGCGCTGAGAGTTGTCCTCGAGTCACCCAAGGCCGCCTCCGTTGCGCCCGCTGCACGAGCCGCCCGAGCGATCACGAGAGAAGGATCATCGGCGCTCTCTACACGCGGGTTGCCAACCGAGAGCCGGGCGTCACCGCCGATCAGGGTCAGAGGGAGCTCGCGACACCACGGTGTGGACGCCAGTTCGAGGGCGGCAGCGGCAAGGAACGCTCCCGCTCGCTCGGGGTCGCCCTCCACGACAAGGGTCCCGGCGCACTCGAGGTTGAGGAGAACGCTTCCCTCCTCCGTCACGCCGATCGTCACCAACGCGGGCACGAGCGCCACACCACCGGCCGCCTCGTCACGGAGCTGGTCGATGCCGATCTCCGGATCGAGCGTCCACAGATGGCCCTCCTCGGTGGCCACAAAGCCGGTGGGCGGAACCGAGGAGGCCGGTTCCATGACGAGCTCGACGCCGAGGCTGCCGGCTCGCACGCAGACGACGGCGGGAGGGTCGACCGTTCCGCAATCGGCCATTCTCATTCCGAGGAAGCGCATCGTGAGATCGACCCACTCCAAGGCCTCTGCCTGTTGTATTGACCGAAGCCGCCGTTCGACCATTCGCACGTCGGCTGGAGCAGTCGCGACATCCCGGCCCCAGCGACGCCGGCGGTGCTGAATCAGGGCACGGCGAGTCAGCTCCGCAACAACCGCTCCGGCGAGGACGGGGGGGATGAGGGCTCGTGCCGCAGGGGGTACCGCCGGCCTGCCATCGGGGCGGCCGGTTACCGATCGCGCGCCCGCGTCGCTTGCTGCTGGGCCGGCTGTCGACGCCGTCGTTGCGGGCGCGGCGCCGGGGTGCGACACCGTGGCCGGCGGCGCCGTGGACACGGAGACCCGAGGCTCGCCCGCTGCCGTCGAGGTCGTGGACTCTGGCGGTGCGGGCGGGCTCACCCTCGACTCTGCTCCAGGACTTGCGGCGCCCTCGGCGACCAAGTCTGGACCGGCAGCGTCGCCGGGGAGCTGGAGCCGCCAACCGGGATAGACCCACTTGTGGGGGTCCGATCCGAGGGTTCGCCCATCGGGCTGGAGGCGCTCCCGGTTCAGCTCGTAGATCTCCGACCACCGGAATGGATCACCGAGGTAGCGCTCGGCGATCACCCAGAGGCAGTCTCGGGACTCCGCCCACGGCCTGACGACGTACAAGGAGTGCGACGGGCGGGCCTGCGAGACCGATACCGCCGGCGCGCGCAGATCCACCACCGCTGCGGGTGACGAGATTCCTGTCGCGAGGAGCAGCTGGGGGAGGCGGGCGGGCCCCGCCAACGAGGGGCCCGCGGCCCCCATCACCGGGCCGCTGACGAGAACGCCTCGAATGAGCCACGCTGCGAGGAACTGCATCCGCTGAGTCGGCGGACGGACCTCATCGGCGGGAGCAGCCGTCGTTCGAGCTGCTCGGACCATCCGAGCCTCCAGGATGACCCACGCCATCAGGTAGGCCCACAGCGCCCAAATCGTGAGCGCGAGTACGGCGGTGACGAACCGCCCTCCGGGCGTCCAGCCTAGGTCGAGGGCTCTGCTGACCTCGTCCATCGAGGGAACCTGCGTCGGGAACGGCCAGCCTCCGAGCCAGACGAGTACGGCGGGGGCCCCGAGGGCGATGCCGGCGAGAAGTAGGGCACGAAGCATCTTCATGCCGCTGCGCTCACTCCTATGACGGCGCGAGCCTCTCCCCGACCCGATACGTCGATGTCACGGATACCGATGAGTCCGAGCAGGTTGGTTGGGTGCCGACCCCGGGCG
>JBOGID010000348.1:0-4956 GCA_050742295.1 Acidimicrobiales bacterium | reverse complement strand
GCCCGGCGCCACGCCGGCCATGCCCGCCGGGCTGCCTCCAGGGCGGCCTCGGCCTCGCTCGCGCCGCACGACGCCGACACCGCCACCACCGTCGACGGCGACGAGGGGTCGACCGACGTGATCGTGGCCGGCGTGTGCACCGGCATGCCGTCGATGATGGCCGGCACGTCCAGCTCGGCCTTGCTCACCGCCACCCGGTCGAGGGCCGCCGCGAACCCGGCGCGGGCCGTCGCCCGCCGCCACTCGGCCAGCGGCTCGTGCTGGTACGGCCCGGGCGACGAAGGGTCCGTGGCCGGTCGGCGGACCACGCCGTCCACACCGGGCAGGCGGTCGACGTCGGGCGGCGCCACCAACTCGTCGAGGTTGCGTCCCTCCACGAACCGGCGGCGCACGAAGCTCTCATTGGCCGTGTTCTCCAGGAGGCGCCGCACCAGGTAGGCCATCCCCGGCACCAGTTCGCCGACGGGCGCGTAGACGCGTAGCCGCAGGCCCAGCCGGCGGATGGCGGCGTGGATCGGCTCCGCCATGCCGTACAGCAGCTGGATCTCGAAGCCGTTGTCGGGGATGCCCTTCGACCGGGCGTACTCGACGGCGTAGGCCAGCGACCGCAGGTTGTGGGTGCCGAAGGCGGCCCGCACCTCGCCATGGTGGTCGTGCAGGAGGCGGACGCACCGTTCGTAGTTGGCGTCGGTCTGCTCCTTCGCCGAGAACACGGGCACGGGCCAGCCCTCGGCCTGGGCCACCACCGTCTCGGTGTCCCAGTACGCACCCTTGACCAGCCGCACCGTGACCGGCTTCGCCCGTTGGGATGACCAGGCGATGAGGTCGGCGAGGTCGTCGCGGGAGTCACGCAGGTAGGCCTGGATGACGGCCCCCGCCTCGACCTCGCGGAACTCGTCCTCGGAGAGGAGCTCGCGGAACAGCTGGAGGGTCAGGTCCTTCACGTCGTAGTGCTCGGCGTCGAAGTGGACGAACGCCCCTTCGTCGCGGGCCACGCGCAGGATCGGACGCAGCCGCGACTTGGCCTGCTCCAACCCCTCCTCCCGCGACAGCGGCGAGTAGTGGGAGGCCAGGGCCGTGGGCTTCACCGACACGTTGACACGTGGGATCGCACCAAGGTCGTCGCGCTCGAGGTGGTCGTCGGGGGCCCAGCGGGGCGCGGCCTCGAGCAGGACCCGCAGCAGTTCGTGCACCCGCGCCGCATAGCGGTCGGCCTCGGCCGAGGTCACCGTCTTCTCGCCCAGCAGGTCGACGGTGGCGGCCGACCCGTGCCGCCACAGCCGGTGGAGGTTGGCGACCGCGGCCCGGGGGTCGCGCCCCACGATGAACTGCTCGGCCACCTTGGTGATGTTCCGCCGGGCCAGGTTGGCGGCCGCCGCCTTGCCGATGCCGAAGGGCACGTGCTCGGCCACGTCGAGCCCGAGGTCCATCATCTTGGGGACGTCGGGGCCGTCGAAGTACTCGTCGAGGTGGCGGAGGACGTCCTCGTCGTCGACCGTCGCCGGGAACACGTCAACGAACCGGAACAGCTGGGTCTTGAACGACGGGTGGTTCATGGCCCACTCGAGCATCCGCTCGCTCCACCACGAGGCCTGGACGACCGACCCCTTGGCCCCCGAGCCCGACCCCAGCTCGGCCAGGCGGCGGGCGAGGGCGGTGACGCGGGCCTCCAACGTGCTGGCCATGATCAAAGATAGGCAGTCGCCGGGAGCTAGGGGCGAGGCTCGACCGAGGCGAGGGCGTCGATGACGGCCCGGATGTCCTCGTCCTCGGTGTGCTTGACGATGGACACCGTCCGCCCCAGGATCCCGCCCGGCTCGATGACCAGGCGGGCCAGCAGGGCGGCGGCCCTGTCGAAGGAGTCGATGACGCCGGGCCGCTCTGCCGGCGGCAGGCCGGCCAGCACCACGGCGTGGCGCCAGGCCTCGTCGCGCGCCACCGCGAAGCTGAAGTTGAGGACCTCGTCGCCGGGGCGGTCGGTCACCCGCCACAGGAGGTCCAGGAGCGGCGAGAACGCCCCGATGGCCTCCTGCACGGCGTCGAGCAGGCCACCGATGATGGTGTTGATCCGCTCGAAGTCACCCCGGAGGTGGTGGATCTCGTCACCGGGCGCCACCTCGGCCGCGGCCACTCCCAGGTCGAGGTTCACATGGGCGTTGATGCCGAGGACGACCTGCTGGAGGATCAGCCGGTCCCGGCGCTCGCAGCAGGAGAACGACGCCCGCCACGACCGGGTGGGCTCGGCACCGCCTTGGAACGTGTCGAGCGCATGCAGATACCGGTTGGCGAAGATGGCGGTAAACCGGCTCATGCGGGGGCCGTCGTTGAAGTACCCACTCTCGATCCCCCGCTGCACGGCCACGCTCATCTGGCGGTACATCGCCGCGAAGTACCCGCGCCGGTGGGCCGCGGCCCGGGCCTGGTCGGTCACGGCCGTCAACAGCCGGACCACATCGTCGACGTTCCCCGCGGCCGCCACCCGACGACCCTACGCCTCGGGCGCCGCCACCAGCCGGCCCTCAGCCTGCGCACAGAGATTGCACAGGAACCGGTGCCACCATGGAGGCCGTGGACCAACCCAAGACGAGGATCCTGGTCGTCGACGACGAGCCCAACATCACCGACCTGGTCAGCACCGCCCTGCGCTATGAGGGGTTCGACGTCGAGGTGGCGTCCGACGGCCGCTCGGCGCTCAACGCCGGCCAGACGTTCCGCCCCGAGCTGATGGTGCTCGACGTCATGCTCCCCGACCTCGACGGGTTCACGGTCGTGCGCCGGCTGCGGTCGGACAACGTCCCCGTGTCGGTCGTGTTCCTGACCGCCCGCGACGCCACCGAGGACAAGGTCCAGGGCCTCACCCTCGGCGGCGACGACTACGTGACCAAGCCGTTCTCGATCGAGGAGCTGGTGGCCCGGGTGCGGGCCGTGCTCAGGCGGTCACGGGGGGCGTCGTCGTCGGACACGGGGCGGCTGACCTTCGCCGACCTGGAGCTGGACGAGGACACCCGGGAGGTGTGGCGGGGCCCCGAGGCGATCCAGCTCACGGCCACCGAGTTCAAGCTCCTTCGCTACCTCATGCTCAACCCCCGGCGGGTGCTGACCAAGGCCCAGATCCTCGACCACGTGTGGCAGTACGACTTCGACGGCGACGCCAACGTGGTGGAGACCTACATCAGCTACCTGCGGAAGAAGATCGACCGCAACGAGCCCCGGCTGATCCACACCGTCCGCGGCGTCGGCTACAGCCTCCGGCTGCCGTCCGCCCACTCCAACGGAGGCGGATGACCCTTCGCACCCGGCTGCTGCTGGGCCTGCTGGGCCTGGTGGCGGTCGGGCTCCTCGCGTCCAACTTGGTCACCTACCGGGCGTTGAAGTCCTTCCTCTACGACCGGCTCGACCAGCAGCTGGTGGACTCGGTGAGGCCCCTGTCCGACCGGCTCAACGCCGTGCAGCGAGGCTTCGTCCGTCCCGACCGGGACGACGTCATCGGCATCGCCGGCGAGACCATCCCGGTCGGCACCTGGTTCGCCATCATCGAGGCCGACGGGACCACGCCCCTGCCCGCCTGCGTGGCGTGCGGCGACCCGGCCGTGAACCGTCCGGCCTACGACGCCGACGACATCGCCAAACGCAGTCCCCACAGCGCGGACGCCGTCGAGGGGTCGGGCCGCTTCCGCATGATCGTCCGGGAACAGGGCCACGACCTGGTGGTGGTGGCCATGCCGCTGAAGGAGGTCGAGCAGACGCTCGGACGGCTGATCGGCATCGCCGGCCTATCGACGCTGCTGGTTCTGGGCGCGGTCGGCGCCCTGGCCCGGTTCCTGGTGCGGCGGGGGCTGCGGCCGCTGGAGGACATCGGGCGGACGGCCGGCGCCATCGCCGCTGGGGATCTTTCCAGGCGCGTGGAGCCGGCCGACACCCGGACCGAGGTGGGTCAGCTCGGCCTGGCCCTCAACAGCATGCTCGGACAGATCGAGGCCGCCTTCTCGGCCCAGCAGGCGTCCGAACAGCGGCTGCGGCGGTTCGTGGCCGACGCGTCCCACGAACTGCGGACGCCCCTCACGTCCATCCGGGGCTACGCGGAGCTGTTCCGGCGGGGGGCGGCCGAACGGCCCGAGGACCTCGAGAAGGCCATGCGCCGGATCGAGCAGGAGGCCCGGCGGATGGGCGTGCTGGTGGACGACCTGCTGCTGCTGGCCCGCATCGACCAGGGCCGGCCCCTGGAGCGGGCGCCCGTCGACCTGGCCCGGGTGGCGGCCGACGCCGTGGACGACGCACGGGCCGTCGACCCCAACCGGCCAATCTCGCTGGATGCCCCGCCCAGGGTGATCGTGACGGGCGACGACCTGCGGCTGCGCCAGGTGGTCGGCAACCTCTTGGCCAACGCCCGCCAGCACACGCCGCCGGGCACGCCCGTGCGGGTAAGGCTGGGGTTCGACGGGAAGGGCGCGGTGCTGGAGGTGGCGGACGACGGTCCGGGCCTCACGCCCGACCAGGCGGACCACGTGTTCGAGCGGTTCTACCGGGCCGACGAGTCACGGACCCGGGCCCACGGAGGCACGGGCCTCGGCCTGGCCATCGTGGCCGCCATCGCCGAGGCCCACGGCGGCGGTGTGTCGGTCGACACCGGGCCGGGACGGGGGGCACGGTTCCGCGTCGAGGTGCCGCTCACGCCCGTCGTCGAGGCCGAGCGGCCCCCGGTCGAGGCGACGACGTCTCCCACAGCCAGTTCACAGCCATAGCCGGTTGACTGTGGGCGTGACCGCGCCCACTGATGCTTCGCCGCGCTCCCGGTTGCGGCTCGTGATCGTGGCGGCGGTGGTGGTATCCGTCGCCGCCATCGCCGCCACGTATTTCCTGTTCTTCACCGGCGACTCGCCGCCACCCCTGCGGCTGTCGGCCCAGGCCACGACGACCGTCGCCCCCGGCGGCGTCGCCACGACCACGCCCACGACC
>JBOGID010000347.1:0-9314 GCA_050742295.1 Acidimicrobiales bacterium | reverse complement strand
GCCCGGCCCGGGCCCGGGCCGAGCGGGGCGCACGGTTGATGACCGGGAGCACCCGCTGGGGCAGGACGCCGTAGGCCAGGAGCCCGTCGATGACCCGGACCATGGAGTGGACGCCCTTCAAGGTCGGCAGCCCGACCACGATCACGACCTGGGCCCGTTCGACGGCGGTGCGGGCCATGACGTGGCGCTCCTCGACGTCGAGCGATCCTCCCTCGTCCTCCCCCTCGACGTCGGGATCGACGTCGCACACCACGACCCGGAACGTGCGCTCCAACGAGTCGAAGGCGGCGGCGAAGGCCTGCGGGCGCAGCGTCGGCCAGAACCGGGCCCGCCGCAGGCCGAGGAGCAGGTGGTACCGCCGGCCCGGCGCATCCACCACGAGCCCCCGCACCTCGTCGGCTGTGGGCAGGCCCGCCCGGTGGGCCTCGACCAGCTCCTGGACTCCAGGGCACACGTCGCCGGCGTCGTGGAGCATGGCCAGCTCGGCGTGGAGCCGGAGGTCGGCCAGCAGCACCATACCGGCCTGGCGGACGTCGTCGCCCAGCGCCTGAGCCAGGGCCATGGCGACCGTCGACGCGCCCGTGCCTCCCGGCCCGGTGACGGCCACCGCCATCCCCCGCCACCCCGTCGGCACCGACTTCGCCAGCAGGTCGTCGGCCCGGGCGCTGCTGCGCTGCACCAGCCGGGCGTGGGCCGACAGGGCGTGCATGAGGTCGTCGCGGCCGAAGTCGGCGGGCAGCACGCGGGCCACGCCCAGCGCCTGCCAGTCGCGGTCGACCCGGCGGTCTTCGACGACCAGTACCGCGCACCCCGCCGCTGCGGCCCGCGCCACCAGGTCGCGGTCGACGGCGGGCAGGCACCCGTCGGCCACCAACGCCGAGAACGGCCGGCCCGACGCAAGGCGGGCCCCGACCTCCTCGGCCGACAGGCACTTGATGAACTCTGCGGGGAGCGCACCGGAGTTGGCCCAGCCCCCGACGGCTCGGAACCACGGGGCCCGGGCCGGCGCCAGCCCGAGCACGACGAACCGCTCGCCCGCCATCAGGGACGGGCCGCAGTCGTCGGCGTCGCCGCGGGCGCAGGCTGGCGGAAGACGGGCGTGGCCCCACTGATCGCCCCGGCGCCTGTGGCCCGGACGACGGTCAGCTTGGCCAGCTGCACGGCGTGGGCCAGCGCCACCGCGTCGGCGGGATCGTCGACGGCCACCGTCACGGCCGCGTCGCCCTGGTCGCCCACCCGTTCACGACCCCGGTCGAGCGCCACCACCAGGGCCTGGCGCAGCACGACGGTGCTGAACGAGTCCGTCCCCGAGCCGTAGGTGGCCACGACATCGATGCGTTCGCCCTGCTCCAGCGAAGGGGTCAGCGTGGCCCGGGGCACGGCGAACGTCACTTCCCGGCTGCCGGGTGAGCTCGGCTTGGCCACCACCGCACTGGCCTGGATGAGCTCGCCGACAGCCAGCGGCGCGATGACGGTCGCACCGTCGAGGGCCGCAGGGTCGGTGAAGGCGCGGCCGGCGAGCGCGGGCGGCAGCTCCAATGCGACCCGCGTCAGGTCGGCAGCCGTCAGCCGAGCGCCCGGCGCGATCGCGACCCGGGCCACGACGTAGGACTCCTTCGGGCCCGACTCGGTGCGGGTCGACGCGTAGAACAGACCCACCACCGACGCGGCCACGAGCAGGCCGCCGAGCACCGCCCGCCCGCCGGGAACGCTCCGGCGACGCCCCGACCCGGGCCGGCGAGGCGCGGCACCGGCGCGGTGCCCGTTGCGAGGATCGCCTCCCCGTACCGCCACATCGATGTCCGCCACGCCGCCTGCCTCTGCCGGTGCCGTCGGTCCCCTACTGCCCAGTCAGCGTATGAAACACCATGAGAGGTAGTCAATGCCTGAAGCCGGTGTATTTCGACGGAAATCAGGAAAAGCCGCGCAGACCCGCCGCGCAGCCGTACGACCGCCCCGCGCGAGACTGCACGTCATGCCGCGTGTGCTCGACACCATCGCCGGGTTCGAAGCCTTCGCCCGCAAGGCGGCCATGCAGACGCCCTTCCTGCGGGAGGGGCTCTGGGTCGACAACTACGAGGCTGCCTACCCGGAGGTCTTCGAGGCCTTCTACGAGACCCACGGAGACCCGGCGGGACGGGCCGCCGTGGTGCGGGAGCTGGGCAAGGTCCGGGAACGGGTGGGCGAGGCCGGCGGCGTCGTCCGCAAGGCCATCGCCGACGTGGAGAAGGCCCTGCCCAAGCTGCTCGACCGCCCTGCTGATCCGTCGCCCCAGCACGTGATCATGGTCGGCACCCTCACCACCAACGCCGCGGTGGGGCGCCTCAACGACGACGTGGCCGTGTTCCACTGCCTGGAGTGGTTCCAGACGCCCGAGGGGTCCCGGGTCCTGGTCGCCCACGAGACGACCCACGCCTGGCACGAGCTGGCCCTCGGTTCCACCCCGCCCGCCGTCGACGCGGCGTGGATGGCGTTCTACGAAGGCGTCGCCATTGCCGCCAGCCGGGCCCTCGTACCCGACCGGCCCGAGCTGGAGTACTTCTGGTACGGCCACCCCGACGTCGAGGCCTGGCTCCCGTTCTGCCAGGAGAACCGCCAGCAGCTCATGGACCACTTCGCCGCCTCCATCGACGCCCCCACCACCGTCGAGACCTACTTCGGCGGCGGCGTCATCCAGAACCAGTGGCGCGTCGGCTTCTACCTGGCCGACGAACTGGTCAAGAGCCTGAACTGCTCACTCGCCGACCTGGTGGCCATGAACGTCATCGAGGCCCGCTCCGCCATCCGCGAGGCCCTGGGCGTCGAGCCCCTCGACTCCCGCCCCGGCCCCCACTAACACTAGCTCCTACTCCCGGGCGACGCCGGCTTCCTCCCACTCCAGGCGGGGGACGTCGGACCACAGCCGTTCCAGCTCGTAGTAGCGGCGGGTCTCGTCGAGGAACACGTGGACGGCGAAGTCGCCGAAGTCGAGCAGGACCCACTCGGCCCCCGCGAGGCCCTCCACCCGAAGGGGCGGGCCGCCGCCCTCCGCCTTGACGCGCGCCTCGACTTCCTCGGCGATGGTCTTGACCTGCCGGGAGTTGCGGCCGCTGGTGAGCACGAAGGCGTCACAGATGGCGAGGACGGGCCCGATCTCGAGCACCAGCGTGTCCTCGCCGCCCTTGGACCAGGCGGCACGGGCCGCCGTCCGGGCCAGATGGCGGACGCGCTCCAAACCGGAATCAGTTGTCGTGAACGTGGGAATCCCTCCGGATCTCGGACAAGCGGACGGCTCGACCCGTCACCGACGCCCAGAACGGGTGCACAGGGTGACCGGGAACCTCATCTGCCACCAGTGTAGAGACCTCGCCGGCGGATGTAGGCGATTACCGGGTCGGGGACGAGCCAGTCGAGGGGCCGCCCGTCGGCCGCCCGCCGCCGCAGGTCCGAGGCCGAGATCTCCAGGCGCGGGATCTCCACCCGTTCGACCCGCCACTCCGGTCCCAGCTGCGGGTCGCGGGCCCCCGGGCGGTCCACCACCGCCACCGTGGCCAGACGCCGCACCGTGTCGAGCCGTTCCCACGTCGACAGCTGGGCGGCCACGTCCGCCCCCAGGACAAGGAACAGCTCCCGGTCAGCCCCGCCCCCGCCCGCCACCCCGCTCGCCGTCGCCAGTTCCTCCAGCGTGTCGGCCGTGAACGACACCCCGCCCCGGTCGATCTCGAGGCGGCTGGCCTCCAGCCCGTCCCGCCCCTCGACGGCGGCCGCCACCATGGCGAACCGGTCCTCGGCCGGGGTGACGGGACGGGCCGCCTTCTGCCACGGCTGGTTGGCGACGACCAGCAGGACCCGGTCCAGCCGCAGGGCGTGGCGGGCGTTGGCGGCCACCACCAGGTGGGCGACGTGCACGGGGTCGAACGTCCCCCCGAACACGCCCACCCGCTCCATTGCCGGGAGCATAGGAATCGGTGACCGGTTCGTACGAGATCCCGCTACCGTCGTTTCCGCAGACATGAGCACGTGGACCCCGAGCACGTGGCGCGCCAGCCCCGCCCTCCAGCAGCCCGAGTGGCCAGACCAGGCTGCCCTCGACTCCGTCCTGGCCCGGCTGAACGCCCTTCCGCCCCTCGTCTTCGCGGGCGAGATGCGCAACCTCACGGCCGCCCTCGGACGGGTCTGCGACGGCAAGGCGTTCGTGCTCCAGGCCGGCGACTGCGCCGAGTCGTTCGAGTTCTCGGCCGACTCCATCCGGGACAAGCTCAAGGTCATCCTCCAGATGGCCATCGTGCTCACCTACGAGTCGGGCGTCCCGGTGGTGAAGATGGGCCGCATCGCCGGGCAGTTCGCCAAACCCCGCTCCGCCGCCACCGAGGAACTGGGCGACGGCAACGTCATCCCCACCTTCCGCGGCCACATCATCCACGACGACGCCCCCACGGCCGAGGCCCGCATCGCCAACCCCGAACGGCTGCTCCAGGCGTACCACCAGTCGTCGTCGACCATGAACCTGGTGCGGGCCTTCACCAAGGGCGGCTTCGCCGACTTGCGGGCCGTCCACATGTGGGACCAGCCGTTTGTCGTCTCCAGCCCCGAGGGCCAGCGCTACGAACGCATGGCAGGCGAGATCGACCGCATCCTGCGCTTCATGACCGCGTGCGGCATCGACCTCGACGCCGCCTCCGGGGTCAACGGCGTGGACTTCTGGACTTGCCACGAGGCCCTTCTCCTCGGCTACGAGGAGGCCCTCACCCGCCAGGAGGCGCTCACCAAGCGCTGGTACGACTGCTCGGCCCACCTGCTGTGGGTGGGCGACCGCACCCGCCAGATCGACGGCGCCCACGTGGCCTTCCTGACCGGCGTGGAGAACCCGGTGGCGGTCAAGCTCGGCCCCTCGGCCACCCCCGCCGAGGCCGTGGCCCTCTGCGACCGCCTCAACCCCGCGGGCGTCCCGGGACGGCTCACCGTCGTCGCCCGCATGGGCGCGGCCCGGGTCGCCGAACTGCTCCCACCCCTCTTGCGGGCGGTCAAGGCCAGCGACCACCCCGTCGTCTGGGTGTGCGACCCCATGCACGGCAACACCTACGTGTCGCCCGCGGGCCGCAAAACGAGGAACTTCGACGACGTCCTGGCCGAGGTGCAGGGCTTCTTCGCCGCCTGCAAGGACGTGGGCGTGTGGCCCGGCGGCCTCCACGTCGAGCTGACAGGCGAGGACGTCACCGAGTGCTTGGGCGGTTCCACCGCGGTCCTGGACTCGCAGCTGGCCGACCGCTACCTCACCACCTGCGACCCCCGCCTGAACGCCCGCCAGTCCCTCGACCTCGCCTTCGGGGTGGCGGAGCTGCTCCGCAATTAAGTCCAGCGGCCGCCCCAACGTCCTGCTGATCCTGCCCGCCCTCTTGGGGACGGCGCTGCTGCTCCTCGCCACCCGCCGGGGCGTGTACCTGAGCCCCGATGCCCTGGCCTACGCGGGGACGGCCCGCAACCTGGCCGACGGCAACGGCTACACGCCCCCACCGGGCGCCCCCGCCGTCAGCAACTTCCCGCCCCTGTTCCCGCTGCTACTGGCCGGGTTCGCGGCCCTCGGCGTCGACCCGCTGACCGCCGTCCGCTACGTCAACCCGGTGGTGTTCGGGCTGACGGTGTTCGTCGTGGGGACGCTCGTGCACCGCCACACGGGCCGGCTGGCCCTGGCCGTGGCCGCCCAGCTGCTCATGCTGGCGGGGCTGGACTTCCTGGTCTACGCCACATCCGGCCTCAGCGAACCGCTGTTCCTGCTGCTGGCGGCGCTGGCGGTGGCCGCGCTGGCCCCGTGCCTGCGTCGCGACCGGAGGCGGCCGGTGCTGCTCGTGACTGCTGCCCTCCTGGCCGGCGCCGCGTGCCTGACCCGGTACGTCGGCGTGGCCCTCGTCGCCGGCGCGGTGCTGGCCCTTGTCGTGGTGGCCCACCGCTGGCGTGCCGCGCTGGGCTTCGCCCTGGTGGCGGCCACGCCCCCCGCCGGGTGGTTCGCCTGGCTGGCCATGGACAGCGGCCGCACCACCAACCGCGCCGTGGTCTGGCACGCCCCCGACCTGGACTACCTCACCACCGGCCTGCGCGCCGCCTCCACCTGGTTCGTGCCCGCCGACGTCGCCTTCGCGGCGCGGGGACCGATCGCCGCCGCCCTCCTGGCCGTCGTCGTGGTCCTCGGTGTCGTGACATGGCGGCGCCGCACCGACCGCCGCGCCACCGCCCTCGTCGGCGTGCTCGTCGCCGCCTACCTCGCCGTGTTGGTCGTCGACCGGCTGCTGTTCGAGGTCACGGGACGGCTCGACGCCCGCTTCCTCCTCCCCGTCCACGTGGCCGTCATCGCCCTCGCCCTGTGGGCCGTCAGCGCCGTGGACATCAGCCGTTCCCACCTGGCCCGTATCGGGCTGAGCGCCGTGGTCGGCCTCCAGGTGGCCAGCGGGCTGGTGTGGCTTCGCGACGCGGCCAGCGACGAGGAGGTGCGGCCCGGCGGATTCGCGGCGCCGTCGTTTGCCGGGTCCGAAGTGGTCGACCAGGTTCGGGCCCTGGACGGGTCCGAGCCCGTCTACACCAACCAGGTCGACGTCCTGTGGCTGCACACCGGACGGGTCGCTCGGCCCGTCCCCGAACAGCGGATCTTGCTGACCGGCAAGACCAACCCCGACTACGAGGCCCAGGTCAGGGCCATGGGCGACGACCTGGCCCGCGGCGGCCTGCTCGTCTACTTCACCCGGAGCCCGGCCCGGCGGGTGTTCCTGCCCACGCCCGCCGCGCTGGCAGGCGCCCTCGGCCTTCAGCCCGTGGCCCAGGATCCGGTCGGCGTCGCCTACCGGCGGCCAGGTCCACCAGGACCAGTGGCGTGACCGCGGCCCACAGCCAGTAGTCGATCCCGAGCAGCAGCCACGTGCCGGCGTGGAAGGCGGCGGCCGCCGCCGCGTAGAACGGACGGGCCCGGGCCGAGAACAGCACGACCGGGAACGTGACCTCGAGCAGCAGGATCGTGGCCCCCAGAACGTGGGCCATCACCGCCTGCCGGGATAGGAACTCGGCCGCCTCCGGGAACATCAGCCGCCCGCTGCGGGCCGCCACCACCAGGACGTTCTCCACGTTGTCCGACGTCACCCACGCCAGGCCCGACTGCACCAGCTTGTGGAAGCCGGCGAAGAAGTACGCCCCCGCCACCACGACCATGGCGGTGCGGATCGGCCAGCCGTACCGCCGTGACTCTGTGCGGTCCCGAGGGTCATCGACGGCAGGCGCAGCGAGGAACGGCACGCACGCCAGCAGCAACAGCACGTCGTTGTGCAGGACCTTGCCCCGGCTGGCCCGCAGCCCGGCCAGGACCATCAGGCACGCCCAGGCCGCCACGAAGGCGACCCGCCGCCACCGGTACCTGGGGGCCAGGGCGACGACAGCCAGTGCGGTGCCGACCACCTGCAGGATCACGATCACGGCCAGCGGCGGCATGCCCGACAGGGGCCGCAGGAACCAGACGGGCCGGAACAGGGCGTCGGGCTGTCCCGCCAGCTGCCCGTAGGGCCCGAGGGCGATGCGCAGGCCCACGAGCGCGGCCAGCCCCAGGTGGACGGCCAGCAGCCGCCGCCCGCTCTCGGCTCCGAACAGCCACCGAGAGATCACCCGCCGGCGACCTGGCAGACGTGCCGAAGCTCCCGCGTGCGCGCCCCCGGATCCCGCAGCGACTCCTCGATGGCGTAGACGCGGACCTCGACGACCTGGCGGCGTCCGGGGTCGGCCGACGCCCACGCCCGGCACACGTCCAGCCGCGCCGCCTCCAACAGGCCGGCCAGGCCCGAGGCGACATGGGACGACGTCCGGTAGCCAGCGGGCAGGTCGGCGAAGGGCACGCCCACCTCCTCGCCCAGGGCGTCCACCGTCGTGATCTCCCAGGCGGTGATGCGGTCCGCCCGCACGTGGCTGAACAGGTGCCACCCCGTGAACGGCCACAGGTTGAGCCCCGCCAGACCGCACACGACGAACACGGCCAGGAACGTCCTGACAAAGGCTCGCACGCCCGGCCCGGGAACGACGTCCGCCTTCGCCGCCATCTACGTGCGGATCTGCCCGTCCCCGGTGACGAGGTACTTCACGGTGGTCAGCTCCCGAAGGCCCATGGGCCCCCGGGCGTGCAGCTTCTGGGTGCTGATCCCGATCTCGGCCCCGAACCCGAACTGCTCCCCGTCGGTGAACCGGGTCGAGGCGTTGACCATCACCGCGGCGGCGTCGACCTCCCGGGCAAACCGGCGGGCCGACGCCAGGTCACGGGTGCAGATGGCCTCGGTGTGGCCCGAGCCGTAGCGGTTCACGTGGGCGATGGCGGCGTCGAGGGACGGCACGACGGCGACCGACAGCTTCAGGTCGAGGAACTCGGTCCCGAAATCGGCCTCGGTGGCGGGACCCATAGACGGCACCACGGCGCGCGACCGCTCGTCCCCCACCAGTTCCACGCCGCCGAGGGCCGCCGCCGCCCGGGGCAGGAACTCGGCCGCCACCGACTCGTGCACGACCAGCGACTCGGCAGCGTTGCACACCGACGGCCGCTGCGTCTTGGCGTTGACGACGATGGCCAGGGCCTCGTCCAGGTCGGCCGACTCGTCAACGTAGACGTGGCAGTTCCCGTCCCCGTCGATCACGTAGGGGACGGTGGCGTGCTCCAGGATGCCGGCGATGAGGGAGGGCCCGCCCCTCGGGATGAGGCAGTCCACATACGCCCGCAGGCGCATGAACTCGACGGCCGCCTCCCGGCTGGTGTCCTCCACCAGGATCAAGGCGTCCTCGGGCAGGCCGGCCTTGGCCAGCCCCTCCCGCAGCACGGCGGCGATGGCGATGTTCGACCGGATGGCCCCCGACGAGCCCCGCAGGAAGGCGGTATTGCCCGACTTGAGGCACAGCCCGAAGGCGTCGCTCGTCACGTTCGGACGGTTCTCGTAGATGATCGCCACCACGCCCAGCGGCACCCGGACCTTCTCGATGAGCAGCCCGTTGGGACGGGTCCAGCCCTCGACCACCTCGCCCACCGGATCAGCCAGCGCCGCCACCTGCCGCAACCCGGCGGCCATGGCTTCGACCCGGCCGGCAGTGAGGCGGAGCCGGTCGACGACAGTGGCCGTGGTCCCGCCTGCCTCGGCCGTCGCCACGTCGGCGGCGTTGGCCTCCAGCAGGTCGGCGGTGCGCTCGACGAGGAGGTCGGCGGCGGCGTGGAGGGCGGCGTCCTTGGCCGCCGTCGGGGCGATGGCGAGGATGCGGGAGGCGGCCTTGGCCCGCCGTCCCAGGTCCTCCATCGGGGTGATCACGGCGAAAGCGTAGGTCGCCAC
>JBOGID010000346.1:0-7263 GCA_050742295.1 Acidimicrobiales bacterium | reverse complement strand
GGCGATGAGGATGCGGCCGCGGTCGTCCGCCGGCAGCCGGCCCGGCTCGAAGGCGAGCGCCGCCGTGTAGAGGCGGGCACCCTCCTCGTAGGCCAGGCGGCGGACGGCGTCGTCGGCGGCGCGGAGCGTCCAGCGGCGGGCGGTGGCCGCCTCGCCGTAAGGCGCCAGCTCGGCCCAGTGCCGGGCCAGGTCGGTGAGGTGCTCGGAAAGGTCGCCGGCGAACTGGGTCTCGATGGCCCCGGCGACGGCCCGGTGCAGCTCGGCCCGAGCCGAGGTCGTGAGCGACGCCTCCACCGCCTCACGGGTGAGGGCGTGGACGAACCGGTACTCGCCGCTCGGGCCGACCTGGTCGACCAGGCCGTGGGCGACGGCCTCGTCGAGGAGGGGGAGGCACGCGGCGGCGGGCTCGCCGAGGGTGGCGGCCACGACGGGGACCGAGAAGTCACGTCCGGCGATGGCGGCCGCCTGGACCAGCCGCCGGCAGCCAGGCGAGACCCGGTCCAGCCGTGCGGTGACGATGTCGAGGACCGAACGGGGCGGCCGGTCGGGGCGCCACGTCCCCTCCGCCATGGACCGGGCCACCTCCCGCACGAAGAGCGGGTTGCCGCCCGTCAGGTCGAGGACCTCGCCCGCGTCCGCCTCCACCTCGCCGAGCTGCTCCCGCACTTCGGCGAGGCCGAACCCCTGCAGGTCGAGGCGGTCGACGGCCGGCGCCCGCAGCAGGTCGGGGAGGACACGGGGCAGGATGCCGGCCGGTTCGACGTCCCGGAAGGTGGCGACCACGAGCAGCCGGGTGCCGGCCAGGTGGTCGGCCAGGTGGTCGGCCAGGTTGTCGGCGAGGTGGCGGAGGACGAGCAGCGACGGTTCGTCGCTCCAGTGGACGTCGTCGAGGACGACCAGCAGGCCGTTCGGGCCGGCGGCGGCCCGGACTGCGTCGATGACGCTCTCGAACAGCCGGAACCGCTCCTGGGGCGACTCGACATCGCCGGCCAGCACGGTGTCGGGATCGGCCGCGAGGGAGCGCAGCACCTGGCGCCAGGGCCATAGCGGCGGCGCCCCCTCGGCCTCCACGCACCGGCCCCATGCCACCGGGGTGCCACCGGCCAGCGCGATCCCCGCCAGTTCCTGGGCGAGCCGGGTCTTGCCGATCCCCGGCTCGCCGGCGCACAGCACGAGCCGGCCCGTGCCCTGGCGCGCGGCATCCAACCAGGCCCGCAGGGCGGCCAGCTCCCGCCCACGCCCCACGATCCGGTCGCCCGGTGCACTCATCGGACCGCAGCCGGCATGGCTACTGCTCGAGGCGCGCGGCGGTCTGGCGGTAGCGGGTGCCGGGGATGAGATGGACGCCGGTGAAGGCGCCGCTCTCCCGGATGGACTCGGCCAGGTCGCAGGCCAGTTCGACGCCCGCCGTGCGGGTCGCGTCGGCCTCGATCCGTTCGATCCAGGCCCGCGGGACGGTGATCTCGGGGATGTCGGCCGTCAGCTTGCGGGCCATCGGCGCGCTGGGAAGGACCATGACGCCGGTGTAGACCGGTCCGTCGAAGTCGACCGTCTCCCGCCAGGCGAGCAGTTCGTCCAGGGAAAAGGAGACCTGGACGAACAGGAAGTCCGCGGCCCGCTTCCAGGCGGGCAGGTTGGTGAGGCGGGTGGTGACGCCCGCCCGCAGCCGGCGCCGGCCGTGCTCGTCGTCGAACCGGCGCAACTCGTCGATCATGGTCCGGACCGTGAGCTGGCCCGTGCGGCGGCCCGACGTGGGGTCGTCGCCGTACACGAACAGGAACTCGTCCACGCCGTAGGCCGCGCCCGTCAGCAGGTCGCGGCGGAAGCCGAGGGCGTTGCGGTCGCGGGCATTGAGGCAGGCGATCGACCGTCCACCCATCTGGTCGACCTCGTGGGCCACGGCGATGCTCGACACGGTGGCTCGCCCGACGTGGTTGTCGGGTATGAGAAAGGCAGTGGCGACCTTACTAAGCACGCCGATCTGGTGGCGGACGTGCATGAGGTCGGGCCGGGTGGGTGGCTCGATCTCGCAGATCCACTCGAACATATGGGGGTCACGGTAGCGGCGGTCCGCCCCGGAACGAACGGGGCATACGAATCGTTAGTAAGAGTGAGATGAGCAAGAACACCATCAAGACCTACACGCTGCTCGCCTTCCTGGGCGGGCTCCTCGTCCTCATCGGCTCGTTCTTCGGGCGCGGTGGGGCGTTCGTCGGGCTCGCCTTGGCCCTCGCCTTCGTGGGCGGGACGTACTGGTTCTCCGGCACCATCGCCATCAAGTCGGCCCGGGCCGTCCCCGTGACCGAGCAGCAGATGCCCGAGTACTACCGGATCGTCCGGGAGCTGACGGCGGCCGCGAGCATGCCCATGCCCAAGTTGTACGTGACCCCTGACCTGCAGCCCAACGCCTTCGCCACGGGCCGCAATCCCGACCACGCGGCCGTCGCCGTGACCCAGGGCATCCTCAACATTTTGGACTGGCGGGAGCTGCGGGGCGTCCTGGCCCACGAGATCAGCCACGTCGGCAACCGCGACATCCTGATCGGGTCGGTGGCCGCCGCCGTCGCCATGGGAATCACGTTCGTGGCCCGCATGGCCATGTGGGGCGCAATGCTCGGGGGCGGCGGCGGCGATGACGACGACGGCGGCATGAACCCGCTGGCGTTTGTGGTTTTCGCCCTCCTGGCCCCGATCGCGGCCATGGTCCTGCAATTCGCCCTGAGCCGCAGCCGGGAGTACGAGGCCGACCGCTCGGGCGCGCGACTGCTGCACGACGGCGAGTCCCTGGCCAGCGCCCTGGGCAAGCTGGACCGGGCGGCGCGGGCCGTCCCCATGCAGGTCGACCCGGTGCAGGCCGGCAAGTTCATCGTCAACCCGTTGACGGGGCGGCGGGCCCGGTTCGCCAACCTGTTCAGCACCCATCCGCCCGTCGAGGACCGGATCGCGCGCCTGCGGGCGGGCGACTGGAGGTCATAGTCGGCCGGGCGGCAGGAAACGCGGCGCCGTTGTCGAACACAATGGCGACGTGTCGAGACGGGCCCGGTCAGCGCTCGCCCTCGTCCCCACCCTGGCGGGACTGATCACGGGAGGGGCGTGGCAGGCGCGCGCGCAGACGCCGCCCGCGACGCAGGCCCCGCCGGTCCAGCCCCAGCAGGCCCCGCCCACGACCACGAACCTGCTCCAGGAGCTGCTCAACAAGCTGCTCCCGACTACCACCACGGTGCCGCCGGCAGCGCCGACCGTGCCCCCCCCGCCGGTGGCGCCCGACTCGGCGCCGGTTGACCCGGGCGGGGCGGGCGCTGGGGGGGCGGCGCCCGAGTCGGCCAGCCAGGTCGTGCCCCCCGAGGCCCAGGCCATCATCAACTCCGTGCTCCGTACGGGTAGCAGCAACAACCTTGCGCTCCTCGCCGCCCTGAAGCCGTTGGCCGACCAGGGGCTGACCCAGGAGGAGGCGGCCCTGGTCGGGATGGGCCAGTTCCCGGTGGCAGGGGAGGCGTACTGGAGCGACGACTGGTGGATGGCCCGGTTCACGCCCGCCTTCCACCTCCACCAGGGCACCGACATCTTCGCGGCCCGGGGCACGCCCGTACGGGCGCCTGCCGACGGGAGAGTCGAGTTCCAGTCCGAGGGGGCGGGCGGGCAAGCTGCCTACGTCACCGTCCCCGACGGGACCTACTACTACATGGCCCACCTCGACCGGTTTGCCCCCGACGTGCGCAGCGGCCAGACGGTCAAGCAGGGCCGGGTCGTGGGGTTCACCGGGTCGACGGGCAACGCCGAGGGCGGGTCGCCGCACGTCCACTTCGAGATCCACCCCGGCGGTGGTGGGGCGGCCAACCCCAAATTGACCCTCGACCGGTGGGTCGCCGAGGCCATCAAGGCAGCGCCGAGGCTGCTGGGGACCTTCGACACCAGCGTGCCCCGGCCCCTGAGCACGGCGGGGATGCTGCGGCGCCTCGACACCGGCTCGTTCGGCGGTCCGACCACGAATGACGGGCCGCAGCTATGGACGAGGAGCGTCCGCCGGGAGAACGGGGCGGTGCGCCTGACGGCCATCGCCGCCGGTGGGAGCGACGAGTCAGCTACCTGGGACCCCATGACCCGGGGCGCCGACGCCTTCGCCCTCGACGTGGTGCGGGCCCAGCAGCTGGCCAACGACCTGTTGACGCCGCTGACCCCCAAGGTCCTGGCCGCGGCCACTACGAGGGCGGGCGGCGGCTAGCTAGTCCCGGAAGTTCTTGATCTGGATCGGGATGCCGAAGTCGTTGGCCTTCAAGGCTTGGATGGTGGACTGGAGGTCGTCCTTCTTCTTGGCCGTCACCCGCACCTGGTCGCCCTGAGCCTGTGAGGACACGCCCTTGGCCGCCTTGTCCTTCACGAACCGGTTGATCTCCCGGGCCTTCTCGTCGCTGATACCGGCCGCGAGGGTGACGGTCTGGCGGACGGCGCCCTTGGACGCATCCTCGACCTTGCCATAGGACAGGGCTTTGAGGGACACCTGGCGGCGGACCAGCTTCTCCTCCAGGACCTGGACCAGGGCCCGCAGCCGGTCTTCGCTGGCCGACCGGAGCCGGATCTCGCCCTCGCCCAGGTCGACGGCCGAGCCCGTGTCCTTGAAGTCGAACCGGGTCGCCACCTCCCGCTGCGCCTGGTCGACGGCGTTGCGCACCTCTTGCAGATCCAGCTCCGAAACGACGTCGAAGGACGGCATGGCCAAACGCTAACCTCCCCACCTGACGACCTGGGTCGGTACCCAAGTGGCCAAAGGGAGCTGACTGTAAATCAGCCGGCAAAGCCTTCGGAGGTTCGAATCCTCCCCGGCCCACTCAGGCGGAAAGGTGCAGGTCAGACCCGGTGCAGCTTGAGGACGTCGAGCAGATCGCCGACGTGTGGCGGGCGGAGCGCAAGGACCGCCAGCAGCGGCGTTCGCTGGACCGTGCCGGCTTCGAGGCTCTCGGCCGGGCGGGGCTCTGGGCCTCGGTCGTGCCCCGGGACCAGGGTGGGTCGTGGGAGGGCATGGCGGCGTCCGCCCGAACGGTCTGCCAGGCGTTCCGGCTCCTTGGGGCCGCGGGCCCGTCGGTGGCGCTGGTGGCGTCCATGCACCCGGCCGTCGTCTCGTTCTGGCTCGCCAGCCCCGACGCCTCCCGGCCCGAGTGGGAGCGCCAGCGCGAGGCCGTTCTCGCCAGCGCGGCGGCGGGCCGGCAGTGGGGAACGATCACCTCCGAGCCCGGCCGCGGCGGTGACATCAGCCGGGCCCGGGCGACCGCGACACCAACACCGACGCCGGTCGAAGCCGAGGCGCCCGCCTTCCTGCCCGGACGCACCTACGCGGTGACCGGCGACAAGCATGTCCGGAGCGGCTCGGGCGTCACCGACGTGATGATGACCACGGCCATCCCCGACGGCGAGGACGAGGCGACGATCTTCGTGCTCGACGTCCGCGACAAGCCGTGGGACGGCAGCACGGGCCTCCGGCTGACCGCCGAGTGGGACGGCAAGGCATGGCGGCTACCCAGAGCCACGCCCGGCGCCTCGAAGGAGTGCCCGCTGTGCGTCTGGCCTGGGACGGGCCCCTCGACGACATCCTGCGGGCGGCCGGTCCGCTCATCGCGTCGCTGTTCACGGCTGTGGTGCTCGGCGTGTTCGACGAGGCGATCTCCACGGCCCGGGAGCAGCTGCGGCCGCGGGCCGAACGGCTGCGCCCCTACGAGCAGGTCGAGTGGTCACGGGCGGTCCAGGAGCACTGCTCGCCGTCCAGGACTACGAGGGCGCCTTACGGGCCATTGAGGCAGGCGCCCCTGCGACCGGCCCCGCCGGTGCTGCGCACGTTCCGCTGCGGGCCAAGGAGGCGGTGGCCGAGCTGGCGGAGGCGGCCCTGCAGCGCGTGACCCGGGTCCTGGGGGGCGGGACCTTCTCCCATCGCTCCTCGTTCGCCCACTGGTTCGAGGACGTGCGCGCCCTGGGACCCTGCGCCCGCCGTGGGGACTGGCCTACGACGCCCTGTTCGCCGGGTCGTTCGAATAGATCCGGCCTATCGAGCAATCCCTCGGCGGCTGAGCGCCGTAGTTGCGTCGAGGAACGACGGAGTCGCTCGCGGTCGCGCGCGTATGCTCCACCGCTACACAAGGGAGGCGCACATGAAGCGGGTAATTGGCGTGCTCGGAGTTGGTCTGTGCCTGGCCGTGCTCATGTCGGTGGCACCCGTCCAGGCGGACGACGGCCGGCTCACGGCGGTCCTCAACGGGCCGTCCGAGCGTCCCGGGCCGGGCGACCCCGACGCTTGGGGGCGGGCCTACATCACGGTCAACGACGCATCCAACCAGGTCTGCGTGACGCTGCTGTACGCACGCGTCGACGGCACCCTGAGCGGCCTCCACATCCACATCGCGCCCCCGACCTCGCCGGGCCCCATCGTGGTGCCGTTCGCCACCCCGACGCAGCAGGGCTCCGGCGTCTTCCAGCAGTGCGTGACCAGCGAGAACGAGGCCCTGCTGGACAACATCGCCGCCAACCCGAGCCAGTACTACATCAACCTCCACAGCGCGCCCAACTTCGGTCCGGGCGCCATCCGGGGCCAGCTGCAGGGGTTGTAGCCCGCGGCCCGCGCGCCTCTACAGCAGGCGCTGCATGAGGACGACGTCCAGCCAGCGGCCGAACTTTCGGCCGACCTCCCTCTCCACCCCGACGATCTCGAAGCCGCAGGAGCGGTGGAGGGCAATTGAGGCCTCGTGACCGTCCACGATCCGTCCCATGACGCCGTGGAACCCGTGGACGGTCCCGAGCCGGAGGAGTTCGGCGAGGACGGCCCGGCCGATCCCGAGCCGGTGCTGGTCGCGGTGGACGTACACCGAATCCTCCACCGTCGTGGCGTACGCCGGACGGCTGCGGTAGGGGCTGAGTGACCCGAACCCGACGATCTCGCCGGTGTCGGCCCTGACGGCCACGACCGCCGGGTGGGCGCCAGCGTGCTCCTTCAGCCAGTGCTCCTGGTCGGCCAGCGACCGCGGGACGAGGTCGAAGGTGACCGTTGACTCGGTGACCTCGAGGTTGTAGATCGAACGGATGTCCTCGGCGTCGTCGATCCGGGCCAGGCGGACGTCGACGGAGGTCGCAGGCGGCACGGCCGTTGACCTTACGGGCGCGCCGGGACTCGCGGCCCTTCAACAGGCTGAGTACTATCGAGGGCCGGGTTCGCCTTCCGAGGAGGCGCGCCCATGCCCCCTTAGCTCAGTCGGCAGAGCACAGCCATGGTAAGGCTGGTGT
>JBOGID010000345.1:0-1881 GCA_050742295.1 Acidimicrobiales bacterium | reverse complement strand
TGATCGACGTGTCCGACGGGCTGGCCCTCGACCTCCGGCGCTTGGCCGATGCGTCGGGTGCCGGGGTGGTGGTCCAGCGGGTGCCGGCGGCCGACGGCGTGACGGCCGCCCAGGCCCTCGGCGGGGGCGAGGACTACGAGCTCCTCTTCACCGCCCCCGACCCGGTGCGGGTGGCGGCCGCGTTCAACGCCGCCGGTCTGCGGGGCCCCCTGCGCATCGGCACGGTGACCGCCGACCCCGCCGAGCGGCGCCTCCGGGACGGCGAGTTGCCTCACGTCGGCTGGGAGCACACGTGGTGACGAGAGTGTGCAGGAAACAGTATCTATTACTCTTTTCTGCACAATGAGCCCCCGGCGGCCGGTAGCGCTGACCATCGCGGGGACGGACTCGGGCGGGGGAGCGGGGGTGATCGCCGACCTCAAGACGTTCGAGGCCCACGGGGTGTGGGGGACGGCGGCCATCACCGCGGTGACGGCCCAGAACACGGTGGGCGTGCAGGCGTGGGAGGAGGTGCGGCCCGAGCTGGTGCGGGCCCAGATCGAGTCGGTCGTCCGGGACATCGGGGTCACAGCGGCCAAGACGGGCATGCTGGCGTCCTTCGAGGTCGTCGAGGCCGTGGCCGACGCGGTGCGGGACTTCCGGGTGCAGCCTCTTGTTGTCGACCCGGTGATGGTGTCCAAGCACGGGGCCGAGCTGCTGGCGGGCGACGCCCTGGAGACCCTCTGGCTGCAGCTGCTGCCGAGGGCCACGGTGGTGACGCCCAACATGGAGGAGGCGGGGGCGCTGGCCGGGTTCCCCGTCCGGGACCGGGCGACGATGGAGGAGGCGGGACGGGTCCTGTCCGGCGTCGGGCCTCGGGTCGTCTACATCACCGGCGGCCACCTCGACGATGAGGAGCACTCGCCCGACTTGCTGGTGGCGAACGGGCGGATGACCTGGATCGACGGGGCCCGCATCCCTGGACGGCACACCCACGGCACCGGCTGCACCCTGTCCGCCGCCATCTGCGCCGAACTGGCCCGAGGCATGGAGCCGGCCGACGCCTGCGTGGCCGCCAAACGGTTCGTGGAGCGGGCCATCGCCGCCGGCCTCGAACTGGGCGCAGGCATCGGGCCCGTCAACCCCGGCTGGGAGCGCGACGCGGGGTAGCTCGATAGGCTGCCGACGCGCTCGAGTGGCGGAGGTGGACAGAGCCGGATCCACGTGCTCACACCAGGTGCCGGTGGCGGAATGCACCGCTTCTGTTCCTGCTCGTCACAACGGCGGTTGTGCTCCCGGTTGGCGAGGCCGGGGCCCAGGCCCAGCTCACGGCCGAGCCGCCGGCGGTCCGTCCCGGGGAGGCGGTCACCCTCCTCGGCCTCCGCGGGTTCGCCAGCAACAAAGGCGATCGACGTCCATCTGGACGCCATCGAAAGTCCCGTGCTCGCCTCATTCACGGTCACGGGAGGCGTCTTCGGGCCGGCGTCGGTGACCATCCCCGCCGACACGAGGGTGGGGAACCACGTGCTGGTCGTGACCCAGCCCCTCGACGCCACCAACGCCGGCGTCCGGGGGTTGCCGGCCCGGGCCGCCATCCAGGTCACCGGCCCCGGCGGCGTCCCGTCGGGCGCCCCCGGTCTGCTCCTGACGGTTTCGGGACGGAGCGACGGCCTCGCCTACGAGACGGAGAAGCGGCCGGTGGCGGCCATCGCCCTCGTCGGGCTGGGCGTGGTCGCAGTCGCCGTCCTGGTGGCGGCGCTGGGCGCGACCGTGGCCCGAAGGCGCACCCAGCCGACTATCCCCGCAAGCAGGTCACGGCCGGGCCCGTGATCGCCGCCTCCATGGACGGAGGGCGGACGTTCGGCGAGCCCGTCAATCCCTTGAAGAGCTACATCCCCGAGG
>JBOGID010000344.1:0-5615 GCA_050742295.1 Acidimicrobiales bacterium | reverse complement strand
CCGTTCGATGGTCTCCCCGAAGCCCGCGGGCAGCGGATCGAACTCGAAGTCCATCCGGGCCGACAGCGGCTGCATGTTGCCGCCGGTCACCGCCACCTTGTACTCGTTCCAGATGACGCCGCAGAGCACGTGGAGAGCGGTGTGGGTGCGCATGAGGGCGTGGCGCCGGTCCCAGTCGATGGTGCACGTGACATCATCACCGAGCCGCGGCACGGCGCCGTTCACGGCGTGCCAGACGTGGTCGCCTTCCTTCCAGACGGCGACGACGACGGTGTCGAGCCCGAGCGAACCGGTGTCGTGAGGCTGCCCGCCCCCGGTCGGGTAGAACGCAGTCCGGTCCAGGCGCACGTCGTTGCTCCGGACCTCCTCGGCCCGGGCCGTGAAGCTGCGTAGGTACGCGTCGTGCAGATGCAACTGTTCCGTCATGGCTGCGAGCCCGAGGCTACGTCGCCTCCTAGATAGGCGGCCCGCACCGAGTCGTCGTCGAGGAGGTCCCGGGCCACCGCCGACTTCACGACCTGGCCGACCTCGAGCACGTAGGCCCGGTGGGCCCGCTGGAGGGCCTGGGCGGCGTTCTGCTCCACCAGCAGCACGGTCGTGCCCTGCTCGTTGATCTCGGAGACGATCTCGAAGATCTGCGTCACGAGGCGGGGCGCCAACCCCATCGACGGCTCGTCCAGCAGCAACACCTTGGGCCGGGCCATCAGCGCCCGCCCGATGGCCAGCATCTGCTGCTCGCCTCCGGACAAAGTGCCGCCCGCCTGCTGGCGCCGCTCGGCCAGGCGGGGGAAGAGGCCGAACACCCGGTCCAGGTCGGCGCCGAATGCGGCCTTGTCCTTCCGGCCGTACGTCCCCATCTCCAGGTTTTCCATCACCGACATACCCGGGAAGATCCGCCGCCCCTCCGGGGCCTGAGAGATCCCCAGCCTGACCCGGTCGTGGGCGGGCACGGCCACGATGTCCCGACCGTCGAACCGGATGGCGCCGGACGTCACCGGCCTAAGCCCCGAGATCGTCTTGAGGGTCGTCGTCTTGCCCGCCCCGTTGGCCCCGATGAGGGCAACGATCTCGCCCCTCGCGACCTCGAGGGAGACGCCCTTGAGCGCCTCCACCTGGCCGTAGTGGACGTGCACGTCCTGCAGCTGGAGGAGGGTGTCGGTCATTCCCCTCCCGCAGAGGCGGCCGGCGCACCGAGATAGGCCTCGATGACCCGCGGATCCCGCTGCACGTCGGCGGGGAGGCCCTCGGCGATCTTCTCGCCGAAGTCCAGCACCGCCACCCGATCCGACACGCCCATGACCAGGTTCACGTCGTGTTCGATGAGCACGACCGTCAGGCCGGTGTCCCGCAGCGAGCGGATCAGGCGGATGAGCCGCTGCTTCTCCACCGGGTTCATGCCCGCCGCCGGCTCGTCGAGCAGCAACACCGTCGGCTGGGTCGCGACGGCCCGAGCAATCTCCAGGCGGCGTTGGTCGCCGTAGGGCAGGTTGCGGGCCAGGTCGGACGCCCGGTGCCCGATCCCCACCTGGCCGAGCACCCGGCGCGCCTCCTCGTGGGACTCCCGCTCCTCGCGACGGAACCGCGGCAGGCCGAGGAGGGCCCCCGGGACGCTCGAACGGTGGCGTGCGTCGACGCCCACCATGACGTTCTCGAGGGCCGTCATGTTCGGGAACAGGCGGATGTTCTGGAATGTCCGTGCGATGCCGGCCTGCGTCACCTTGTGCGGGGGCCGGCCGGTGACAGAACGGTCCTCCAGGCAGACATCGCCGGCAAGGGGCCGGAAGACCCCGGTCACACAGTTGAAGACGGTCGTCTTGCCGGCCCCGTTGGGGCCGATGACGGCGAAGATCTCTCCACGCCGCACGGCGATGTCCACCCCTTGGAGCGCAGCCACCCCGCCGAACTCCATTCGCAACTCGTCCAGCTTCAGCACCGTGGCTGTCCCCCGGGACCCGGGAGCTTTCGAGTCTCGCCCACCATCGGCGCCGGCGGCCGCCGGCCCCGCCGGTGCGGCGACAATCAGAGCCGGCGCGGCCTCGGCAGGTGCCTCCTCGCCGTGCGCTTCCGCCACGGCGGGAGCCTCCACCGTCACGCCCATCCCGCGGCCGGCGGTCGCTTCGGCCAGTTCCGCCGCCCGCTGGCGGCTGGGCAGTAGCCCCTGGGGGCGAAAGATCATCATCAGCACGAGGGCCAACCCGAACAGGAGCACCCGGTACTCGGTGATGGTGCCGGCGTTCCCGCCGGTGAGGGTGTTCAGCCAGCTCGTCACGGTCTCGCCAAAGGCCACGTCCCGCAGGTACTCGGGGATGAACCCCACGACGAAGGCGCCGGCAATGGCTCCCGGCACCGACCCCATGCCACCCAGGACCACGGCTGACAGGATGACCACCGAGAAGAAGAACGGGAAGTTGTCGGGGTTGATGAAGCTCACCTTGCTGGCGTAGAGCCAGCCGCCGAGGCCTCCGGTGGACGCCCCAATGGCGAACGCCCACAGCTTCATCTTGAACGTGGGCACGCCCATAGCCTCCGCCGCGTCCTCGTCCTCCCGCACGGCGGCCCACGCCCGGCCCACCCGGGACCGGCCCAGCCGCACGATCATCAGCACGGCCAGGACGATGGCGGCCAGCGTGAGGTAGTAGTACGGCAGCGGCTCGAGCCCGAAGGTGATGTCGCCCACCCCCGTCGGGTGAGGGATCCCGGTGATGCCCCTGGCCTCGCCCAACGAGTCCGAGTTCTGGGCCACGATGCGGGCGATCTCGCCGAACCCCAGCGTGACGATGGCCAGATAGTCCCCCCGCAGGCGCAGGGTCGGACCGCCGAGGAGCACACCGGCGACCGATGCCAGCACGACGGCCAGGACGACGGCCTCCCACGCCGTCCATCCCGCGGCGGTCGTCAACTTGGCCGTCGTGTAGGCGCCGACGGCGTAGAACGCGACGTACCCCAGGTCGAGGAGGCCGGCCTGTCCCACAACCACGTTGAGGCCGAGGGCGAGCAGCACATAGACGCCGACGGGGAAGAACAGCACGGCCTGCCACGTGGGCGACAGCATGATGGGCACGACGATGGCGAGCAGGAGGAAGGCGCATCCGACGCCGAACCTGGCCCAGCGGTGTTGCCGCCCCCACCAGGACCGCACGGGGTCGGCCAGGCGCAGCCGGTTCATGCCCGGGACTGGCCCAGGCTCTCGCCGAGGAGACCCGTGGGCCGGAACATGAGCACTAGGACGAGCACGGTGAAGGCGAAGACGTCCTTCCACTCGGCACCCAGGACGGCCGACCCCCAGTTCTCGAGGAGCCCGAGGAGGAGCCCCCCGACGAGCGCCCCCCGAACGTTCCCGATCCCGCCCAGCACGGCGGCGGTGAACGCCTTGATGCCGGGTAGGAAACCGATGTTGTAGCGGGCCTGTTCGAAGAAGACCCCGAACAGGGTGCCCGCCGCTCCGGCCAGGAGGCCTCCGAGCAGGAAGGTGAGCGCCACCACGCGATTGATGTCGACACCCATGAGGGCGGCTGTCTCGGGATCCTGGGCCGTCGCCCGGATCCCCCGCCCGAGCCGGGATCGGCGGACGAACCGGTCGAGGGCGACCATGAGGACCAGGGCCGCCACGACGACGAGCACCTTGTCGGTCCGCACGACGGCGCCTCCGACCGAGAACAGCTCCCGCTTCTCCAGGACCCGTGGGAAGCCGAGGGCGTTGCGGCCGTAGCGGATGGCGAAGAGCTCCTGCAGGAACAGCGAGATGCCGACGGCGGTGATCAGGGCGGCCAGGCGTGGGGCGTTGCGCCGGCGCAGGGGCCGGTAGGCGATGCGTTCCATGAGCAGGGCCGTCAGCCCCGACACGACCATCCCTGCAGCCATGACGAGAAGGAGCACGCCGACCAGGGCCAGCCCGGTCTTCGGTTCGTCGTCGGCGTCGATCCCCAGCCCGTGCATGGCGAACAGGCTGGCGAAGACCCCCACCATGAAGATCTCGGAGTGGGCGAAGTTGATGAGGCGGAGAACCCCGTAGACGAGGGTGTAGCCGAGGGCGATGAGCGCGTAAATGGCGCCCAGGGTGAGCCCATCCACCGTTTGAGGGCCGAACTGGTCAATCAGGCAGCTGAAGCAGGCGTCGATGCTGCCCCCTCAGCCCGCACCCATGAGCCGGGTTTACGCCCTTTCGACGTTCACGGTCTGGTGCGGTGCCAGCTTGCCGCCCTTGACTTGGAAGACGAAGAACTCGCGCCGGACCAGGTTGCCGTTCTGCTCGAACTCGATCGCCTTGGAGACGCCGTCGAACTTGTCGACCCCCTCGACGTACCTGAGCAGGCTGGGCCGGTCGCGGTTGCCGTCCTTGATCCCGGCGATGAGGATCTTGGCCGCGTCGTACCCCTCGGGGGAATACAGGCCGGGCTCCTTGCCGATCTGGCGCTTGAAGTTGTCGTAGAACGTCTTCAGCTTGCCGGTCGAGCTTTCCAGGGCAAGGTTGCAAGGACAGGCGATCTTCGCCCCCTCGGCGGCGGCCGCACCGGCGGCCGTGATGAAACCGGGATCGAGCGTGCCGTCACCGCTGATGAAGGTGGCCCGCACGCCTGCGTCGACAAGCTGCTTGCGGAAGCGACCAGCCTCGGCGTAGTAACCGCCGTAGAAGATGGCGGCCGGGTTGGCGGCTCGCACGCTGTTCACCGTGGCCGAGAAGTCCTGGGACTTGGGGTCGACCGTGAAGATCGTGCCGGCGGTGCGGACGCCCCGCCCCGACGTCTCCTTCTCGGTGTCGAGGGTGAGGGCCTTGCCGTACTCGGTGTTGTCGTGCACATACGCGACGCTCGCGGGCTTCTCGACTTCAGCGAGGTAGCGGCCGATGCCGAACGCCTGGAGGGCGTCGTCGCCGATCACGCGGTGGAACGTGGGGTTGTTGGGCGTGATGTTGGGCAGGTCCTTGTTGGTGGCCGACGGGCTGATCATCACGAGCCCGGCGTTGGCGATGTCAGGGATCACGGCCTTGGTCTCGCCCGAAAAGGCGGGGCCCACGAGGCCGAGGACGCTGCTGTCGTTGATGAACCGGTCCTTGATGGTCGATGCCTGGGCGGCGTCGCCGGCCGTGTCGAACTCCTTCAGTTCGATCTGCGTGCCGCCCTTGGCGTTCTCCTCGGTGATGGCGACCTTGATGCCATCCCGAATGTTGATGCCAAGGTTGGCGTTGTCGCCTGTGAGGGCACCCACGAACCCAATGGCGGCAGTGCCCTGCGCACCGCCGGAGCTCCCTTCGTCGTCGTCGCCGCACGCGGCGAGCACGAGAGAGGAAGCGACGAGGAGTGCGATGACTTTCCAGCCGGCCCGGGACACATGAGACATGTCAGTGCTCCTTACAGCGTGAGAACTGCACAACCGCGTCGTAGCGTACCCATGCACGGCGACGACGCGGCGCGACCACCAACAGGGTGACGCTGGTGGCCTGGAGGAGGGGACGTGGAGACGACGGCGCGAGTGGCGGGTGGACGCGTGGTGGTGCCCGAGGAGGTCGTCCGGGCTCTCGGCCTGGTGGAGGGAAGCCTCGTCCTGATCACCGTCAACGGTGGCCGGGCCGCGCTCACGGGCGTGCCGGGCCCGGCCCCGCAGTCATGGGCCCGGCC
>JBOGID010000343.1:0-17652 GCA_050742295.1 Acidimicrobiales bacterium | reverse complement strand
CATCAACGACGACCCGCGCGGGTTCGTGAAGATCGTGTCCGACCCCGCCACCGGCGTGGTGCTGGGCGGCTCCATCGTCGGCCGCCACGCCGCCGAGCTGATCTCGGTGGTCGCCCTGGCCGTCACGGCCAGCCTGCGGGTCAGCGACGTCATCGACAGCCTGCTCGTCCACCCCACCCTGTCCGAGTCCCTGGCCGACGCCGCCGACTGACATTCCACTGACGAACTGGGCACTCGTGCGCAAACGGCGCCTTCGAGGCCCAGTCGATTGACCGGGTCGCCGCAGAGATAAAGCGGGTTTCAACGCCCGTTAAGATGGGGCGGTGGCCGGCATAGCGATAGCGATGGCGGCCAAGCGGGTCGGTAGTTGCCAACTCGCCAGCGCCAACTCGCCAGCGCCAACTCGCCAGCGCCGCCGAGCGGGCCGACGGCACGCGTCGTGGGCCGGGCTCTCCGGCTGGGCCCGCGCATGAGTAGGTCGAATGGCCTACCAAGGCCGAGCCGATAGTTGCCGATAGCGAGGCAGGCCAAGCCGACCACGCGACCGACCCACGATCGGCCCGCGACGCCCATCGAAGGAGGAACTGAGGCACCCGGGATTACAGGCGGATCCGGGCTCAGCACAACCCAACATGTCTACGACGAACTATGGCCGCCGGGCTGCAGCCTCTGTGCTCTGCGGGGTCGGCGTCCTGCTTTCCCAGGCGCTGCCCGCCGCCGCCGCCGAAGCCGCGTACCCGCGGGTCGGCATCCGCTTGCTCACCGAAGGCAACGTGCAGGACTGGTCGCCTGACGGCCAGAGCCTGGTCATGAGCAAGCAGTCGTCAGCCGGCGTCTGGGAGACCTTCCTCATCCGCCCCGACGGCTCGGTCATCAAGAACCTCAACACCCAGGTCAGGCCGGGCGACCCGCCCGCCAACTGCGACCGCGGGAACGCCCACTTCCACCCATCAGGCAAGTACCTGGTCATGCAGGTTGGCGAGCGCGAAGCCGGTTGCCCGAACGTTTACGCCGACCCGGGCTCGGGCGCATGGACGAACCTGTGGGCCTACGAACTGAGCACCGGCAAGTGGACCAAGCTCACCAAGTACTCGTACCTGCCCTCCTTCAAGATCTACGGCACGCTGTTCCCGAACTTCTCACGGGACGGGAGCAAGTTGGTGTGGTCGAAGCTGCTTGCACCCGGGGACGCCACTAACGTGTTCGGCCGTTGGGAGATGCACGTGGCGACGTTCTCCCTCGTCGGCGGCCCTCACCTGGAGAGCGACAAGTCCTACCGTCCCGGAGCGGCCTCGTTCTACGAGCCCTTCGGCTTCACCGCCGGCGACACCGAGATCCTCTTCAGCGCCAACATCGGCTACCCGACGCCGGCCGAGACGCTCGCCAGCACCGACCTCTGGCTCTACAACCCGCAGAACGACGCCCTCACCAACTGGACGGCGAGCCCCAACGAGTACGACGAGCACGCCCGCATCTCGCCCGACGGCAGGCGGGTCGTCTGGGGAAGCTCCGGCGACGTCCGGATCCAGAGGATCGACAAGGCCGATGCCCGCCAGCGGGTTACGTTCTTCAACACCTGCTGCTTCGAGGAGTTCCAGTGGGGCACGTGGGGCTGGGCGATGGCCTGGAGCCCGAACGGGAAGCAGGTCGTCGTCACGCAGCAGTTCCCGGGCAACGAGAGCAAGAACCGGTCATGGATCGTCACGTTGGACGCCTGACCGGGTAGGGCACGGCCGCACCGGCCCGCTGACCGGGCCGGCGCGGGCGAGGGGTAGCATCGAGGGGAGATCGGACGTCGGACGGAGGCCGGTCCCGCTCACAAGGAGCCTGCATGACGAGGCTGAGATCGCGACGGTGGATCCTGTTGCTCACGGTTGCTGCTGTTGTGGCCGCCCTGTCGGTCGTGGTGGTACGGCCCGCGCTCGGGTTCGGGGAGCCTGCCTACCCGCGAGCGGGGATGCGGCTCCTGACCGAAGGCAACGTTTCGGACTGGTCGCCCGACGGCAGCGTCCTGGCCATGTCGAAGATCAACGCGAGGGGCCTGTTCGAAACGTTCCTCATCCGGCCGGACGGCTCGGTTGTGGCAAACCTCAACACCGAGCCGGCCATCAACGCCCCGCCGCCGTCCTGCGACCGGGGCAACGCGCACTTCCACCCGTCCGGCCGCTACCTGGTGATGTCGGTGGCCGAGCTGGAGGCGGGCTGCCCCAACCGGTTCGCCGACCCGGGCCAGGGCGCGTGGACCAACCTCTGGGCGTACGACCTGGTCACCAAGCGGTGGACCAACCTCACGAACTACACGCGAGCGTCCGAGGGCGGCATCTACGGGACGCTGTTTCCCAACTTCTCGAGGGACGGCACCAAGCTCGTCTGGTCGAAGCTGCTGGGGATCGCCGAACCCGTCTTCAGCATCTTCGGTACCTGGGAGCTGCACGTGGCTTCCTTCTCCGACGTCGGCGGCCCCCATCTGGAAGGTGACCGGGCCCACACGTTCGGCGGCGCCAGCTTCTACGAGTCCTTCGGCTTCACCGCTGACGATCGTCGCATCCTGCTCGCCGCCAATCCCGGCAAGCCCATCGGAGCCATGACCCTGCTCGGGTTGGACCTGTTCTTCTTCGATCCGGCGACGGGTGCCTACGAGAACTGGACCAAGAGCGGCCTCGAGTACGACGAGCACGCCCGCATCTCGCCCGACGGGACCAAGGTTGCCTGGGGGTGCTGCGGCGATGTGCGGATTCGCGACGTCGGCAAGTCAAGCGAGCGCCAACGGGTCACGTTCTTCACCCGCTTGGGTCACAGCGAAGCGCGCCTGCTCACGTTCGGCTGGGCGATGGCTTGGAGCCCGGACGGCAAGCAGTTGGCGGTCGTCGAGCACTTCATCCCTGACGGTTCGAAGAATCGGTCCTGGATCGTGACCCTGGCGTAGCGCCGGGGGCGTACATCGACCCCCACACGTCTTGACCGCCACCAACGCCGCCGAGCAGCCACGGGATCCACTGGACGAGTTGCGGGCCGACTTCATGCGCCGGCTCCCCGCACACGTCGAGCGGCTCACCTGGGGCGAGGAGCGGCTGCGGGCGCACCAGACCGAACAGCTCCGCGAGCTCCTTCGCGTTGCGAACGAGTCCTCGCCCTTCCACCGCCCCCGGCTGCTTGCCGCGGGCATCGACCCCGATGCCGCCGAGCTCGCCGATCTCGCCCGGCTGCCGGTGATGACCAAGGCGGACGTCATGGACCGCTTCGACGACGTGGTCACCGACCGGCGACTCACCCGGGCGACGGTCGACCGGCACATCGCGGCGGCGACGGCGGCGCTCACCCTCTTCCTCGACGACTACCTGATCGTGACCTCCGGCGGAAGCTCCGGCCGCCGCGGCGTGTACCCCGTCCACCGAAGCAAGGTCGCCGACTTCCTGGCCGGAGGCTTCCGCAGCGGTCTCGCTCCCGCCGTCGCACGGGGGACCCTGCCGCGCGACGTGCCCGTCTGCATGGTGTGCGGAGGCTCGTCGATCCACGTCACCAGCGCGTCCGCCGTCGTGCTCGACGGGACCGTGTTCCGCACCTCGTTGGCGCCGGCGACCCTTCCCGTGGCCGAGATGGCTGCACGGGTTCACGCCGCGCAGCCTCTGGTGCTCGTCGGCTACCCGTGGGCACTCGCCCGCCTCGCCGACGAGCAGGCCGCGGGGCGGATCGCGATCAAACCCGCGTTCGTGGTCACCACCGGCGAACAGACCACCGACCAGCAGGGGGCGCGGATCGCGCGTGGGTTCGGCACGACGCCCGCGAACTCCTATGGCGCGACCGAAGGGCTCCAGGGCCAGGCGGCGCCGGGAGACCCGGTGTTCACCTTCTGCAGCGACCTCGCATTTGTCGAGTTCGTCGACGAGGCGGACCACCCCGTGCCGCTCGGCACGCCCGCCCACCACGTGCTCGTGACGAACCTGGTCAACACGGCCCAGCCGCTCATCCGCTACCGCCTCGACGACCGGATGGTCCAGCAGCCCTTCGCCGCCGACCACGGACACATCCGGGCACTGGTCGAAGGCCGCAGCGACCACCAGCTCACGTTCGGCGACCGGGCCATCCACCCCGTCACGGTCATGTCGGCGCTGCTGCGCACCCCGGCCGTCAGCGAGTACCAGGTGCGCGTCACCGGTCGCCGGATGTCTGTCGCCGTGATCACCGACGGGCCGCTGGTGACGGCCGACCTGACGGCCGCCCTGGCCGAAGCCGTCGCCCGCGCCGGCGCCGGCGAGGTCGAGGTTCAGGTGGTGGTCGTCGACGAGCTCGAACGGGACCCCCACACCGGCAAGACCCAGCGGTTCATGTCGTCCCCGCCCGCATAGCCTCCCGCACGTCGAGGAGCCGCATGAGTTGCCGCTCGAACAAGCCGGCGAAGGCGGCCGCGTCCTCGGCATCGAACAGGGCCCGGCGGCACCGGAGAGCGAGGCAGAGCCGCCCATCCACGGTGGCCGCGCCCACCGACAAGCCCATGGGCATGAAGTTCGGCGCGGCCGCCCAGCACTCGGTGATACGGCCAGAGTCCGAGTCGAGCGGACCGAAGGAGAGAACACCGTCGACGGTGCCGACATTGGAGACCACAGCTGCGGTCTGCCAGCGCCGGCGGAGGACCGGGAGGCTGAGGACGGGCATCAGGAGGGGGAAGACCTGCCGAGCCCAAGCCGGCCGGCGATACGGGGTCGCGGCTCCACCGGCCTTGGCCGCCAGTGTCTGGGCGACGACCGTCCGCAGCAGCCGCTGGGGTTCGCGACGATCGTCGGGATCGGTGGCGACGATTGACGAACTGAGACAGTTCCCGACGATCTCCAGCCGCAGCGCCTCCGGCCGCATGCTGACGGGAAGGAGGACGAGGACCCGCTCGCACGGCACGCCACGGCCGCTGTTCCACTCCGAGATCGACTGGTGGAGCGAGGCGACCAGCAGGTCGTTGACGGTGATCCGGGGACCCGGCTCGGTCGGGTGCGAGGACGCCAGGGAGAGCCCGGGAACGACCGACTGGTGGAACCGGTAGCCGGGCCCGAAAGCGGCCGGGCTGGCGGCGATCAACGACGGCCGGGGAAACGCCGGCCGCGCCGGGCGGCCCGGCGGACGGCTCCGATGGTGGTCGGTCGGCCGGTCGTCCTGCCTCTTCGGAGCCCGAGGCACGACGGGGTGGCGCAGCGCGACGTCGTCAACGGGGGCCAGATGAGGCCGGCCGGCGTACGAGTTGGCGACCGACTGGAGGAGCCGGAGGGCGCCGATGCCATCGGCCGCGGCGTGGTTGAAGGTGAACAGGATCGTGTCGCCCCCCGGCCGAGCCACCAGCGTCAGCCGGAACGGTGGTGGGCAACTGACATCGACGCCCTGGCTGTAGAAGGCGTCCCGCAACCTCCCCATGGCCGTGTCGGTCTGCGCCTCCGCGACGGACAGGACCCGTTCGACATCGAGCGCAGCGGGGTCGTGGATCTCCCACAGGGGCGGGCTGAGGAGGCGCCGCCTGGTCGCCTTGCTCACCCGGGCCATCGGGTGGCGGGCCACCGCGTCCTTGACCGCGTCACCCAGCCGACGGGCGTCAACCGAACCGGCGACCCGGACCTCGAGCTGCACGGTCTGTGGCTCCTCGGCGCGATCGCACCGGAGGAGCGTCTCGTCGACCACCGTGAACGGCGTGCGGGACACCGCGCCACCCACCTTCGGGCGCTCGCGCAGGGCCTGGATGGACTTGCGCCCCACCACCACGGCCTCACGCTATCCTCGAACTGCACCCGTTTGCGCCGGCAGGCGGCCGTTCTGGCGACGGTCGACTATGTTTGTTCCCCGGTTCGACTGCATGAGAGGGCATGACCGGACCATCTCGTAGGGACAGGACCGAACCGCTGGAAGAATCGCTCGTCGTCGCGGACACACGACGCCCACGGGTCGGGCCCGCCCGTCCCGTGCAGTTCGCCCTGGCGCACCTCAACCGGCTCGCGCCCGGGATCCGCGCTCGCTGGCAAAAGGCCCTGATCAGGGGCGTCTATGAACAGCTCAACCGCGAGGGCCGCATTGACGTCGACTTCCTGAACTACGGCTACGCGGCAATCGGCGCCGCGGCCGTCGGCGACGGCACGACCGAGCCGTACGGCATCCAGCTCTACGAGCGGGTCGCGTCGCCGTGTGACCTGTCAGGCGCCGACGTCTTGGAGGTCGGGAGTGGACGGGGCGGCGGCAGCGCGTTCCTTCGCTGGAACCTCGGAGCCCGCTCGGTCACCGGCGTGGACTTCTCCCGGCGCGCCGTGGCGGCCGCGACCGGACAGCACCGAGCCCAAGGGCTCCGTTTCCTGACCGTCGACGCCGAGAGCCTTCCGTTCAGAGCAGCGTCGTTCGACGCCGTCGTGAACGTCGAATCGTCACACTGCTACCCCGACTTCGAACGCTTCCTGAGCGAGGTGTCGCGGGTCCTGCGGCCGGGAGGGTCGCTGCTCCTCGCCGACCTGCGCGCCGCCGACGAGGTCGCTGTGCTGCGTGAGCAGTGCCGGAGGGGCGGCTTTGTGATTCTGGAGGACGAGTCGATCGCCGCCAACGTCGTTCGAGCGCTGGAACTGGACAGCGACCGCCGCCTGGCATGGGTGAGGCGCGCCGTGCCCGGGCCGCTCCGGGGGGCGGCACGCGATTTCGTGGGCGCCGAGGGCAGCGATGTCCTCGCTCGCCTGCGGGCCGGCAGCCTCGACTACGTGCGCTTGGCCCTCCGGAAATCGGGCCCGCCGTCGTAGGGCGCGTCAGCGGAGGGCATCGGCCCAATGGAGGGGGACCGACGAGGTCCCATCCTCCATTGGGCCGACTCTGAGCGAACCGCTCGCTGTGGAGGACCGGTTAGCAGCGGGGCGTGATGGTCCGCTCCGCCATGGCCCTGTCGACCCGGTCGGCAACGACCTGGTAGAGGTACTCGCGCCCCTCGGTCGCCGTACGGTCGACGAAGGTCGTGCTGTCGCTGACGCCGACCACCCGCTGGTCGGAGAGCACGTGGACGGTTGCGCTCCGGGCCGTGGGGCTGCCCGCGGCGGCCGCCCTGGGCACGGCGCTGAACATATCCGGTCCGATGCGCGGGGGCGGCGGCTCGATGCGGATGTCGACCGGCACGTACTCCGACCGCACGACGCGGTAGCGAGAGGCCCCGGCGGCGGCGTCCCACGACAGGTGGCGGCTGCACCGTGCCGCTTCGGTGAGGACGCTCCCCGGCGACGGCGGCAACGGCTCAGCCGTGCCGGCCGACAGCGAGGCTGGTGCCGCTGCAGCCACCGCCTGGCACGAGGTCATGTCGACGGCCTTCCAGACGGCCGCCCCCTGCACATGGTTCGCGCTGCCCAGGTAACCGACGTTGCCGACTGCCGTCATTGTCCTGGCCCCGAAGTTGTAGAGGCCGTCCCCGAAGGCGTTGCCGGTCGTCTGCGTCCAGGATTGGCCGTCGCAGCTGGACCACACGTCGAACCCGTAGATCGGCCGGAGCCAGCGGTCGATATCGGGGACGAACCGGAACGTCCAGCTCCAGTCGTTCGTACCGACATGGAGGCCGCCCAGGTACGTGACGGCTCGCCAGAAATGGGCGTTGAAGATGTTGCCGAACCCGTCGCCGAACCCACTGATCGGGGACTTGTTGCCCTGCGGTGTCGCTCGGGCATTGCCGACCACAAGGTCCCAGCTGTCGTCGGCGTTGATGCGAACCAGTTCCGACGCCGGGAAGAGCGTCGAGAACCAGCCACTGGCGCCGATATACAGCCGGTTCTGGAACACATGCATCGCCACCACCGACGTGATTGTTGACCCTCGGCCCGCGCCCAGGGTGATCACCGGCGTGAACGTCGTCGGCGTGGTGTTGGCGTCGGTGCGGTAGACGGAGTAGCCGGTGTTGGTCTTGCTGTCGCCGTTGCCCAGATAGAGGTGCCCGTTGAACACCTCCAGCTCGAAGACCTGCATGGTCTCGGGGCTGAGCTGGGTGAACGTGGGGGACGCGCTCCACGGGTTCCCGACCTCGACGAGGCCGCCGTCGCCCGTGAGGCTGATGCTGGCGGAGACGAACAGACGGTCCTTGTAAACGGCCATGGCCCGGTACCCGATGGGCCACAGCGAGCCGAACGGGGACTTGATCTGGGCCGGTGAGCCGTTGAGGGGCGTGAACTGGTTGCCGTCGGTGGTCCGCAGGATCCGGGGCGGGTTGGACTGGGCGATGGCCGGGATGTACTCGCCTGCCGTCACGCCGCCGACGTAGAGCGCCTCGGTCCCGTTCGGCTCCTGCATCACCACCATGCCCCGGAACCCAATGTCACGGGCGACCACCTTCCCGCTCGTGCCGGGGATGGGGACGTCGTTGGGCGACTTGTACACCCGGGTCCAGCTGTTCGACGTCGGCGAGTACCGCCAGATCTCGGCCGAGAGGTTCATGTCGAACTTGTTGGCCGGGCAGGACACCTCGAGCGTCGGCCGGGTCTTGTAGAAGCCCTGGTTCGGGAAGTAGAAGTCCTGCGTCGCGCCCTCGACGCAGAGCGTGCTGCGGGCGGTCCCGACGTAGAGGTTCCCCTTGAACCACGCCGTTGACCAGGCGTAGCTGTTCTGCGGGTCGCCGAACCCGAACTTGGCAATCTGGGACAACGACGGGGCAGCGGTCGCCTCCGATGCCACGATCGGCACCAGCGCCGATGCACACAGCACGGCCCCCAGCGCAAGCCGCCGAAGCGGCCTCCGAGCAATCATCACGTGCACCTCCATGCGAGTTTCTAGGTTCGGGTTTGCAAAAACCGCGGCCGACATACGATCCCTAACGGTTCTGAACGGCTCGGGTCAAGTCCTCGAGGAGGCCCGCTGCGCCCGCCGGTCCGGGCGCCTCCCCCAATCGGTCGGCGATGTGCCGGGCCCGGGCCCGGTAGCCCGGGTCGCCCAGCACCTCCTCCACGGCGGTACGCAGGCTGCTCGGCGAACAGCGGCGCGGCGCCAACCGCACGCCGACGCCGGCCTCGACGACCCGCCGGGCGTTGTCGGGCTTGTCCCACGTCGTTGGCACGACGACGAGGGGCGCGCCCGCCTGCAGCGCTGCCATGATCGACGTGGACCCGCCGGTCGTGACCACCGCTTCACATCGCGGCAGCAGCTCGCGGTGGCTGACCCACCGGGTCAGGTGGATGTTGGGGGCGACCGGCCCGAAACCGAGGGTCTCGGGGTCGCGCTGGCCCCCCGTGGTGAGGATCACCTCCATGGGGCGGCGGGCGAGGCCCTCCACGCCAGCGCGCAGCAGGAACGGTTCCTGGTTGTGCGACGTCCCCTCCGTGACGTGCACCCACGGACGGCCGGCAGGGATAGCGTCGAGCCAGGCCGCCGTCTCGCTCGACGTGGGCGGGTTCCAGATGCACGGGCCGACGTAGTGCACGCTGGCCGGCAGGCTCCGGCGGTTGTAGTCGAGCTCGGCGAGGGTGGCCGAGAGGTAGAGCGGCAGGCGGGCCGAGTAGGCGTTGACGGGCCCGCCGAGGGGCCCGAGCCCGTGCTCGGCCCGGAGCTCGTCGAGCCGGCGCCGGATGCCGCGGGCCACAAGGTCGGTGCCCCGGCGGAGCACGGTTGCGAGGGCGCGCTCGGTCGCGGTCCGAGGCGGCTTCAGGCCGAAGCCCCACGGCGGGGCGTCCGGCCCGGGGATCATCGTCCCCGCGAACGAGAGGATGGCCACCGGCACGGGCCCCTTCTCGTGGAGGATCACCATCGGGCCCCACATGGAGAGGTCGGTGATCACCACGTCGGGCTTCCAGCCGGCGATCACGGCCCCGAGATCGGCCACCTGACCGGGGATCGTCTCGACCATCCAGTCCCGGAACGCCTGGTGCGAGACGCGCAACGACTGCCGGCGGCCGGCGGTCCCGGCCTCGCGCGTCTGCACCCTGCGGAACCGCTGCTCGTCGAGCGCCTCGAACGGGAAGAGGGTGAACCCCTCCTGTTCGAGGTGGGGCCGGGCCGCCTCGCCGGTGTAGAACGCCGCCTCACCTCCCCGCTCCCGCACCGCCACGGCAACGCTGAGGGCGGGGAAGAGGTGTCCGGGGAACGGCCAGCAGGCGAACAGGTAGCGGGCCATCAGGACACTCCGGCAGGCGCGGGCACGCGCCCCGCGGCCTGGTCGGATCCCGTCGCCCTGGCCGTCTGGCGGACAGGCGTGGCTCGCATCGTGAGGTGGTAGCCGAGGGGCCCGCCCGGGATCAGGTCGTCGAGCAGGTACAGGAGGAGGTGGACCAGCAGCAGGCTCCGGTAGACCCGCTCCCACCGGAGGAGGGCCTTGAACACGACAAGGATGGCCAGGTGGAACGGCTCGGCCAGCCCCAGGCCGGTGCGGGCGACCCCCTCGACCGCGAACCGGTCCCCCAGCAGCTGGCGGACCTCGTCGACACCGAAGTGCCGGTGGACGCCGGTGGCGGCCTCGTCGGCCGGCTCCAGGGGCGGCCACGATGGCCAGCGGCGGCGCAACGCGGGGTACACGTTGAGCGAGTCCAGGTTCATGAGCAGGCCCCGGTGCGGCACGCTGACGATGAGGCGGCCGTCAGGACGGAGCACGCGGTGCACCTCGGCCAGCACGCTCGTCGGGTCGGCCACATGCTCGATGACGTCGAGGATCGTCACTGCGTCCATGCCGCCGGCGCGGAACGGCAGGGCCGTGGCGTCGGCGCGTACCAGAGGGAGGAACGAGAAATGGCGCCGAGCGTCGGCGAGGTGAGCCGGGTCCAGCTCCGACCCAATGACGCGCCGTCCTCCGGGGCCGTTTGACGCCAGCGCCGCGGTGCCGTACCCGAACGCGCAGCCGACATCGAGCACGAGCTGGGCGTCCCCCGGCAGCCAGCGCCGTGCCCTCCCCCACCGGCCCGCGTACGAGAGGAGCCGCGGCCGGTCACTCCGCCCGGCGCCCTGCGGCAGGGGTGCGCTCACGTGGCGGCGGCCTGCGTGGCCAGGTCGGCGAGGAGCCTCGCCGCCCCCGCCGGGCCCGGCGCGTCGGCCAGGCGCGCCGCGAACTGCTCGGCCCGCGTGCGGTAGCGCTTGTCGGTGGTGACCCGCACGACCGCGTCGCGCAGCGCCTCGGGCGTGCACTTCTTGGTCGGCACCCACACCCCCACGCCCGCGTCCACCACGCGCCGGGCGTTGTCTGACTTGTCCCACGTGGTGGGGACGATGACGAGCGGCAGGCCCGCCACCAGCGCGGCCATGATCGTCGCCGCGCCGCCGGTGGTGACGACCGCCGCGCACCGGGGCAGGAGGGCGGGGTGGCTCACCCACTGCGTCAGGTGCACGTTGTCGGGCAGCGGCCCGAGCGGGAGGTCGCGGGGGTGGCGCTGGAAGCCGGTCGTCGCGACGACCTCGTAGGGGTGCCCGCCCAGCCCGTCGGCCGCGGCCCGCAGCAGGAAGGGGTCGCCATGCCGGAGCGTGCTCTCGGTGACGTGGATCCACGGGTGCTCGGTGGGCAGCGAGTCCAGCCAGGCGACCGTCTCGGGCGACGTGGGCGGGTGCCACTGGTAGGTGCCCAGGTAGTGGACCGTATCCGGCAGGTCGCGCCGGTTGTAGTCGAGCTCGGGCAGGTTCCCGACGAGGTACAGAGGCAGCTTCCCGGTGAACGCGTTCACCGACATCCCCAAGGGCCCGAGGCCGTGCTGAGCCCGCAGCTCATCGACGCGGCGGCGCATGCCTTTGGCAGCCAGGTCGATGGCTGTGGTGATGGCCTTGGCCACCAGCCGGGCGACGGGGCGGCGCGGCGCCTTCATGCCGAGGCCCCACGGCGGGGCGTCGGGCCCGGGCACGAGGGGGCCGAGGAACGTCGACGACAGCGCCACCGGGATCGGCGTCGCCTCCCACAGGATCACGATCGACGACCACATGGACATGTCGGTGATCAGGACGTCCGGCTTCCAGCTCGCGAGCAGGGGCCGGAGGTCCGCGACCTGGTCGGGGATGGTCTCGACGAGCCACTTCCGCAAGGTCCGGCGCAGCAGGCGGGGGTCGGAGACGCCCGGCTTGGTCTGGGTCTCGAGGTCCTTGACGTAGCCCAGCACGGCCGCTTCGTCGACCTTCTTGAACGGGAACAGCTCGAAGCCCTCGGCCTCGATGAGCGGGCGGACCCCCTCACCCGTGTAGAAGGCGACCTCGTGGCCGGCGCTACGCAGGGCGGAGGCGATGCTGATCTGGGGCACGACGTGACCGACAAAGGGCCAGCAGGTCACGAGGAACCGTGCGCTCACCAGGCAACCCCCCTCTCCGCCGCCATCGCCGCCTCTCCCCCGATGGCCCGTCCCTTCATGCCGTCGAGGGGCGCCAACCCATAGGCACGCAGTACCGTCGGCGCGACGTCGAGGATGTGCAGGTCGTCACGGCGCTCGGCGGCGACGCCCGGCCCGTTGAGGATGCAGATGCCGTGGTGGGCGTGGTTGGCGTCGTCGGGGCCGGTGTCGTTGCCGGGCGAGAACAGCTGGCCGTGGCCGACCGTCCCGTTGCTCCGCCACGCCAGGTCGCCGAAGTACACGACCAGGTCGGGCGGGATGCCCTGCCGCTGCGCCCACAGCTGCTCGGGCCGGTGGGCCCGGGTCCCGATCGGGCGCCCGTCGGGCCCCGCCATCTCCTCCAGCCGGCGGATCAGCTCGTCCCGCAGCTCGTCGTACTCGTCGGGGCCGACGACCCCTTCCGGCTCCCTTTCCTTCACGTTGAGGCAGAGGCGGGCGTAGTGGCCGCCCTCGCCCCAGGCGCGGGTGCGCGACCAGTCGACGTTGGCCTGCGAGAGGGGCGTGGCGCCGCTTGGGTAGTCGTGCAGGACGAGGTAGCCCTCCTGCACCAGCCACTCGTTCACGCAGACCGCGCCCATCATGGGCTGGGCGCCGTGATCGGACACGACGAAGACGGTGGTGTCCTCGTCGAACCGTTCCAGCAGCTCACCGATCTCGTCGTCGAGGTACTGGTAGTAGGTCCGCACCACGTCGGCGTAGCGATGGCCGGGTTCGTGCTGGGGGTGGGACGGGTCGAAATAACTCCAGAACCCGTGCTGGATCCGGTCGACACCGATCTCGACCATCATGAAGAAGTCCCACGGCCGGCTGTCGAGAAGGTGGCGGCACACCGCGAACCGCTGCTCGGTCATCTGGTAGATCTCGGCCAGGATCCGGTCGCGGTCGTCGCTGCGGTAGTTCTCGACGTCGACGCGGTAGGGCCCGACCACGTCCTCCAGCTCGGCGCGCAACGCCGCTGGGTGGGTGAACGCGTCGGTGCGGGGGTCGGGGGTGAGGAAGCACGACACCAGCACGCCGTTCACCGGCGGCGGCGGCCACGTCGGGGGGACGCCCACCACGACGACGTGCTTGCCGGCCTGCCCGAGGACGTCCCACAGGCGGTCCACCGTGACGGCGCGGGAGTCGGCCAGGCGCAGGGAGTCGTAGCCGTGGTCGGCGCGGTTGCGGAAGCCGTAGATCCCGAGGTCGCCGGGATCGCGGCTCGTCACCATGCACGTCCAGGCGGGGACGGTGACGGGCGGGTCGACGGTCCGTAGCGGTCCCCAGGTGCCGGTGTCGGCCAGGCGGGCCAGGTTGGGAAGGGCGTCCCGCCAGTCGTCGAACACCAGCTTGGGATCGGCGCAGTCCAGGCCGATCACCGCGACCCTGGGGCGGGCCCCGACGTGGGTCATCGGCCCGCCTGCGCCGCCGTGCGGGGGCGGCCCTTGCGGGTGATCTGGCGGACGAACGGGCCCCAGTACATCTTCTCGAACCACGGGTCGGGCAGAAGGCGCCGCATCCGGAGCACGACCGACGCGGGCCGGCCCACGACGTACCGCAGCCGCGGTTTGGCCGCGGTCAACGCCTCGTGGACCGCCCTCGCCACGTCCTCAGACGTCGTCTTCGACCGGTTGACGAGCTTGTCGGCAACGGTCTCGCTGGCCTCGAACATGCCGTGGTAGGGGCTGGCGGGATCGTGCGCCCCGACCGCCGTGCCGCGGTTGACCGACCAGCGCGAGGTCTTGATGATGCCCGGCTCGATGATGACGGCCTGGATCCCGAACGGCGCCACTTCGAGAGCGAGCCCCTCCGCCATCCCTTCCTGGGCGAACTTGGTGGAGCAGTAGACCGACACGCCGAACGAGGAGATGCGGCCCCCGATCGAGGTGATGGTGATGATGCGGCCCCGGCCGCCTCTCCGCAGGTGGGGGAGGACGGCCTTGGTCACCGCCATGGTGCCGAACACGTTGGCCTCGAACACCCGGCGGATCTCCTCGTCGGTCGTGTCCTCGAGGCAGCCCCGGAGGCCGAGCCCGCCGTTGTTCACGAGGCCGAACAGGCCGCCCGCCTCGGCCGCCATCTTGTCGACGGCGGCGGTGATCCCGTCCCGGTCACCCAGGTCGAGCTGGCGGACCTGGAGCGTCACGCCCCGCTCCTTGGCGGCCTTGAGCACGGCCGGGGCCGACTCAATGTCGCGCACCGTGGCGAACACGTTGAACCCCCGCTCGGCCAGGTGGAGGGCCGTCTCCAGGCCGAGCCCGCTCGAGCTGCCGGTGACGATGACGGCGTCGGCCTCGTGACCAGCGCGGGGGGCAGAGGACATTCGCTACTCCTGGGGCGAGGGCCGACCGGACTTGACCGATCCGAGCAGGTCGAGGATGTTCTGGGCGACCACTTCAGGCTGCTCGAGGGGGCCGAAATGACCCCACTCGGTGGGCGGGAGGCCGACCGTCTTGGCGTTGGCGAGGTGCTCGGCGAGGTAGTGCTGCGTGCTGGCGAAGGCCGAGCTCTCGCTGTAGAGCAGGGTTACCGGCGTCGTGACCGTGGGGATCGCCTCGACGGTGAGGCTGCCCACGAGCCCCGCCTCCTCGACCACCCTGGTGGTGTCGATCAGCCGGACCACCCGGTCGGCGTTTCGGGGCAGGCCCGCCAGGGGCCCCCACTTCTTGGGCACCTGGAGGCTGAGCCGGAGGAGGTACTCCACGTCGGTGCGACGCTCGGGCGGTACGGGGAAGCCCGACTTCTCCAGGAGGTCGGACCAGTACGCCCACCCTTCCCAGTCATCCCGGTCACGCAGGTAGATCGTGGCCGGGATGGCGGCCTCGATGGCGACGACCTCTTGCACCCGGTCGGGGTGGAGCAGCGAGAGGTAAAGGGCGACGTCGGCGCCGAAGCTGTGCCCGACGAGGTACGCCCGCTCGATGCCGAGGGCGTCGAGCAGGCCCAGGAGGTCCTCGGCCATGTCGTCGGGCGTGTAGCCCGTGGGGGGCATGTCGCTGTAGCCGTGGCCCCGGAGGTCGTAGGTCAGGCAGCGGAAGTGGTCCGCCAGCAACGGGAGGATCTTGAGGTGCCACACCGCAAGGTTGCCGGTGAGGCCGTGGATCATCACGAGGTCGGGCCCCTCGCCCAGCTGCTGGTAGTGGAGCTTCACCCCGCCGTTCACGCTGACCTTGGGCATGTTCCTCCCTCGTTCATTGCGTTCGGGCCACGCAGGCCGGTCATTGCGTTCGGGCCAGGCAGGCCGGTGATTGCGTTCGGGCCACGCAGGCCGGTCATGGCGTTCGGGCCACGCAGGCCGGTCATTGCGTTCGGGCCACGCAGGCCGGTCATTCGACGTACCCCAGCGCCCGCAGCCGGCTGAGGACGAGGGCGTCGTCCTCACCGTCGGCGGCGACCTCGGAGGCGGCCTCGGGGGGGGCGCCGTTGGACCACGGCCGGGGCGCGGGCGGCGCGGGCTGTGGGCCGGGAGCCCGGACGGGCGGGCTGGCGTGCCACCGGTCCGGGTCGAAGACGGCCTCGGGCACCACGCCCGTCATGTCCTCGGGGATGGGCAGGTCGAGGACGTACAGCAACAACGGGGCCACGTCGACGATGGCCAGCGCGTCGAACGTCGCCCCGGACCGGATGGACGGGCCGCAGGCCACGAACATGCCCTCCCACCGGTGGCTCCCGAGAGGAACCTCCCGACGCCGGACCAGCGTGCCCGACCGCAGGATCGAGATAGCGGCGCCCCCCTCGAGGATCATCGAGACGTCGGGGGCCAGCGCCTCGAAGGGCCCGGCAAACGCCTCCTCCCGGGTCCAGACCTCCGCCACCACAGGGTGGCCGTTGGCGGGGTGGGGGATCTGGGCCAGGCGGCTGGCCAGCTCGGCGCTGATACGCCGGCGGACCTCCTCAGGCAACGGCCCGTCGCCGCCCGGCTCCCGGGCGACGATGTGGATGCCGTTGCTGCTGGGCGTGGCCGCATAGGCCACGGTCCGGTCCCAGTCCAGCTCGTAGACGTGGCGGGTCATCTGCTTGAACCCGATCCGGGGAGCAGCTGCGGCCGCTTGGGCCGCGTCCCGGGCCTCGTCGTCGGCCCACGCCAGATAGCCGTGCTGTTCGAGCCAGGCGTTGAGGTAGAACACCTCGGAGCTGGGGCCGAAGCCGTGGTCGGAGGCCAGCACCGTGACGGCCTGGGGCCCGGCCAGGGCGACGAGCTGGCCGATGATCCCGTCCAGGTGGGCGAAGTAGGAGTCGCAGAGGGCGGCGATCTCCTCTTCCCATGGCGACGGGTCGGCGGGCCTCGATGCCGGGTCGAGGAACCGCCAGCAGAGGTGCTGGAGCTTGTCCACCCCGTCGAACACGACACCGACCAGGTCGGCCGGTTCGGTCTCCAGGAGGTAGGTGAGAACCTCGAACCAGCGTGCCTCCCGGCGGATGTGCAGCTCGATCCAGTCGCGGTACTCCTCCTCGGCGCACCCCTCGATGGCCTTCGCCTCGAGCTCCATGTCGAGGGAGAGCTCGCGCGGGTTGAAGCTCGGGAGGGTCTTGAGCCGGTCGAACAGCCCGGCCGGATGGCATCCCAGGCGCAGCTGCCGCCACGGCATCCAGCCGCCGGGCACCACGCAGCCGTTGACGGGTGGGGGCGGGAACATGAGCGGGAAGTTGAGGGAGATGACCTTGCGCCCGTGATCGCTGGCCAGCGACCAGACGGTGGCAGCGCGGATGTCCTCCGACGTGGCCAGGCGGAACAGCTCGTTGTCCGCCGACTCCTTCTGGAAGAAGTCGAAGACGCCGTGGTCCCCCGGCCGCTTGCCGGTGACCATCGACGTCCACCCCGGCGGGGTGAGCGGCGGCATGACGGTGCGGAGGTCGGATCGGCAGCCGCGCTCGCAGAGGTCGCGCAGGTTGGGCATCACGCCGCGGTCCATCAGCGGGTCGAGCACGCCGAACGTGCCGCCGTCGAGCCCGATGAGCAGCGCCTGGACCGTCACCCGGCCCCGTTGCCCGGACGGTTGGCACAGATGTAGCTGACCAGGTCGCCGACCGTCACGTCCCGCTGGTCGATGGGCCGCTGCCCGATCTCGGCCAGCCACTCCGAGAACGGCAGCTTGCCGTACTTCTGCTGGACCATGGTGCCGATCACGACGAGGTCGAGCGACTCCAGCCCAAGGTCGCCGAGGAAGCGGGTGTCGGCCGTGACGGCCTGGTCGTACTCCCAGTCACCGGCCAGCTCGTTGACCAGCTCGAGGACATCCGCGCTCACCTGCGCGTCGATCACCGTCATGCCTGCTCGCTCCTTCCGCTGCCTGCGGGCTGTCGGTCGATCGCCTCCGCCCAGGTGACCGCCCCGACCACGTCGCCGTCGCGCAGCGAGTGGACAACGAGGTCGGACGTGGCCAGGTCGGGGTGGGACCCGGCC
>JBOGID010000342.1:0-3626 GCA_050742295.1 Acidimicrobiales bacterium | reverse complement strand
GAACTAGGGTGCCCGGCGTTGTCGCGTTGGAGGTTCCGTTGAGTCGCACGTCCCGTCGGTCTCGTCTCGCCGTCGCCCTCGTGGCGGCGGCATTGGTGCTTTCAGCCTGCGGCGGCGGAGGCGGAAGCGATGAGGAGGGGGCCGTCCCTGAGCCGGCCCGGGCCCCCAACCAGGACCTGCGGGTTGCAGTCGGGGCCGACCCGTTCGTGCAGGGCAACCCTCCCAACTACAACCTGGGGCTGGCCACCAACGGCCCGAACCCCGGCATCTTCGAGACGCTGACCCGCCTCACCGGCCAGTTCGGCCTGCAGCCGGGCCTGGCCACCCGCTGGGAGTCCGCGGCCCCCGAGCGGTGGCGGTTCACGCTCCGGCCAAACGTCACGTTCCACAATGGCCAGCCCCTCAACGCCCAGGCCGTGGTCGAGACGCTCGAGACCGTCGCCCAGCGCCAGACCCGCCCCCGCGGCCTCGATCCGGGCACGGCCAAGGCCGTCGACGCCGGCACTGTCGAGATCAACCTCACGACGGCCAACGCCCGTCTGGCCGAGCAGCTGGCCAACCCGAACATGGGCATCCAGGCCGCCGGTACCCAGGCCGGGCCGGGTGGCGAGCCCGCACTCACGCCCACGGGCACGGGCCCGTTCAAGTTCGAGAGCTACAACCCCGGCGACCGCCTGGTGGTCAAGGCCTACGAGGGCTACTGGGGTGGCGCTCCCCAGCTCAAGTCCCTCACCTTCCGGTTCGGCCCCGAGCGCGACGCGGGCCGGCTCCTCGCCACCCGCCAGGTCGAGCTGGTCGGGCACGTGGCCTACGAGTTCCTTCCCAAGGTGTCGGGTCGCACCGACCAGCTGAAGTTCTCCCAGCCGTTCCGGGCCCAGTTCCTCCTCCTCAACGCGGGCGGCATCGACGAGTTCGCCACCCTGAAGGACGACAACGTCCGCAAGGCCATCTCCCTCGCCATCGACCGCAAGGCCGTGCAGAAGGCGGGCTGGCCCGAGGACGGGGAGGACAACAGCAGCCTCATCCCCGACCTCGTGCTGGCCGACTCGGCCGAGCGGGTCAGGGCGCCCAACCAGAACCTCACCGAGTCCAAGCGGCTGCTCGACCAGGCCGGTTGGGGCCCCGGGCCCGACGGCGTGCGGGTCAAGAACGGCAGGGCCCTCGCCCTCACCCTGATCATGGCCCGGCCGACGGAGCAGCAGAAGGGGGCCGACGCGGTCAAGAGCCAGCTGTCCCAGGTCGGCATCGGCGTCAACATCGTCGACCCCACGCCCGACGGGGGCGCCTTCGTGCGGGTGAACAACGCCACCTTCGACCTCTACCTGGCGAGCCAGATCCAAGACGACGGCAACCCGTGCTCGATGTGCCGGTTCTTCACCATCCGCCCGGGCGGCAATCTGGCCTTCGCCGGCTCCGTCGGCGGGGGTGCCAAGGTCGACGAGCTCTACGACCGCACCTACGCCAACCCCTCCACCGACACCGCCCGGCGGGGCGCGGCCGACATCATGAACGTGGTCGTGGCCGAGCGGTTCACTGCTGTCCCTCTTGCGTCGATCCGCACCGAGTGGCTGGCCTCCCCCCGGGTCCGGGGCTTCGAGGCGGCTGCCCTGGGCGGCGACCAGCGGTGGGACAGCGTGTGGCTCACCGTCTGACCCAGCTGGCGGGGGCGGCCATCGTCCTCGCCGGCCTCCTCCTCGCCGCCGCCGGGCTGCGGCCCGAACCGGCCCGCATGGGCACGTCGGCCCAGGGGTTCGTCAACGCCGACCGGCCCGGAATCGACAACCACAACTCACCGGCCGTCGCCTTCGACCCCACCCGTCCGTCGGTCGTGGTCGTGGCCGACCGCATCGACAGCCCCCGGTTCTCCTGCTCCCTGCACCTGTCGACCACCGCGGGCGTCACGTGGAAGCAGCTGGCCCTCCCCCTCGCCCCCGACGCCCCCAACTGCTTCTGGCCTGACGTGGCCTTTGCCGACGGCCGCATGTACGTGCTCTATTCGGCCTCGGGCGGCCGCTACAACCAACCCCTCGGCGTGTGGCTCCAGCGCTTCGAGGGCGAGGCCGCGTCGGGACCGCCGGTGAAGGTGGCGGGGGCGGAGGCGTTCCATGCCCACTTCGCGGTCAGCGGCCGCCGGGTCGTCGTCGCCTACGTGCAGACCCCGCCCGCCAACGCCGACCGGCCCCTCGGCTTCGAACCGGGCCCCAACCCCCTCATGGTCGTGCGCTCCGAGGACGGCGGGCTGACCTTCTCCCCACCGGTGGCGGTGAGCGAACCGTCGACACGGCCCGCCCATCCCGTCGTGCTCATCGACGGCAGCGGCACGGCCCAGCACGTCTTCGTGGGCGCCCTCGACTACGGCGACGACGTCGACAACTACGAGGCCCGCCACGACGGCGCCGGTGGCCCCCCGCCGGCCGGGCACTGGCGCATCGTGGCCTGGCGGTCGTCCGACGGCGGCTCGTCGTTCGGGCCCGTGACGGTGGTGGCCGACCAGGTGCCGGTGCCCCAGCGGGTCGTCATCGACCTCTCGCCCGGCCCCTCGTTCGCTCTCGACCCCTCCGGCAGGATCTACGCGGCCTGGGACGGCGGCACGGGCGACGCCCGGGACGTGTTCGTGGCCCGTTCGGAGGATCGGGGCGCCACCTGGTCGCCACCCGTGACCGTCGGGCCCAGGGCCCGCAGCCAGTTCCTGCCCGCCATCGACGTGGCCCCTGACGGCCGGGTGGACGTGCTGTTCTACGACCGCAGCCGCGACCCCGAGGACGTGCTGGTGCGGCCCGTCGTCGGCTCGTCCTGGGACGGCGGCCTGACGTTCTCGACCGCCCCTGTCTCGGAGCAGGCGTTCGACTCCCGCATCGGCCAGGGCGGCCCCCAGGCCATCCCCCAGCTCGGCAACCAGCTGGCCGTGCTGTCCCGGCCCGACGGCTACCTCGCCTTCTGGGCCGACCCCAGCCGCCCCGGCAACGCCGCCACCGAGCTGCAGGACCTGGCCGTGGCCACCGTGACCCCCCGGCCCGCGGGCGGACGCTCCTGGGGCCTCGTCATCCCCGGCATCCTCGTCCTCCTGGTGGCGGCGGCCATCGGGGTCCGCGCCGTGCTGCGCAACCGGGCCGAGGCGCGGGGCGGGCCCCCGTCCGCAGCCCGCGACTGATGCCCTTCACCCCGTTCACCCTGATCCTGGAGGTACGGAAATGAACGCGTCGTCGTTCGTCCAACTTGTCGACTTCACCACCGACCGTCCCGACGAGGTGCACCGGCTCATCGGCGAGTGGCTCACGGCGACCAAGGGACGGAGGACCGTCACCGCGGCCACCGTCTGCGCCGTGGGCCAGGAGCCCGGCCGGTACATCTCCATCGTCGAGTTCCCGACCGAGGAGGACGCACGGGTCAACAGCGGGCTGCCCGAGACCGACGCCTTGGCTCGGCAGCTGGCCGAGACGTGCGAGCGCATCTCCTACATCGACCTGCACACGTACGAATGCCTGCTCGTGGGCTGAGCGGCTGAACGACCGGGCCGGCTCGCTGGTTCTCGCCGGTCCGGTCACCCGCAGGTCGGCCCGAAGCCCAGGCGCTGGCACACCAATGCACCAGCGGAGCACACCGGTCGGCCCCAGTGCTCCCCACGC